>NZ_CP108568.1:6687500-7005000 GCF_036010485.1 Streptomyces sp. NBC_01198
TCGCCCAGGGCGAGGTCTAGCCACTCCCGCACCACCCCTCCCGCGGCAGCGCGCCGCGGACCCCCGCAGGACACTCCACATACCCCCCGCAGGACACGCTGACCTGTGGCTTTGACCAATCATACGGTGGAGTGCATACTTATACCTATCAGCGTATGCACCGTAAGGAGAGACCCGTGACCGAGCGCGTCGTACTCGCCTACTCAGGCGGCCTTGACACCTCCGTCGCCATCGGCTGGATCGCCGAGGAGACCGGCGCGGAGGTCATCGCCGTGGCCGTGGACGTCGGCCAGGGCGGCGAGGACCTGGACGTCATCCGCAAGCGCGCCATCGCGTGCGGCGCCGTCGAGGCCGAGGTCGCGGACGCCAAGGACGAGTTCGCCGACGAATACTGCCTGCCGGCGATCCGGGCCAACGCGCTCTACATGGACCGCTACCCGCTGGTCTCCGCGCTGTCCCGGCCGGCCATCGTCAAGCACCTGGTCGCCGCCGCCCGCAAGCACGGCGCCGACACCGTCGCCCACGGCTGCACCGGCAAGGGCAACGACCAGGTCCGCTTCGAGGCCGGCATCTCCTCGCTCGCCCCCGAGCTGCGCTGCATCGCCCCGGTCCGCGACTACGCGATGACCCGGGACAAGGCCATCGCCTTCTGCGAGGCCAACAACCTGCCGATCGCCACCACCAAGAAGTCGCCGTACTCGATCGACCAGAACGTCTTCGGGCGGGCCGTCGAGACCGGCTTCCTCGAGGACATCTGGAACGCGCCGATCGAGGACGTCTACGAGTACACCCAGAACCCGGCGACCCCGCGGGAGGCCGACGAGGTCGTCATCAGCTTCCACAAGGGCGTCCCGGTCGCGGTCGACGGCCGGGAAGTGACCGTCCTGGAGGCGATCCAGCAGCTCAACGTGCGGGCCGGCGCCCAGGGCATCGGCCGGATCGACATGGTCGAGGACCGGCTGGTCGGCATCAAGTCCCGGGAGATCTACGAGGCCCCCGGCGCCATCGCGCTGATCACCGCGCACCAGGAGCTGGAGAGCGTGACCGTCGAGCGGGAGCTCGCCCGCTACAAGCGGCAGGTCGAGCAGCGCTGGGGCGAGCTGGTCTACGACGGCCTGTGGTTCTCGCCGCTCAAGCGGGCGCTGGACGGTTTCATCACCGAGGCCAACGAGCACGTCACCGGCGAGATCCGGATGGTCCTGCAGGGCGGCAGGGCCGTCGTCAACGGCCGGAAGTCCGGCGAGTCGCTGTACGACTTCAACCTGGCGACCTACGACACCGGCGACACCTTCGACCAGTCGCTGTCGAAGGGCTTCATCGAGATCTTCGGCATGTCCAGCAAGATCGCCGCCAAGCGGGACCTGGCGCAGTGACCGACCAGCGGCAGGGCGCCAAGCTCTGGGGCGGCCGGTTCGCCGACGGACCGTCGGCCGCCCTCGAGCGGCTGTCCGCCTCCGTGCACTTCGACTTCCGGCTCGCGCCCTACGACATCGCCGGGTCCCGCGCGCACGCCCGCGCCCTCTACCGGGCCGAACTGCTGACCGCCGACGAGCTCGACCGGATGATCGCCGGACTCGACACGCTCGAAGCCGACGTGGCCGCCGGCGACTTCACCGGCACCATCGCCGACGAGGACGTGCACACCGCGCTGGAACGCGGCCTGGTGGAGCGGCTCGGCGCCGACCTCGGCGGCAAGCTGCGGGCGGGGCGGTCGCGCAACGACCAGATCGCCACCCTCTTCCGGATGTACCTGCGCGACCACGCCCGCGTCATCGGCGGCCTGGTCGCCGACCTGCAGGACGCGCTGGTCGGCCTCGCCGAGGCCCACCCGGCCGCCGCGATGCCGGGCCGCACCCACCTCCAGCACGCCCAGCCGGTGCTGTTCGCGCACCACATGCTGGCGCACGTCCAGTCGCTGTCCCGGGACGCGGAGCGGCTGCGCCAGTGGGACGAGCGCACCGCCGTCTCGCCGTACGGCTCCGGCGCGCTGGCCGGCTCCTCGCTCGGCCTTGACCCCGAGGCCGTCGCCCGCGACCTGGGCTTCGAGCACGGCTCGGCCGGCAACTCCATCGACGGCACCGCCTCGCGGGACTTCGTGGCCGAGTTCGCCTTCATCACCGCGATGATCGGCGTCAACCTGTCGCGGATCGCCGAAGAGGTGATCATCTGGAACACCAAGGAATTCTCCTTTGTGACCCTCCACGACGCCTTCTCCACCGGCTCGTCGATCATGCCGCAGAAGAAGAACCCGGACATCGCCGAACTGGCCCGCGGCAAGTCCGGGCGGCTGATCGGCAACCTCACCGGGCTGATGGCCACCCTCAAGGCGCTGCCGCTGGCGTACAACCGGGACCTCCAGGAGGACAAGGAGCCGGTCTTCGACTCCTGCGACCAGCTGGAGGTCCTGCTCCCGGCGTTCACCGGGATGATGGCCACCCTGACGGTGCACACCGAACGGCTGGCCGAACTGGCGCCCGCCGGTTTCTCGCTGGCCACCGACATCGCCGAGTGGCTGGTCAAGCAGGGCGTGCCGTTCCGGGTCGCGCACGAGGTCGCGGGCGAGTGCGTCAAGGTCTGCGAGGCCGAGGGCATCGAGCTGCACGAGCTGTCCGACGAGCAGTTCGGCAAGATCTCCGAGCACCTGACGCCCGAGGTCCGCGGTGTGCTGAACGTGGCGGGCGCGCTGGCCTCCCGCAGCGGCCGCGGCGGGACGGCGCCGAGCGCGGTCGCCGTCCAGCTCGCCGAGGTCAAGGCGGACCTGGCGGTCCAGCACGAGTGGGCGGGCGCCGGGAGGTAGCGGCGGCCGCCGCCGGGGCTCAGTCCCGGTAGGCGGCGGGAGGCGGCCCGAAGGTCGTGCCGTCGGTGGAGACCGCGTCCACCCGGCCCAGCTGCACCAGCATCAGGCAGTCCGTCCAGTCCTTGCCTTGACGCCGACCGCCACCACCGGGTGCTTCCTCAGCCTCCTGAGGGTGCCGATGGAGGTGGTGCCGGACGCCGCGCACACCTTCCTGCCGCCCGGGTCGTCGATGGACTTCGCGGCCGAGTCGAAGGGCACCAGCAGCGCACGCTGAACCGTACGGGGGACGGGCACGTCCGTACGGGTGGCGTCAGGCGGCCTTGGCCTTCGTCGCGTAGATGTCCACGTACTCCTGGCCGCCGAGCCGCATCACCTGGCTCATCACCTCGTCGGTGACGGCCCGCAGCACGTAGCGGTCGCGGTCCATGCCCTCGTAGCGCGCGAAGTCCAGCGGGGTGCCGAAGCGGATGGTGACCGGGGCGATCCGCAGCATGCCGGAACCGCCGGGCTGCACCTTGTCGGTGCCCACCATCGCGAACGGCACGACCGGGGCGCCGGTCATCAGGGCCAGCCGGGCGACGCCGGTACGGCCGCGGTAGAGACGGCCGTCGGGGGAGCGGGTGCCCTCGGGGTAGATGCCGAAGATCCGGCCCGCCTCCAGCACCCTGCGGCCGGTCATCAGCGCCGCCACCCCGCCGTGCCCGCCGTCCCGGTCCACCGGGATCATGCCGCAGGTGGTGAAGAACCAGGCCATCAGCCGGCCCTTGACGCCCTTGCCCGTGACGTACTCGTCCTTGCCGATGAAGTAGACCTGCCGTTCCACCACCAGGGACAGGAACAGCGAATCGACGAAGGTGACGTGATTGCCCGCCACGATCACCGGCCCGTCGCCAGGGATGTTCGCGAGGCCCTCGACCCGGGGGCGGTACAGGACCCGCATCAGCAGTCCGAGAATCGCCTTGAGCACGCTGCGGGACAACGCATTCCTCCGGTTCACGCGGTGGGGCGGCCGGACCTACCGGCCCGTACGTACACGAGGACGATACTTCTGCGAGGGGCGCTCCCGCACGTCGGGTTCACGGAAACGGCACGTGGTGTTGACCTGGGTTACGCCTGTGTTCCGGCTTTCGTCGGGCGCGCGCAAGCTCTTCACGGCACGATGCGCGCATGACGGATGACCAGCACAAGACCGGCCCCGGCAGGCGCGCCCTGCTGTCCGCGGCGGCTCTGGGCGCGGGCGGCGCGGTGATCGGCACCGCCGGCGCGGCGCAGGCGCAGTCCCCGGCCGGCAGCGCGGGCAGGGGACACGGCGGCGCGCCCCGGCTGCCGGTGCCGACCATCGTCGGCCACCGCGGCAGCGCCGGCTACCGCCCCGAACACACCTTCGGATCGTACGAGTACGGACTGGCGATCGGCGCGGACGTCGTCGAGCAGGACGTCGTGCCCACCAGGGACGGCCACCTGGTGTGCCGCCACGAGCCCGAGATCGGCGGCACCACCGACGTCGCCGACCACCCGGAGTTCGCCGGGCGCAGGACCACCAGGACCATCGACGGCACCGCCACCACCGGATGGTTCACCGAGGACTTCACCCTCGCCGAGCTCAAGCGGCTGCGTGCCGTCGAACGGCTGCCCGCCGTCCGGCCGCACAACGCGATCTACAACGGCCGCTGGGACATCCCCACCTTCGCCGAGGTGCTGGAGTGGGCGGAGCAGGAGGGCCGCAAGCGCGGCAAGCCGGTCTGGCTGCACACCGAGACCAAGCACCCCACCTACTTCCGCGGCATCGGCCTGCCGCTGGAGGAGCGGCTGGTGACGCTGCTCAAGCCGTACGGCAGGCACCGCGCCGACGCCCCGCAGTTCCTGCAGTCCTTCGAGGCGCAGAGCCTGCAGCGGCTCGGCCGGCTCGGCGCCACCGCGAGCAAGATCTTCCTGCTCAACGGTCTGACCTCGCAGCCCTGGGACTTCGTCGTGTCCGGCGACAAGCGGACGGTGGCCGACCTGGTCACCCCGGCGGGCCTGCGCTGGATCGCCGGCTTCGCGCAGGGCATCGGCCCGACCACCGACGTGATCATCCCGCGCGACGCGTCCGGCAAGCTCCTCGAACCGACCGCCGTGGTCAGGGACGCGCACCGGGCGGGCCTGGTCCTGCACCCCTTCACCGCGCGCAACGAGAACCAGTTCCTGCCGGCCGACTTCCAGGTCGGCACCGACCCGAACGCCTACGGCGACCCGCTGGCCGCGTTCAGGACCTGGTTCGCCACCGGTATCGACGGCCTGTTCACGGACAACGCCGACACCGCGGTGCTGGCCCGCGAGGACTACTGGGCCTCGTGAGGCGGGCGCCCGCCTGACACGGCTGCCCGCGTGAACCTGGCGGTCGCCGTGCACTCCATGAGGTGACATACGGCCGCGCCGGGCAACCTCCCGGCGCGGCCTGCGCCTATGCAGATACCCATGGACACCGCCACGCTGCCCGCCGGTTACGCCTCGCTGCTGGCCGCGGAGGCCGCTGCCTACGCCCTGCCCGGTACCGGCATCGAGGCCGCCGACCTCGAACAGGCCGTGTGGCTGCGGCTGCTGGAACGCGACGGGCCGCCCGCCGACCCGGCCGGCTGGACGCGGGCCGCGGTCCGCGCCGAGGCGCTCGGCCCCGACGTACGCACCCGACGCGAGCGGCCCTACGCCGACCAGGACGCCGGACCGCCGCCCCGATCGCCGCAGGGCGCGCGGGACATCGAGGACCAGGTGATCGCCGCCGACACCCGGCACGCGGTGCTGGCGGCGGTCCGCGCGCTGCCGGGACGCTGCCCGCAACTGGTGCGGGCGCTGCTGTCCGGTGCCGACCCCACCTACCACGAGATCTCGCGGGAGTTGGGAATCTCACAGGGCAGCGTCGGCCCGCTGCGCTCGCGGTGCCTGGGATGTCTGCGATCCGTGCTGAATTCGAGGGTTGGATCCCCGGTGGGACGGGGTAATGCACGGTAAACAGTCAGCGGCGGTGGGCACCTTCGGCACGCCGGAACAGGTCTGGCACGGGTAGCGCGCAGGCGGTACCCGACCGGAAGGCATGTGCGATCATCGGCGCCACGGAGGCGGCGCACACCCGCACCAACTCCGGTCAGGCACGCGTCCCGGGCACACCTCACCCTCAAGCTGCCCGGACGGATTCGAAGGGGAGGCCTGCGCGCATGGGCATGAGCGTGACCATCTCTACGGCGGAGTCGAGCGACGCCGAGAAGATCCTGAAACTCCAATACCTCTGCTATCAAAGCGAAGCCGAGCTCTACGGCGACTACGGCATCGAACCGCTGACCCAGACCCTGGACCATCTGCGTGCCGAACTGTCCGAGGGGTGCGTGCTGGTGGCACGTCTCGGCCAGGAGGTCGTCGGTTCGGTGCGCGGGGTCGTCGACGATGACGGCACCGCCAGGATCGGCAAGCTCATCGTCCATCCGCGCCTGCAGCGGCACGGCCTCGGCGGACGGCTGCTGCACGCCGTCGAGGACCGGCTCGCGGCCGAGGCGGAGGCCAAGCGGTACCGGCTGTTCACCGGCCACCGCAGCGAGGTCAACCTGCGGATGTACCGCAAGCTCGGTTACGAGCAGGTCGGCGTCGCCGAGCCGGTCAGCCGCAGGCTGAGCCTGGTCACCATGGAGAAGTCCGCGGAGACCACCCGCTACGCCGCCACCGCGTGAGCGGCCCGGCCCGACCTCCACGTCCTGCGGACCAGGGCGTGACCGTCGGGGCCTGAGCCTCGCGGCCCGGGCGTCACGGCCGGGGCGCGGCACCCTCCGCGGTGCCGCGTTCCGGCTGTCCCGCCCTGCGCAGCCACAGCAGGCCCATGACCGGCAGGATCAGCGGCAGGAAGACGTAGCCGACGCCGAAGTCCGACCAGACCGTCGCGTCCGGGAAGGCCGAGGAGTCCGCCACCGTCAGCACGCCGACCGCGATCACCCCGAGCAGTTCCGCCGAGCAGGACACCAGCGCGACCTTGCGTGCCTGGTCGCCGCCCCGCCACAGCGCGACGGTGATCACCGCGTAGACGACGCCGGCGGCCAGGGAGAGCACGTAGGCGAGGGGCGCGTCGCTGAACTTGGTGCTGATCTGCACGATCGAGCGGGACAGCGCGGCCACCGTGAAGACGCCGTAGAACCACAGCAGCAGCCGTCCGGGCCCCTGCCCGAGCGGCCGGCCGCCGGCCGGGGCGGATGTCCCCGCAGCGGCAGCCGCCTGCGCCGGTGTCTGCTGCTGTGCCATCGCCGTGTCCTCCGTGCCGTCCGTGGTGCGGTCCTCAGCCATGTCCGGCTCCCCAGATCTCGTGCAGCCGCAGTTCAAGCACGGCCAGGATCACCCCGCCGGCCGCCACGATCGCCGAACCCCAGCGGCTGCGCTCGGCCAGCGACATGAAGGCCGCCGCCGGGATCGTGCAGGCCGCGCCGACCAGATAGCCGACGAAGACGGCCACCCCGTGGTCCGGCCGGTCGCCGTGCCCGAGCCGCACCAGCGACACCACCAGCTGCACCAGCGCCGCGAGCGTCACCACCGCCATGCCGATGAAGTGGTGGTCGTTGGTCGGTTCGTCACGATACGCGGCGAAGGCGCACCACGCCGCGAGCAGCAGCGCTGTGACCGTGACCGTGAGGGTGACCGCGTCGAGCATGCGCCGACTTTATTACGGGCCCCCGGCCGCCGGTCCGCCACCCCCGCCCCCGGCCGCCGCACCGGCTGCGGCCCTGATCCCGCGGCCGCCGTGACGACAGTGGCGTCCGCATGGTGGACGGTCCTGCCGGATTTCGGAACCGGGCGGGATGTCTGCTTTACTGGGATCCATGACCACGACGAACCGCCGCATCCGCGCGACCGAGGCGACCACGCCCGGTGTCCGTCGTATGTGTCGAATGCGTGCCTGACCCGAGGCCCTGAGCGGCAGGTCCCACCCGGACCGCCGTGCCCCGCGTCACCACCCCGGTGCAGCGCCGCGTCGCGCCGCCGAGATCCGAAGCGATGTACGGACACAGCCCCGCCCCACGCTTCCCCCGCACACGCCTGGTGCGACGGCCCGCGCCGCCCGCCCGACCACGATGGACACGCCTGTGATCACCACCACCGACCTGCGCAACGCCTCCCGCCCCCGCGACCGCGAGGTCGCCGCACTGGCAGACGAGCTCTTCCCGATCGGCGGCCTGGCCTCCGGCCCGGACCGCACCGTCGTCGACCTCACCTTCCACGGCGAGAGCGTGACCCGGCCGATCATCTCCCAGCTGGCCCGCACCTACAACGTCGACGTGTCCATCCTGGGCGCCGCCATGGAGACCTACGACGGCCGGCAGATCGGCCGGATGCGGATCGAACTGCCCGGCTGCTTCGAGGACAACGTCGTCCCCATCGGCTTCCTGCGCGAGCAGGGCCTCCAGGTCGACATCGCCGAGCCCGCCCGGGCACCGGTGGCGGTGACCGAGTGACCAGGCCGGGGACACCCCGTCCGCCGGCCCCGGCGGCGGGCGCCCGCGTCCCGCACCGGCGTCAGCCGCGCCGCACCCAGTAGACGTCCGTGGTGTACGGCATCTCGATCGCCCCGCTGACCCGGGTCGCGTCGTGCGCGCCGAGCACCGCCTCGACCTCGGCGCGCACCCGGGCCTGCGCGTCCGGGTCGAGCACCGCGATGTGGCTGGACGACATCATCCGCTCCACCACGTCGGCCACCGTCGTCGAGTACGGGTTCGGCCAGTGCCGCTCCGACATCTCGCCCCAGCCCGCCGTCCGCGCCTCGAACGCCTTGCGCCAGCCGCCGCCCGGACCGGCGTCGCCCAGCGCCGAGGTCAGTGGCGGGCTCGGCAGGTCGCTCGGCGCCAGCCGGAAGTAGATGTCCTGGAAGTCCCGCACCCACGGCACCGAGGTGTCGTAGGTGTTCCACACCAGCGCCAGCGCGCCGGCCGGACGCAGCAGCCGCTCCACCTCCGCCAGCGCCGCCCCCTCCTCGAACCAGTGCCAGGACTGGGCGGCGACCACCGCGTCCGCACAACCGTCGGGCAGCCCGGTCGCCTCGGCGGTGCCCGCGGTCACCGCCACCCCGGGCAGCAGTTCCGCCAGCGTCTCGCGCATCTCCGCGACCGGCTCCACCGCGAGCACCTCGGCGCCGGTCAGCGCCAGCAGCCGGGTGAACTTGCCGGTCCCCGCGCCGAGATCGACCACCGTACGGCCCGCCTCAAGCGGCAGCGCGTCGGCGAGCGCGGCGAGCGCGGCGAGCGGATAGGAGGGCCGGGAGCGCTCGTAGACCCCCGCGGCCCGCTGATAACCGACTCCTGCTGCGTGGTGCACCGTCACGCGGGCTGACGGTAGCAGGATCGGATGGCGTCCACGGATACCCGCCCTGACCGGCATCCGCCCTACTCTGGAAGGGCGTTCGCCGCTCGGTGCGCCCGCGGCCGCCCGCGGCGACCCTGCCCGGCGGATGCCGCGCGCGATGCTGCATGCTGTGCAATCCACCCATGCCCTGGTTACGGAGCAGTGAATGACCTCCACCTTTCCGGACATCTCACTCAGTACGGAGCGGCTGGTGCTGCGCCCGTACGACGAGGCCGACATCCCCGAGCTCGTGGAGATGATGAACGACGATCTGGTGACGGCGTGGACCGGTGTGCCGTATCCGTACACCGAGTCCTCCGCGCGGACGTTCGTGACCACCACGGGCCCGGCGGAACGGCGCAGCGGCCGCGGCCTGGTGCTCGCGGTGACCGAACTGCTCACCCAGCGGCTGGTCGGCACCGTTCAACTGCAGAACACCGACTGGCGGATCCGCGGCACCGAGATCGGCTACCTGACCGCCTCCTGGGCGCGCGGCGAGGGATACGCCGGCGAATCGGTGCTCGCGGTGGTCCGCTGGCTGTTCGGCACCCAGGGCTTCGAACGCGTCGAGGTGCGCACCGCCGCGGACAACACCGCCTCGCAGCAGGTCGCGCAGAAGGTCGGCTGCATCAGCGAAGGCGTCCTGCGCAACGCCGGGATCATCCGCAGCCGCCCCGACGACGAACCGCAGGGCCGCTGGGCCGAGACCCGCACCGATCTGCTGGTGTGGAGTCTGCTCCCCGAGGACGTGGACGACGCCGACGATCCCGACGACCCTGCGGCCCGTTCCGCCGTGGGTGACGGCTACGACACCGGATACGCCGCCTACCGCGACTACGCCGGCTACAGCGCGGCCGCCCACCGCCGTTGACCAGCGCCGAACGCCCCGCAACCGGGCGTTCGCACATACGCTCCGCACTCGGCACACCGTCGTACACGCTGCCGGGTTAGGGTTCTCACCCGGGCCTTCCCTCCGCCCCCGCCGCGAGGGCTCCACCGGGACCCCAGCGACCCACGGCATGGAGGGCAGACAACGATGGCCGACCGGGTCACCGTGATCGGATGGGACGGCTCACCCCCGTCGGAAGCCGCCCGTGCCGCACTGGACGCCGCCACCCTCGTGGCAGGCACCCGGCAGCACCTGGCCCTGCCCTACGTCCCCGCGCAGGCTGAGCACATCGTGCTCGGCAGCATCGACATCGCCGCCCGCCGCATCGCCGGGCACCGCGGCACCGCCGTCGTACTCGCCGACGGCGACCCCGGCTTCTTCGGCGTGGTCCGCGCCCTGCGCCACCCGGAACACGGCCTGGAGGTCGAGGTCATCCCCGGCGTCTCCGCCGTCGCCCGGGCCTTCGCCCGGGCCGGCATGCCCTGGGACGACGCCCGGGTGGTCGTCGCCACCAGCCGCACCCTGCGCCGCGCGGTCAACGTCTGCCGCTCCTACCCCAAGGTCGCGGTCCTCACCGCGCCCGGCGCGGGCCCCGCGGAAGTGGCGCTGCTGCTCACCGGGGTGCACCGCACCTTCGTCATCTGCGAGGCGCTCGGCACCGAGCAGGAGCAGATCACCATCCTGACCTCGGACAAGGTCGCCGACCACATATGGCGCGACCCCAACGTCGTGCTCGTCGTCGGCGGCACCTCGGCCATCCCCGGGATCGCCGGCCTGGGCGCCGCCTCGCTGCCGTCGGTCGGCACCACCAGGCCGGACGGCGGCGGCTGGATCGCCGGCCGCGACCCCGGCTTCCCCGGACCCGTACGCGGCTGGGCACTTCCCGCCGCCGACTACGGCGGCCACGTCCCGGCCGGGGTCCGCGCCGTCCAACTCGCCCGGCTCGGCCCGCGAACCGGTGACCTGCTGTGGGACATCGGCGCCGCCGACGGCGCGGTCTCGGTGGAGGCCGCGCGCTTCGGCGCCGCCGTCATCGCCGTCGACAGCAACGCCGACGCCTGCGACTGGATAGCCGCCACCGCCCGCCGCAGCGGCGTCCAACTCCAGGTCGTGCACGGCACCGCCCCGCAGGCACTGGAGGACCTGCCGGAACCCGACGTCGTCAGGATCGGCTGCGCGGACGCCGCCGTGGTCGCCGCCTGCGCCGCCCGCCGCCCCGAGCGGATCGTCGCCGCGGCGGCCACCAGGGACGGCGCGGAAGCGGTCGACAGGGCGCTCACCGAGGGCGGTTACACCGTCGAACGCATGTTGCTCCAGTCCGTCGCGCTGGACGCCGGGTGGGACGAGCGGGACCGCTCGTACGACTTCGTGCTGTGCGGCACCCGGCACTGACCTGTCCATGATCAAAGAGTCGCGCCCGGCGGTGTTCGCGCACGTCGGAGCGCCGTCGCGGCAGGCCGTGTGAGATACGTCCCGAGGTGCGGACTTCGGCACGGCCGCCGGTGCCCCGGGGGGTAGGCTGACGGATCGTTGTGCCGTCGTCGTGCGTTGACGGGCCGTCGAAACCTCCGGCGTCCCGCGGCCGACGTGCCGCATCCCATGCACGCTCGTTGGAGTCCGTGGGGGGTGGGTTGCGCGCGGTGCAGCGGCTGGAAGGAGCGAAACCGATGGGCGAGGGGCACGCATGACGGACACCGGTCAGATCCCCGGCGAGGGGCTGCCGGAGAACGCGGTCGGTGACGCGGCTCCGCAGCCGCACACCGACGCACTCGGCGCACTGCAGGCCACCGCCCCCGGCTGGGGCACGGAGGCGCCCGCCGAACTCGGCGCCCCCGCCTACACCTACCTCGACCAGCCCGCCTCTCCCGACGCCGGGCTCGACGATGACGACGACGTGCTGCTCATGCCGGGCCCGCAGGGCACCTGGAGCGACCCGCAGCCGGTGCCGCCGCAGCCGTCCCCGGTGCCGGACGTGGCAGCGCCCGACTACGGCACCGTAGCTGACGCGCCGTCACCCGCCGCGCCCCGCCGCCCGCTGCACATGGGCCCGCCGGTCCACGACACGCCCAGCGGCGGCGTCTCCGTACGCTCCCTGGCCGACCGCGGCCCCGCCCAGGGCGGCGGTCCCGTCCCGCCGCCCGGCAGGCTCCAGGGGCCGCCGACCTCGGGTCCCGAATACCTCGACGTGCCGCAGGACGACCTTGCCGGCATCCCCGCCCAGCAGCCGGGCGAGCCCGCGGAACCGGCGACGCCGGCCCCGGGCAGCGCCTGGCCCGCCGCGCAGACCCCCTCCCAGCAGTCGCTGATCCCGCACGCCGACAGCGTGATGCCCGCGCAGTACGCGCCCGAGCCGATCCTGGCCTTCCCGCCGGCGCAGGCCGCGCCTCCGGCCGCTGAGCCGGTCGCGCCGGCGCCCGCGCCGCTGCCGCCGGAGTCCGCCGGCGACCCGGCCCCGCCGGCCCCGGCCGGCGAGCCCGCGGGCCCGCCGCTGCCCGGCGACGAGTTGCCGGCCGCCGAGCCGGTGCCTCCTGCCGTCGATACGGTCAGCCCTGCGTCCGGCGCCGACCAGCCGGCCCACCCCGCCGTGCCGGCGGACACCTTCGCGCCGCCCGCGCCTGCGGTGGCGGTGGCGGAGTCCGGCCAGACCGCCGGCCCCCCCGCGTCTCAGGACCCGGCGGCGCCTGCCCTGTCGGGCCCCGCGGCCGCACTGGCTGGCGCCCTCCAGGCGGTGGCCCCGCCGCCGCCGATCGGCCTCGACCTGGCGAGCCCGCCGTCGGGACCGGCCTTCGGCGACCCGGCCGACCCGGTCGCCGCGGGCGACGACGCCTTCGTGTCCGCGACCGGTACCGCGAACCTCGCCGCGCTGGTGGCCGCCGCGGGCAACGACCACAGCCAGGGCGCCGGTTCGCCGTCGCCCCTGCCGAGCGTCCCCGCACCGAGCGTCCCTTCGCCGATCGTCCCCGAGAGTGCCGTCCCCGAGAGTGCCGTCCCCGAGACGCCTGCCGGGGAAGCGCTCGCCGTCGCCCCGACGCCGCCGGTGGCCGAACCCCCCGTCGAGAGCACCGTCGAGCCGCCCGCCGCGGTGCCCGCCGAGGTGCCCCTGCCGGCCGGCACGCCCGCCGAGGGCATCGCCGCCGCGCAGGCGCCGCCGACCGCGGTACCCAACGGCCGTACGGTCAGGCGCGCAGCGCGCGCGCACGCGGCCGCACCGCCGCAGACCGAGGACGGCGGCACGCCCGCCGACACCGAGGCGGAAGCGGCAGCAGCGGACACCCCGCCGACCGGCCGCCGCGCGGCCCGCCGCGCAGAGGCCAGAGCAGCCGAGGCCGAGGTGTCGGAGCCCGCCGAGGCCTACGAGCCCGCCGTACGCGACGCGGTGCACCGGGTCATCCGGGAGCGCCGTGACATCCGCAACGGCTTCCGCTCCGACCCGATCCCGCACGACGTGCTGCTGCGCGTCCTGGAGGCCGCGCACACCGCGCCCAGCGTCGGGCACTCGCAGCCGTGGGACTTCGTGGTGATCCGCTCGGAGAAGACCCGCGAGAAGATGCACGAGCTGGCGACGGCCCAGCGCGAGGCGTACGCGAAGTCCCTGCCGAAGGGCCGCGCCCGGCAGTTCCGCGAGCTCAAGATCGAGGCGATCCTCGACACCCCCGTGAACATCGTGGTGACCGCCGACCCGACCCGCGGCGGCCGGCACACCCTCGGGCGGCACACCCAGCCGCAGATGGTGCCGTACTCCTCGGCCCTCGCGGTGGAGAACCTGTGGCTGGCCGCCCGCGCGGAAGGACTCGGCGTCGGCTGGGTCAGCTTCTTCGACGAGCGCCAGATGGTCGCCGAACTCGGCCTGCCCGAGCACCTGGAGGTCGTGGCCTACCTCTGCGTCGGCTACGTCGACGAATTCCCGGAAGAGCCCGAGCTGATGCAGGCCGGCTGGTCCCAGCGCCGCCCGCTGTCCTGGGTCGTGCACGACGAGGAGTACGGCAACCGGGCACTGCCCGGCGAGGAGCCGCACGACCTGCTGGAGGAGACGCTGCGCGGCATCCGCCCGCTGGACGCCAAGGCGCTCGGCGAGGCGTGGGAACGCCAGAAGCGGATGACCAAGCCGGCCGGCGCGCTGGGCATGCTGGAGATCATCTCCGCGCAGCTCAGCGGGTTGTCGCGGCAGTGCCCGCCGCCCATTCCCGAACCCGCGGCGGTGGCGATCTTCGCCGGCGACCACGGGGTGCACGCCCAGGGCGTCACCGCGTGGCCGCAGGAGGTCACCGCGCAGATGGTCGCCAACTTCCTCGGCGGCGGGGCGGTCTGCAACGCCTTCGCCAACCAGGTCGGCGCGGAGATCTGCGTGATCGACGTCGGCGTCGCCTCCGAACTGCCCAGCACCCCCGGGCTGTTGCCGCGCAAGGTACGGGCCGGAACCGCCGACTTCACCACGGGCCCCGCGATGACCCGCGAGGAGGCGCTGCGCGCCATCGACGTCGGCATCGAGACCGCCCGCGATCTGGTGGCCGCCGGCAACAAGGCGCTGCTCACCGGCGAGATGGGCATCGCCAACACCACGACGTCGGCCGCCCTGATCGCCGTCTACACCGGCGCCGACCCGGCGGAGGTCACCGGCCGCGGCACCGGCATCAACGACGAGATGCACGCCCGCAAGGTGGAGGTCGTCCGCCGCGCGCTCGACCTGCACCGGCCCGACCCGGCCGACCCGATCGCCGTCCTCACCGCGATCGGCGGCCTCGAACACGCCGCGATGGTCGGCCTGCTGCTCGGCGCGGCGGCCCTCCGCACGCCGGTGATCCTCGACGGCGTCAGCGCGGGTGCGGCGGCACTCGTCGCCCGCGCGATCGCCCCCGAGGTGCTGGCGGCCTGCATCGCCGGCCACCGCAGCGCCGAACCGGGCCACGTGGCCGCCCTCACCACCCTCGGCCTGCGCCCCCTGGTCGACCTCGACCTCCGCCTCGGCGAGGGCACGGGCGCACTACTGGCCCTCCCCCTGGTCCAAAGCGCCGCCCGCGTGATGCACGAGGTCGCCACCTTCGACGCGGCGGGCGTCACAGAAAAGGCCTAGCCCCTCACCGCTCACCGATTCGCAGCCCCCCGAGCCCCGGGGGAGAGGGTGAGCGTCCCAGGGGCGCGAGGAACCGCGCGCGCAACCACGACGGCGCGGCGGCCGACGGCCCACCGCAGGTGGCAGCCACCTGGGGGCGCGAGGAACGGCGCGCCAAGCTACGACGGCGCGGGAGGCGACGGCCTACCGCAGGTGGCAGCCACCCAGGGGCGCGGGGAACTGCGCGCTCAGCCACATCGGCGCGGGAGGCGACGGCCCACCGCAAGTGGCAGCCACCCAGGGGCGCGGGGAACGGCGCGACCAGCCACGACTGGGCCAGGGACGAGGCCACAGCCACGCGGCAGCGAACCGGCGCCCGGGGGCGCACCCCGACCCCCGGGGGACCGGACCGGGCGGAACGTAGGATCAAGGCCGAGCAATCGGAAACCGTCGAGAGGGAGCCCGAGCCGGATGGATCGGAAGGACGTCGACCCCCCCGCCTACCCCGTCGGCTTGCGCCTGCAAGGCCGCCAGGTCATGGTGATCGGCGGCGGCCAGGTCGCCCAGCGCCGCCTGCCCGCGCTGGTGGCCGCGGGCGCGGACATCATCGTGGTGTCGCCGGAGGCGACCGCGTCGGTCGAGGCGATGGCCGACGCCGGCGAGTTGCGCTGGGAGCGCCGGGCGTACCGCCCGGGCGACCTGGCCGAGGCGTGGTACGTCCTGGTCGCGTCCACCGACCCGGCCGCGAACGCGGCGGCATCCGCCGAGGCGGAGCAGCGCCGCGTCTGGTGCGTCCGCAGCGACGACGCCGACGCGGCGACCGCGTGGACGCCGGCCACCGGCCGTACCGAGGGCGTGACGGTGGCCGTACTGACCGGCAGGGACCCGCGCCGCTCCGCCGCGGTGCGGGACGCGGTCGTCGAGGGGCTGCGGGACGGCAGCCTGGTGGCGCCGCAGCACCGGGCGCGTACGGCCGGCGTCGCGCTGGTCGGCGGCGGCCCCGGCGACCCGGACCTGATCACCGTCCGCGGCCGGCGCCTGCTCGCCGAGGCGGACGTGGTGATCGCCGACCGGCTCGGCCCGCGCGACCTGCTGGGCGAGCTCCCGCCGCACGTCGAGGTGATCGACGCGGCGAAGATCCCGTACGGCCGGGCGATGGCCCAGGAGGCCATCAACGCCGCGCTGATCGAGCACGCCAAGGCCGGCAAGGCCGTCGTGCGGCTCAAGGGCGGCGACCCGTACGTCTTCGGCCGCGGCATGGAGGAGGCGGAGGCGCTGGCCGCCGCGGGCATCGCGGTGACCGTCGTGCCGGGCATCTCCAGCTCGATCAGCGTGCCGGGCGCGGCCGGCATCCCCGTCACGCACCGGGGGGTCGCCCATGAGTTCACCGTGGTCAGCGGCCATGTCGCGCCGGACGACCCGCGTTCGCTGGTCGACTGGTCCGCGCTGGCCCGGATGCGCGGCACCCTCGTGCTGCTGATGGCCGTGGAGCGGATCGGCGCGATCGCGGAGACCCTGATCGCGGGCGGCCGCCAGGCCGGCACCCCGGTCGCGGTGGTCCAGGAGGGCACCACGGCCGCCCAGCGCCGGGTGGACGCCACCTTGGCGTCGGTGGCGCGCACGGTCACCGAGGAGGGCATGCGCCCGCCGGCCGTCATCGTCGTCGGCGACGTCGTGACCGTGGGCCGGCCGGGCGTGACCGGCCCCTACGGTGGCTGAGCCGGTCGCCGTCGGCGACCCGGACGACCCGCGCCTGCGCGACTACACCGCGCTGACCGACGTGGAGCTGCGCCGCCGCCGCGAACCGGCCGAGGGCCTCTTCATCGCCGAGGGCCAGAAGGTCGTCAGGCGTGCCCTGCGGGCGGGTTACGCGATGCGCTCGCTGCTGCTCACCGAGAAGTGGGTGGACGCGCTGCGGGACGTGATCGACGAGGTGCCCGCACCGGTGTACGTCGTCACCGACGAGCTGGCCGAGCGCGTCACCGGCTACCACGTCCACCGTGGCGCGCTCGCCGCGATGCAGCGCAAGGCGCTGCCGGAAGCCGGCGACGTGCTGGCCGGCGCCCGCCGCGTGGTGATCATGGAGGCGGTCAACGACCACACCAACATCGGGGCGATCTTCCGCAGCGCGGCCGCGCTCGGCATGGACGCCGTGCTGCTGTCGCCGGACTGCGCGGACCCGCTCTACCGCCGCTCGGTGAAGGTCTCGATGGGCGCGGTCTTCTCGGTGCCCTATGCCCGGCTCACCGCGTGGCCGCGCGACCTGTACGGGACGGTGAAGGAGGCCGGCTTCCAGCTGCTCGCGCTCACCCCGGCGGCCGGAGCGGTGCCGCTGCCGGACCTGGCCGTGCGGGAGATCCCGCGGCTGGCGCTGCTGTTGGGCGCCGAGGGCCCGGGCCTGAGCCCGCGGGCGCTCGCCGCCGCAGACACCCTGGTCCGCATCCCGATGTCGCACGACATCGACTCGCTGAACGTGGGCGCGGCGGCGGCGGTCGCCTTCTACTCGGTCGCCGCGGGAGGCGGCCCCGGCGGCGGGTGAGCCGACCCGGCGGAGGAGCTCACCCGGCGGCCGGCAACTCCACCCGGTCGGCCAGCGCCCGCCGGTGCCGGCCGGCGGTGCCGAGCGCGATCTCGTCGGCCTTGGCGCGCTTGAGGTACAGGTGCACGGGGTGCTCCCAGGTCATGCCGATACCGCCGTGCAACTGCACCGCCTCCTCGGCCGCGTGCACCGCGACGGGGGACAGGTACGCCTGCGCCACGGCCACCGCCAGCGCCGCCTCGGCGGGATCCGACGGCCAACCCGCCAGCGCACCGGCGGCGTTGCGTGCCGCGGCTCGCGCCGAGACCACTTCGAGCCACAGGTCGGCCAGCCGGTGCTTGAGCGCCTGGAACGACCCGACGGCCCGGCCGAACTGCCGCCGCTGCCCGAGGTAGCGGACCGTCTCGTCCAGGCACCACTGGGCCAGCCCCAGTTGCTCCGACGCCAGCAGCCCCGCCCCGGTCAGCAGCGCCCGCTCCAGGGCGGCGGCCGCCGCCTCGCCGTCCGCGAGCAGCCGCCCCGCCGCGCCCTCAAGCCGCAGGTCGGCCAGCGGGCGGGTCAGGTCCAACGACACCGGCCGCTCCACCACCGCCTGCTCCGCGGCCACTTCGTAGAGGCCTGGCCCTTCCGGGCCGAGCGCGGGAACGACCAGGACGTCGGCGGTCAGCGCGTCCGCCACGCTGGTCACCGCACCCGTCAGCCGCCCGCCGGCGTCCGCGCGTACGCCTTCGGGGAAGCCGTCGCCGGGCGCGGCCGACAGCGGCACGGCGAGCGCGGCCGTGGCCTCGCCGGCCGCGAGGCGGCCGAGCAGCGCGGCCGTCGCCGGGGCCGCGGTGTCGCAGGCCAGCAGCGCGGAGGTGGCGAGCACCGCGCTGCCCAGGAAGGGCACGGGGGCGACCGCGCCGCCCAGCTCCTCGAGCACCACGGCCGCCTCCCGGGCCGAGGCGCCCTGGCCGCCCAGCTTCTCCGGCACCAGCAGCCCGGCGAGGCCGAGCTCCACGGCCAGCACCCGCCACAGCGCCGGGTCGTACGGCTCCGCGGTCTCGATCCGGCCCAGCACCGCGGCGGGGCCGCAGCGGTCGGCGAGCACCGAACGGACCGCGGCCCGCAGGTCGTCCTCCACGTCGGAGTAGAGCAGGTCGGGGATGGCGGGGGATGGCAGCGTGGTCATCGGGGCAGGTCCTTCCAGGCGGCGTCCTTGTCGTTGCGCGGTTCCCCGGGCAGCCCGAGCACCCGCTCGGCCACGATGTTGCGCAGGATCTCGGACGTACCGCCCTCGATCGAGTTGCCCTTCGCCCGCAGGTAGCGGTAGCCGGCGTCGCGGCCGTAGAAGTCGACGCTGCGGGGGCGGACCAACGTCCAGTCGCCGTAGCGCAGTCCCTGCTCGCCGAGCATCTCCACTTCGAGGCCGCTGAGCTGCTGGTTGAGCCGGGCCAGCGACAGCTTCAGGCCCGAGCCCTCGGGGCCCGGCGCGCCCGCGGCCATTTGCTGGCGCACCCGCTCCGCGGTCAGCCGGGCCACCTCGGAGTCCACCCACAACCGCAGCAGCCGGTCGTGCAGTTCGGGGGTGCGCACCTGCGGGCGCTCCCGCCAGGTCGCGGCCACCGGGCCGATCATGCCGCTCTCCCGGGGCACGGAGGAGCCGCCGCCGATCGCGACCCGCTCGTTCATCAGCGTGCTCTGCGCCACCCGCCAGCCGTCGCCGACCGCGCCCAGCCGGTGCGCGTCGGGGATCCTGACGCCGGTCAGGAAGACCTCGTTGAACTCCGCCTCACCGGTGATCTGCCGCAGTGGCCTGACGTCCACGCCGGGGTCGGTCATGTCGCAGACGAAGTAGGTGATGCCGCGGTGCTTGGGCACGTCCGGGTCGGTGCGGGCGATCAGGATCGCCCAGCGCGCGGTGTGGGCGCTGGACGTCCACACCTTCTGGCCGTCCACCACCCAGTCGTCCCCGTCGCGCACCGCCCTGGTGCGCAGGCCCGCCAGGTCGGAGCCCGCACCCGGCTCGCTGAACAGCTGGCACCAGACCTCCTCGCCGGTCCACAGCGGCCGCAGGAAGCGGGCCTGCTGCTCGGCGGTGCCGTACGCCAGGATGGTCGGCGCGGCCATGCCCAGGCCGATGCCGATGCGGCGCGGGTCGTTGTCCGGGGCGCCGGCGGCGGCCAGCCGGGCGGTCACGTCCGCCTGCAGCGCGCGGGGCGCGTCGAGCCCCCCGAGCCCCACCGGAAAGTGCACCCACGCAAGGCCCGCGTCGAAGCGGGCCCGCAGGAACTCCAGCGGCTCCGTCCCGGCCGGGTCGTGCTCGGCGAGCAGTACCCGCACCCGCCCCCGCACATCCGCCGCGCTCACGCTTCCCATACCCGCGCGCCCTCCTCTGTCGAGCCCTAAGCAAGCGCTTGGTAACTTACCGACCCGCCGCCTCCTCCGCCAGCCCTCGGCGGGTACGCGGTGGTCCCGGGCAGCCGGCTCGCAGAGGGCGACGCGTGGCCAGGCCGCTACGCCGGCGTACTCGCCAGGCGGGAGGCCCGGGTGGCAGGCGTGTTCGACCTCGCCGCCGCGGTCAAGTGGGGCGGCGGCCGCGCGCTCCGGGGCCGCGCCCCGGCCGGCCGGTGTGCGGCCCGGCTCAGGGCCCCGGGACGCCCGGGCCGCTCCGTGGTCGCGCCCCGGGCAGCCGGTGACGGGACAGCCGTGCGGCCCGGCTCAGGGCCCCGGGACGCCCGGGGTCAGGGGGGCCACCGAAGGCGTGGTGGGGGAGCCCGTGCCCCGGGAGAAACGGTGGCAGCCCTGCACGGCCGCGATGCAGACCGCCGCCAGCAGCGTGACGATCACGAAGACCACCAGCCGCTGCCGCAGCAGCCGCCGCCCCCGCGCCTGGGCGCCGGGCCGCCGCGCCCCGCCGGTACGCACCGGCGTCCGGGCCGGGGGCACCGCGGGGCTGCGGGAGGAGGCGGTCCGCCCGCCGCCGGTGCCGGACGGGTCGGCGCCCTGCGCGGTCCGCCGGGTCCGCTGCTGAGCGTACTCCTCGGCCCGCCGCCCGACCGGGCGCTCCGGCCGCGGTCCCGCCGTCTTCGGCAGCGCCTCGCGCCGCGGCGCCCCGATGCCGCGTGCCTCGCGCGCGGCGATCTCGGCCAGCCGCTCCGACAGCTGCACCGTGCTCGGCCGCTCCTCCGGATCCTTGGCCAGGCACGCGTGGACCAGCGGCGCCAGCGCGTCCGGCACCCCGGCCAGGTCGGGCTCCTCGTGCACCACCCGGTAGAGCATGACCTCGGAACTGCCCTGCCCGAAGGGGGAGTCGGCGGTCGCGGCATACGCCAGCGTGGCGCCGAAGGCGAAGACGTCGGTGGCCGGCGTGACGGCCGCGCCCCGGACCTGCTCGGGCGCGAGGAAGCCGGGCGAGCCGACCGCGGTCCCCACGTGGGTCAGCGTGCTCGCCCCGGTGGCCCAGGCGATGCCGAAGTCGATGATCCGCGGGCCCTTGGGCGACAGCAGGATGTTCGAGGGCTTGAGGTCGCGGTGGACGACACCGGCCTCGTGCACCGCGACCAGGCCCTCGGCGAGCGCCGCCCCGATCGAGGCGACCTCGGCGGCGGCCAGCACGCCGTTCTCCGCGACCTTGTCGTGCAGCGAGGGGCCGGGGACGTACTGCGTGGCGAACCAGGGGCGGTCGGCCTCCAGGTCGGCCGCGACCAGCCGGGCGGTGCAGCCGCCGCGGATCCGGCGGGCCGCCGAGACCTCGCGGGCGAACCGCGACCTGAACTCCTGGTCCTCGGCCAGCTCGGGCCTGATCACCTTGAGCGCCACCCGCTGGCCGCGCTTGTCAGCGCCCAGGTAGACCACGCCCATGCCGCCCGCGCCGAGCCGCCGGTGCAGCCGGAACGCGCCGACGACCCGCGGATCCTCGCGCCGGAGCCGCATCATCGCCATGTCCGTTCCCCTACCTCCGGTGGGCGAGTACCCCACTGCTGCTTCCGGTGCCTGCACCGACGGCCGGGTGGTCGGCCGCCCACAGCTTACGGACTCAAGTCCCGCCGCGCGGTGAAGGCCCGCAGGCGACGGGCCGTGAATTGTCAGTGCCCGGTGGGATCCTGGAGGTGTGGCGAGGGGCCCGTCCGACGGGCTGTCACTACCGCGCCCCGATCCGCCAACGGTCCGTCTGCCAAAGGGGAATGACGCCGTGAAAGGTGATCGAGTGGAAATAGTCGTCGACGCGGGGGACACCACCCGCACCTATGAGGTCATCGCCACCCGGGCCGGCCGCCGGGTCGAGACGGCAGTGCGCCGGGGGGTGGTGGAAGTGAGTGAAGTCACCCGCAGCGGCACCGTCGTGCGCACCGCCCGCTTCATGGCCACCCGGGTGCTCGCCCTGGTCGAACAGCCGATCCCGCGGGACGACGAGCAGGCCGGGCGGCTGCCGGCGGCTCAGGGATGACCCTGGGGACACGGGCGGCGGCGTCCACCCAGGGGAGTATCCGGGACGGCCGCCGTCATCCTCCGGGAGGCCTGCAAAGGGGTACCAGGGCCTGACGACCCGGGCCCGACGCGCACCTAACGTAGAGATCAAGCGGCGGGCGGAGCACTCGTCCCCCCGAGGTCAAGCGCCCGCCGCCCCACAACTGCACATCAGAGCGACCACACAGCAGACCTCAGGACCTCAGGGAGAGGCACATGGCGAGCATGGCGAAGACGGTGACCCGCACCGCACGAGCCATGCGCGGCGGAGGGCGGCCCGGGACCCGCCATCCGCTGGTGGCGGCGGCCATGGTGCTGCCGCTGGCCGCACTGCTCGCCTACGCCTTCGGAGGGGTGGATGCGGTGGTCACACAAGCGTCGTCCGTGGCCGGCCTGATGGGGCGCTGAGAGGCGTGCCAGGCCTGGAAGAGCGGTCCGGGCCAGGGACTCACCGGTAGAACCCCGTGGGGACGGGGGTACGGCGGACGACTGCGTTTGCCCGGGTGTCACTCGACGCCCGGGCATTGCGCTGTCCGGACCCCGTCCGGCTGCCCGAAGGGCCGGGCGGCCGGACAGATGCTTGACTGGCCCGATGACGACCACGGGGGAGCAGTCCGGCACTCAGGCGAGCGGCACGGTCCGCATCGACCCGCAGACCGTGCGCCGTACGGCCCGGCCGCCGGCCGACGACGCCCTGGTCACCGCGCTGGCCGCCGCCGCGGCCGCGGCGGCCCGCCGCGTCCAGCGCGGCGACCGCCCCGCCGGGGCGGCCGACCCCGTCGCCGCCCCGCCCACCGTGCCCGCCGCCACCACCGTGCTGGCCGACCGGCCCGACGGGACGGTGGTCAGGGTCGGCGGCGTCGTCGCGAAGGCCCACGCCCCCGGCACGGACGCCACAGCGCTCGCCATACGGATCGCGGTGGCCGGCCATCCGCTGCTGCGCGGCATCCTGCTGGCGCCGCTGCCGCCCGCCGCGCCCGCCGCCGAGGACGGCACGCAGGCCCCGGACGGCGCAGCGGACGGCACCGCGGTGCGCGGTCGGCCGGTCACCGCGTGGCCCTACGGCGTGCCGGTCGACCGGCACGACCCGGCCGCCGCCCCCTGGGCCGAGGCGGCCGTGCTGCTCGCCCGGCTGCACACCGTGCCGGAGGCCGCGCTGCCCGGGCCGCTGCCGCCGATGCGCGGCCCGGCCAAGGCCGCCCTCGCCGTCGCCCGGCTGCGCGGCGTCGCCGACTCGGCCGCGGCCCGTACCGTGCGCCGGGCCTGGCGGCGGCTGCCCGCTTGGGCCAGGGACGAGGCACCCCACCCCGGGCCCGCCGCGCTCTGCCACGGCGACCTGCACCTGGGACAGCTGGTCAGGCACCCCGCGCCGGACGGCGACTGGCTGCTGATCGACGTGGACGACCTGGGCACCGGACCGGCCGCCTGGGACCTGGCCCGCCCTGCCATGTGGTTCGCCGCCGGGCTGCTCGCACCGGAGTCCTGGGCCCTCTTCCTGGCCGCCTACCGCGCCGCCGGCGGGCCCGCCGTACCGGAGAGCGGCGACCCGTGGGCCCAACTCGACGTCCCGGCCCGCGCGCTGGCCGTGCAGACCGCGGCGATCGGCGTCGCCAAGGCGGCCAGGGACGGCCGGGAGCTCGACGAGGCGGAGTCCGAACTCGTCGCCACCTGCGCCCGGATCGCCCAACTAGAGTAGAACTCATCTGCCAACGCGAGGAGATGAGGCGACGATGGTCTGCCCCAAGTGTCACGGCCACATGCAGACGTACAACCGCAGTGGCGTCCAGATCGAGCAGTGCGGCAACTGCCGCGGCATCTTTCTCGACTACGGCGAGCTTGAGGCGCTGACCCAGCTCGAAGGCAAGTGGAGCCAGCCGGCCCCGCCGCCGCAGGCCTACCCCGCCCCGCCCGTCCAGCCCGGCTACCCGCAGTCGCCCGCCCCGGCCTGGGGCGCCCCGCAGTACGGGCACGGCCACGGCCACAAGCGCCACGGGCACGGCTTCGGGCACATGCTCTTCTCGTCCTGACTCCGGACACGGCCGAGGGCCGGAAGCGCGAAGCTTCCGGCCCTCGGGTGTCCGGTTGCGTGGACGATACTGGGATTGAACCAGTGACCTCTTCCGTGTCAGGGAAGCGCTCTCCCGCTGAGCTAATCGTCCTCGGGCGGCGCGCCGGGCGCCGGTGATGCGTGCGCGATACTGGGATTGAACCAGTGACCTCTTCCGTGTCAGGGAAGCGCTCTCCCGCTGAGCTAATCGCGCGGGCGTCCTGCTCAGGACTCGGATCCGGTGGGATCCAGTGGACGATACTGGGATTGAACCAGTGACCTCTTCCGTGTCAGGGAAGCGCTCTCCCGCTGAGCTAATCGTCCTTGGAGGTGGAGACGGGATTTGAACCCGTGTAGACGGCTTTGCAGGCCGTTGCCTCGCCTCTCGGCCACTCCACCAACACAGCGCGGGCTCCCGGAGGAACCCCCACATCGAGCGGACGACGAGATTCGAACTCGCGACCCTCACCTTGGCAAGGTGATGCTCTACCAACTGAGCCACGTCCGCAGGTGTGCCTCGAAACACGTTCCGGGGCGACGGGTTGAACTCTAGCGGATCCCCGGGCCAGCTCAAAAACCGGTTTCCGCAGCGTGCCGGGCCAATGACGAGCAGTTGACGTGCCGGGCGCCGCTCCACCCCCCGTGACCTGCCCCGCCTAGACTCGGCTCCTGCCCGCTCCAGCCGTCCAGGGAAGCCCCGTGCGCGATCTTGCCCCCATGGCCCGTTTCGGCGCCCTTGTCGCCTCCGACCTGCGCGATGTCACCTCGGACGCCGGAGCGCTCGACTCGGCGGGCTTCTGGGCGGTCGCTGTGGACTTCGAGGGCCGTACGGTCTGCGCCCGCTTCGGCGACGTACGCCGTGTGCCGCAGGACGCCGCCGGGACCGCGGCCAGGGCCGCCGGCTGGCGCGGACCCCACCCGGCCGCCTGGACCAGCTCCATGGACCGGCAGGCGTACGAAGCCGGGGTCCGGACGATCAGGCGGCGCATCGCCACCGGCGAGGTCTACCAGGTGAACCTCTGCCGGGTGCTGGCCGCAACGCTGCCGGCCGGCACCGACCCCGACATCGACGCGCTCGGCGCGGCCCTCGCGCTCGGCAACCCCGCGCCCTACGCAGGAACGATCCGGCTGCCCGCGCACGGCGTCGAGATCGCCACCGCATCACCCGAACTCTTCCTCAGCCGGGACGGCCGCACCGTCGAGTCGCGCCCGATCAAGGGCACCGCACGGACCGTCGACGCCTTCCTGCCCAAGGACGAGGCCGAGAACGTGATGATCGTCGACCTGGTGCGCAACGACCTCGGCCGGGTCTGCGCCACCGGCTCGGTCACCGTGCCCGCGCTGTGCGCGGTCGAAGCGCACCCCGGCCTGGTGCACCTGGTCTCCACCGTCCGCGGCGAGCTGCGCCCCGAGGCCGGCTGGCCGCAGCTGCTCGCCGCCGCCTTCCCTCCGGGGTCGGTCACCGGGGCGCCCAAATCCACCGCCCTGCGCGTCATCGGCGAACTGGAGACGGCGCCGCGCGGCCCCTACTGCGGCGCCGTCGGCTGGGTCGACGCCGACCGCGGCACCGCCGCCCTCGCGGTCGGCATCCGCACCTTCTGGATCGACCGGGACGCCGGCGGGGACCCCGAACTGCGGTTCGGCACCGGCGCCGGCATCACCTGGGGTTCCGACCCCGCGGGTGAATGGGCGGAGACGGAACTCAAGGCCGCGCGCCTGCTGGCGGTAGCGTCGGACGTACACGAGGCAAGTGGAAGGACACTGCGGTGAAGATCTGGGTGGACGGCGGACTGCGGGACACCGCGGACGCCACGGTGTCGGTGCTCGACCACGGGCTGACCGTCGGCGACGGCGTCTTCGAGACGCTGAAGACGACCGGGGGGCACGCTTTCGCGCTGAGCCGGCACCTCAGGCGGCTGACCCGCTCCGCGCTCGGCCTCGGCCTGCCGGAGCCCGACCAGGACGAGGTGGCCCGCGCCTGCGAGGCGGTGCTCGCGGCCAACCCGATGCCGCACGGCCGGCTCAGGATCACCTACACCGGCGGCATCTCCCCGCTCGGCTCCGACCGCGGCGACGCCGGTACGACGCTGGTGGTGGCGATCGGCACGGCCACCCCGCACCCCGGTCCCACGGCGATCGTCACCGTGCCGTGGACGCGCAACGAGCGCGGCGCGCTCACCGGCCTGAAGACCACCTCGTACGGCGAGAACGTCGTCGCGCTCGCCCGCGCCCGCGAACAGGGCGCCACCGAGGCGATCTTCGCCAACACCACGGGGCGGCTGTGCGAGGGCACCGGCTCCAACATCTTCGTCGTCCTCGGCGGCCGGCTGCTCACCCCGCCGCTGTCGTCCGGCTGCCTGGCCGGCATCACCCGCGAGCTGGTCGTCGAATGGGCCGGCGCGGAGGAGGAGGACCTGCCCTTCGAGGTGCTGGCGGAAGCGGAGGAGGTCTTCGTGACCTCCTCGCTGCGGGACGTGCAGGCCGTCGCCCGGGTCGACGCCCGTGAACTGCCCGGCGCCCCGGGCCCGGTGACCGCCAAGGCCATGGAGGTCTTCGCCGGCCGCTCCGCGGAGAACCGGAACCCGTAGCGGTACGCGCGCGGAACCGTAGACTCGGCCGCACCCCGCCGACGGCACCGCGGGGGGCGAACCGGGAGCGCGACGTATGACGACGACCCTGAGACCGGCGGGACCCGAGCAGCGCGGGCAGGACGGCGCGCGCACGCGGGGCTACACGGTCTGCGTCAACGGGCGGCCGGTCGGCAGCGTACGGATCGACGCGGAGCCGCACGGCGGCCCCGGGCGGATCGACACGCTGACCATCGACGAGCCGGACCGGCGCCGCGGCCGCGGCACAGTGGCGGCGCTCGCCGCCGAGGAAGTGCTGCGGCAGTGGGGCTGCACCCGGGTGCTCGTGTCGGTGCCCGACGAAGCGGAATACGCGTTGCGGCTGGTCACCGCGCTCGGCTACACCGAGACCAACCGCACCCTGCACAAGGTCCTGCCGCCGGACGCCGGCCCCCGCGAGCTGCCGCCCGGCAGCACGTTGCGCGAGCTCAGTGCGCAGGACAGGGCGGAGTGGCTGGCCCGGCAGCGGGCCGACTTCGTCGCCGCCCTCACCGCGGCGGGGGTGCCCGTCGCCCACGCCGAGTCCCACGCGGCGGCCTCCTACGCCCAGGCGCTCCCGGGCGGCAGCCCCGCCCCCGGCAGCCGGCTGCTCGCCCTCGACCACGACGGCAGCACCGTCGGCCGCCTCTGGCTGCACACCGCCCCGGGCCCCGGCTGGGTCCAGGCGGTCGAGGTCCCGGCCCCCCACCGCGGCCACGGACACGGCCGCACCCTGATGCTCGCCGCCGAAGCCGCCTGCCACGCGGCGGGCACCACCGCGGTCGGCCTGAACGTCTTCACCACCAACGCGGTGGCCCTCCGCCTCTACGCCTCCCTCGGCTACCGGGTGACGATGCGCCAACTCTGGAAGCCACTCGCCTAGCGGCGGGCTTTCCGCGCTGTCCACCTCGCCCCCGAGGGGGCTTGCCACCTGCGGTGGCGTGCTGTGTCCGCGGCTGGGTGGGGGCCGGTCGCGCGGTTCCTCGCGCCCCTTCGGGCGCGGCTCCTCCTCCGCCAGGGGGAGGAGCCTGCCCTTCTGCCGCGGAGGGTGAGCGTTTTTCGGGGGCGCGGGGAACTGCGCGCCCCGCCGGGTCGGCGGGAAAGCAGCAGCGCCACCGCAAGTGGCAATCACCCGGGGGCGCGGGGAACCGCGCGCTCAACCCCCGCCGGCGCTAAGCCAAGAGCTGGTCCGCCGCCGACTCGATGCGCGCGCGCAAGCCCTCCTGGGAGCGGCCGCCGTCGAAGCGCTCGCCGCCGATGACGTACGTCGGCGTACCGCTCACCCCGATCGCCTTGCCTTCGGCAAGGTCCGCGTCGACGACGAGCAAGTGCCGCCCGTCGACCAGCGCGGTGTCGAACTCCTCAGCTTCGAGGCCGAGTTCGCGGGCGATGTCGACGAGCAGCGGCTCACCCGCCGCGCTCAGCTCCTCGGCCCGGGCGAGGACCGCCTCGCCGTACTCCCACCCGCGGCCCTGCGCGTACGCCTCCTCATACGCCTCCGCCGCCGCGACGGCGTAGTCGTGCTTGGGCAGCGGGAAGTGCCGCAGTTGTATGTCGAGCGCGTCGCCGTAGCGTTCGCGCAGCGCCCGCAGGTCGTCGAGGGCGGTGCGGCAGTCGGGGCATTCGAGGTCGCACCAGACGTCGAGGACGGCGCGCTTGGCGGCCGGGGGAGGGGGAGGAACCATGGGCCCAGTCTCCCACCCGGGGAGGAGGCACCCCCGAGATCCCCCTGAACCTCCGCGCCCACCATGGCTTTCCGCGCCCCGCCCGAGGCACGATGAGGGGGACCGACCGACGGGAGCCGCAGGATGCTGACCACCACGCTATGTGCCGCGCTGTCCGCGGGCGGCCTGGCCATCGCGATGCTGACCGCCTACCGGCGGCGCTTCCTGGCGGCCACCAGGATCGCCGCGTTCTCCCTGGTGCCGGTCGGATTGGCGATGGCCGGCCTGGTCACGCTGGGCCGCAAGGTCGGCACCGCCACCGGCCACTGGGCCGCCGACCTGGTCCTGAAGCCCACCGTGTGGCTGGGCTTCGGCGTGCTCGCCGTCGCCGCGCTGCTGTACGGCGTCACCCGGCTGATCTCGGCCCGGCTGCCCGAGGGCGGCCGCCGGGCGGCCCCCGCCGCGGTGCCCGGCGCGTCCAGCCCGGCGATACCGGCGGGGCGCCCGGCGGCCGCCAAGCGCAGGGGCGGCTCGGACAGCGGCCTGTCGGACTTCGCGGACGTCGAGGAGATCCTCAAGCGCCGCGGCATCTGAGCCCCGGGTGTGACAGCGGTACGCGCAGGACCGGGCGGTCCGGTGCCGGGCTCATCGGATCCGGTGCCGGCTCGAACACCCTTGCCCGCCGGCACTCCGCGTCCACCGTCGCGTCCACAGGTCGGACACCGGTCGGCTCCGCCCCCGCAGAGGTGCCGGACCCAAGGGGCACATCTCACGTATCGGACATCCACCGGGCCACTCAGGCCCGGCTGTCCAGCAGTCGGACGCGTGCTGCCCGCATTGCGGAAGATCCGTTGGGAGTCCGCGTGTTGGGCCACGGGCGCCCTCGCGCTGCGCGAAGATCATCGTGTGCTGCCCACCACCGGCGACCGTGTCGCCGCTGCGCGGCCGGACCGTGCCGGACCGACCGCCTCCGACGTCCTCCCCGCCCCCCGCTCGGCGCCTGCCGCCGCCCGCGTGCTGATCACCGAGGTGGTGATCACCGAGGTGCCCCGCGCCACGACCGCCACCGTGCCGCTGGAGGCCCTGCAGGCCCTGGAGCCGCCGGCGGCCGTCGCGCCGGCAGACGAGCCGCAGGGATGCCTCTACGCGCTGTCCCAGCCCCCGCTGATGCTCTTCCTGCTGGTGATCGGCAGCCTGCTGGGCCTGGGCGCGGCCTACGACCTGATCTTCGTCTGACCGCCCCGTCCTGACCGCCCGGTCCTCGCCGGCAGCCGTCAGGAAGCGGCGACGGCCTCGTCGGCGCCGGTCTCGCCGGTCTCACCGGCTTCGCGGCGCCTGGCCCGGTAGGCGGCGACGTGCAGCCGGTTGCCGCAGGTGCGGCTGTCGCAGTAGCGGCGCGACCGGTTCCTGGACAGGTCCACGAAGGCGTGCCGGCAGTCCGGCGCGTCGCAGCGCCGCAGCCGCTCCCGCTCGCCCGCCACGATGAGGAAGGCCAGCGCCATCCCGCAGTCGGCGGCGAGGTGGTCGGACAGCGACGCCCCCGGCGCGAAGTAGTGGACGTGCCAGTCGTAGCCGTCGTGGTCGGTGAGCCGGGGGGTGGTGCCGGCCTCGGCGACCATCGCGTTGAGCAGGGTGGCGGCGGTGGCGTCGTCGGTGGTGGCGAAGACCTCGGTGAAGCGGGTGCGTACCGCCTGGACCGCGGTGACGTCGTGCCGGTCGAGCCTGCCTATCTCGCTCACCTTGTTGCGCTCCACGAAGGCGCGCAGGTCCGCGACCTCGGCGAGCGCCTCGCGGCCCGCGATCGCGGGTGCGGTGTTGATCAGGTCGACCACACTGTCGAGCGCGCACCTGGTGTCATGGTTGATCAGCACGGAACGCTCCCTGCCGGCGTCGTCGAGCGGCTGCGTTCCGAGGACTCTAGCGCGCGGGAGCCGCCGCCGTGGGGGTGCGGGTCCCATGGCGGCGGCTCTCGTTCCTGCGGTGTCAGGCGGCCGGGCACTGCCCTGTGCTGCCTTGGGTGTCCGGGCTGTCCCCCCGAGTAGGACGGCCCCGGACGTCGGTGACCGGGCTCAGCTCTCCGCGAGGATGTGGGAGAGCTCGGTGTCGAGGTCGAAGTGACGATGCTCGGTGCCGGGCGGCACCGCCGCGTCCGTCCGCTTGAGGAAGGACTCCAGGGCCCGCGCCGGGGCTTCGAGCAGTGCTTCGCCCTCCGGGGAGCTGAGGGCGATGCACACGACGCCCTGACCGTGGCTGCGGGACGGCCAGACTCTGACGTCTCCGGTGCCGGTGGGCCGGTGCAGACCCTCGGCGAGCAGGTCGCGGGCGAACACCCATTCGACCGTCTCTTCGGCTCCGGTGTGGAAGGTGGCGTGCACGGCATACGGATCGGCCGTGTCGTACCGCAAGCCTGCGGGTACAGGCAGTGAGGATTCGCTCGACACAACGAGGCGCAGGTGCAGCTCGCAGCTGACCGTGGTGTTCATAAGCGCCAGGGCCTTTCGCTCAGTGTGCGCTCGGGGATTCGCACGTCGGCGAAATCGACATGCCACCTGCGAGGACGTTGTAAACCCCTCTGAGAAGTTTGTGCGGCTTCTGATAGCTCGTCCGGACTAGTCGCGAGGAGGGCGGAACGCCCATTTCGGTGATCGCCGTGAAGTCCGGTACGTTGGCATATATGATCGCGGAGAGTGACCAGGACGACCAAGCTGTGGCCAAGGATTCACGGCTCGGTTCACGGGCCCCCGGATTCGTGCAGCGATCCCACGCGCTGCACGCCGTCTGGCGGGTCGGGATCTTCGTGGTCGGCCTCGCCGTGATCGCCGGCGGGGTGATCCTGCTGCCGCTGCCCGGGCCCGGCTGGCTGATCATCTTCGGCGGCATGGCGATCTGGGGGACCGAGTTCGTCTGGGCGCAGAAGGTGCTGCGCTGGACCCGCCGCAAGGTCACCGAAGCCGCCAGGTCCGCCATGGACCCCCGGGTCAGACGGCGCAATCTGCTGATCACCGTGGCGGTGGTCCTCGTGCTGGCCGGCCTGGCGAGCTGGTACCTGGCGAGCTACGGCTTCACGCCGCCGTGGCGGGCCGGCTGACCGCGGGCGGCCGCCTGCCTGGTCGGGAGGCCCGCCGGGGTGCGGTAAAGTGGTCGGCACGCCGGGGCGATTAGCTCAGCGGGAGAGCACTTCGTTCACACCGAAGGGGTCACTGGTTCGATCCCAGTATCGCCCACCCGGACCGAGGGTCCCGGAGACCGTGCAGACGGTCTCCGGGACCCTCGGCGTTTCCCCCCGCCCGCCCGGCGGTTCGCGCACACTGGGCCCATGGACTGGAGTCACTACCGGTTCCGCAGCGTGTGGCGGCTCGACGCCGAACCGGACGCGGTCTACCGGCTGCTGGAGCGCCCCGACTGCTACCCGCAGTGGTGGCCGCAGATCCGCGAGGTCCGGCAGACCTGCGAGACGAGCGGGGTGCTCCGCTTCCGCTCCCTCCTCCCCTACGACCTGGTGGTCACCGCCCGCTCCACCCGCCAGGACCCCGTCCAGCGGATCCTCGAAGTCGCCATGACCGGCGACCTGGAGGGCCGGGTCCGCTGGACGGTCACCGCGAACGGCCCTGGCACGCGGCTGCTGTTCGAGCAGGAGGTCGTCGTCCGCAAGCCGCTGATGCGGCTCCTCGCCGTCCCCGGCCGGCCGCTCTTCGTCGCCAACCACGCCCTGATGATGCGCAGCGGCCGCACCGGCCTGCTCGCCCGCCTCGCCGCCGACCGCGGCGATGTGGTTTGAACGCCGGGCGCGTTCGCCTGTAGCATTCCACTCGTCCCGGGCGATTAGCTCAGCGGGAGAGCACTTCGTTCACACCGAAGGGGTCACTGGTTCGATCCCAGTATCGCCCACCACCGTCGGAGCGTCAGAAACCGACACCCAGCAGGGGCCGTCCGCCGAAGCGGACGGCCCCTGCTGGTGTGCGGCGGGCTGCCGGGAGCGGGCGCGGGTCTCGACGCTGGCGTGCGAGGCCGGGCGGGCTCAGGGCTCCTGGCCGGCCTCCGCCACGGCCTCGGCGATGTGGGCCCGGACCCGGTCCTCGGGGAGGCGGGTGCGCAGGGCCAGCAGGTAGACCACCGCGGCCAGTGCGAGGTTGACCACGAAGCCCCAGCCGAGGCCTATCCAGCCGCGGCCGCCGTCGTAGTCGCCCGCCCAGCTGGTCAGGGCCAGGCCGGCGAGCCAGGGCAGCACCCAGGTCGCACCCGCCCGCCAGTCCAGCTGCGGGCTGCTGCCCCTGGCGGTCAGTTGGAGGACCGCGAGCAGCACGAAGCCGATACCGATGGTCGCGAAGAGCTTCCAGTTGGTGTTCCAGCCGGCCCAGTAGACGATCAGATTCGCCGAGTAGAGCCCCAGGAAGGGGATCAGGTCGCCGCCGGGGACGCGGAACGGCCGCTCGTGGTCGGGGATCTGGCGGCGCATCGCAGCCAGCACCACCGGACCGGAGCCGAACGACAGCACCGTCGCCGAGGTGATGAAGCCGACCAGCTGCTGCCAGCTGGGGAAGGGCAGGAAGACCACCAGGCCGAGCACGAAGGTCACCACCAGGCTGACCAGCGGGGCGCCGCGGCTGGTGGTGCTTGACAGGGCCTGGGGCGCGTTCCCGTTGCGCGCCATGGCGTAGGAGATGCGCGCGGTGACCGTCGTGTAGACCAGGCCGGTGTCGGCCGGGGAGATCACCGCGTCGACGTACAGCAGATACGCCAGCCAGCCCAGGCCGATGGCGCTCGCGATCGCCGCCAGCGGGCCGAAGTCGTCGGTGAACTGCAACTGCAGCCAGCCGCCGGAGGACGCGAGGTCGTGCCCGGGGACGGCGCCGAGGAAGGCGACTTCGAGCAGGATGTAGATCGCCCCGGTGAGCAGCACGGAGCCGATGATCGCGAACGGCACGTTGCGCCGCGGGTTGTCGGTCTCGCCGGCCAGCTCCACCGCCTGCCGGAAGCCCAGGAAGGAGAAGGTGATGCCGGCCGTCGAGATGGCGGTGAACACGCCCTTGGCGCCGCCCGGCGCGAAGCCGCCGTACTCCCGCGCGCCGAAGTTGTGGCCGTGGAAGGCGGTGAGCAGGAAGGCCGCGATCACCAGCAGGATGATCGCCAGCTTCCACCACACCAGCACGTTGTTGACGCGGGCGAACCAGCGGATGCCGAAGTAGTTCAGCGTCACGAAGAACGCCATCGCGACGACCGCGACGGCGTACCCCAGGCCGGTCAGCGTGTACGCCCCGGAGGAGTGGTGGTCGGTGAAGTGCGCCCAGCGGGTGGCGTACTGCAGGGCGCCCTCGACCTCGATGGGCGCCACGGTGGCCGCCGCGACCCAGGTGATCCACCCCATCGTGTAGCTGGCGAACGACCCGAAGGACAGGTGCGGGAAGCGCACCACCCCGCCCGACACGGGGAACATCGTGCCCAGCTCGGCGAAGCACAGGCCGATCAGCAGGATCATCACCGCGGCGATCGCCCACGAGAAGATCGACGCGGGGCCGGCCACCTTCGCCGCGTTCAGCGCCCCGAACAGCCAGCCGGAGCCGATGATCGAGCCGACGCCCGCGAAGAGCAGGCTGACCCGGCCCATGTCCCTGCGCAGCCTGGGCGGCCCTTTCGTCGGCTCGTCGGGGGACTTCTCCGTACGTCCGGAAACCGTGGTCATGTAAGCCGCCCCTTCCGCCGTGCCGCGAGCCGCGGGCCCGGGGCCCTGGGCTTGCTGTCACTGGACCGGCCTGCCCGGAGATCGGCGGGGCATGCCAGGTGCGGCGGAGGTGGGCGGAGCTGGTCAGTCCTCCTGGAGCGGGATGGTCGCGGTCTCCAGGAAGAACTGGTCGATGCTGCGCACCGACTGCAGGAAGTCGTCGAGGTTGACCGGCTTGGTCACGTACGCGTTGGCGTGCCGCTGGTAGGCGGCGCTCACGTCGCCGGGGGTGGCGGAGGTGGTGAGCACCACGACCGGGATGGTGCACAGGTCGGCGTCCTCCTTGAGCACCCCGAGCAGTTCGCGGCCGTTCATCCGCGGCATGTTGAGGTCGAGCACGATGAGGTCGGGCCGCGGGTTCGCCGGGTCGCGCAGATACTCCAGCGCCGCGATGCCGTCGTCGGCGCGGCCGATGGCGCGGGCGACGCCGCCGTGGGTGAGGGCCTCCTCGATCAGCAGGGCGTCGGCGGGGTCGTCCTCGACGAGCAGCACGTGATACGCGCGGTGGGGGACAAGGGCATTCACAGTGGTGCTCCTGGTGATCTGGTCGGGGATCGGGCGGGACTGCGGGCGCGCGGTGAAGACCAGCCCCGGCCAGCGGCGGCGGGCACCCTGCCGGGTGATGCCCCAGGCGCGGCCGAGGTCGGGGTAGCCGGCGCCGCCGAGAGCGGCGGCCGAGGCGGCCTCCGCGGCCCGGTTCTCGGCCGCGTGCACGATGTAGGAGAGCACCTGGAGCCGGGCCAGCGCCGTGGCGCCACCCGGGTCGGGCGCAGCCGTACCGGGACGCGCGGTACCCTTTCCGGGCATTCCGCCAGGGCTGTCGAGGTTGTGCGAGGCTCCGGCGGCAAGCTGGTCCGCGAGATCCTCCACCGCCCGCTCGGCGAGTGAGACGAGCTCGTCGTGGCCGAGATGGAGAACAGGAGACTTGCCGGGCACCCCTGGACTATAGGCAGCCGCCCGATCACCTGACAACCGGAGTTGTCTTGCGGATACGATGGCGCCGCCGCTGACCGCTGTGGGTCGTCGACGGGCAGGTCCCGCGACTCGGCATGCCAGGTGCGAGGGGTGAGGCGGGTGACGGTGGCGACCGACGAACGTGAGGCAGAGGCCGGTGCGGGGACGCGGGAACCGCGGGTTCCGGTCCCGGCCGCGGAGCGGTGGACGACGCGCCGCTGGCTGTCCATCGGTGTGGCGGTGTCGCTGACGGTGCTGCTGGTGCTCGGCATCGTCGGCGGCTGGGCGCTGAACCGCGCCTCGGCGCTGTCCAGCACGGTGATCGACAAGGACACTCCGGCGCTGGTCGCCGCGGTCCGGCTGGAAGCCGCCCTGACCGACCAGGAGACCGGTGTCCGCGGCTACGGGCTGACCGGCCAGCAGGCCTTCCTCGAGCCCTACCGCGCGGGCGTCGACAGCCAGCGGACGTACACCACGCAGGTGCGGGCGCTGGTCGGCGGCAACACGGCCGCCGTCGCCGACCTCGACACGGTCACCCGGCAGGCCAGGGCCTGGCAGCAGCTGATAGCCCTCCCGGTGTCCGCGGCACCGCCCGGCGCCCCGGTCGCGCTGGCCGCGGAGCGCGCCGACGCGGGCAAGCACGCCTTCGACACCGTCCGCACCGCGACCAGGACCCTCCAGCAGACGCTCCAGCGCCACCGGGACCACTCCCGCCACGAGCTGAGCGTCGCGGGGCAGCTGCGCGACCGGATCTTCCTGCTGATCGCCGCGGTGATCCTGGCGCTGACCGTGGTGATCTTCGCCGGCCTGCGCCGCGGTGTCACGCTGCCCCTGGAACAGCTGTCGAGGGACGCCCGGCAGGTCGCCGATGGGTCGTTCGAGCACCCTTTGACCCCGACGGGACCGGCCGACCTGCGCCGGCTCGCCGCCGACGTCGAGCAGATGCGCGGCCGGCTGGCCCACGAGCTGGCCTTCACCGACACCGCACGGGCGCAGCTGGACGAGCAGGCCACCGAGCTGCGCCGGTCCAACGAGGAGCTGGAGCAGTTCGCCTACGTCGCCTCGCACGACCTGCAGGAGCCGCTGCGGAAGGTCGCCAGCTTCTGCCAGCTGCTGCAGCGCCGCTACGCCGACCAGCTGGACGACCGCGCCGGGCAGTACATCGGCTACGCCGTCGACGGCGCCAACCGCATGCAGACCCTCATCAACGACCTGCTGGCCTTCTCCCGGGTGGGCCGGCTGCACACCGAGACCTCGCCGGTGGACCTGGAGCAGCTGTTCACCCGGACCGCGGACGCGCTGAGCATCGCCGTCGAGGAGTCGGGCACCGAGGTCAGCCACGACCCGCTGCCGACGATCGTCGGCGACCCGACCCAGCTGGGGGTGCTGATGCAGAACCTGCTGTCCAACGCGGTCAAGTTCCGCAGCCCCGACCGGCCGCCGCGGGTCGCGGTCACCGCCGAGCACGGCGACGACGGGATGTGGCACTTCGCGTTCACCGACAACGGCATCGGGATCAAGAAGGAGTTCGCCGAGCAGGTCTTCGTCATCTTCCAGCGGCTGCACACCCGCGAGACCTATCCGGGCAACGGCATCGGGCTGGCGCTCTGCAAGAAGATCGTCGAGTTCCACGGCGGCACCATCGCGGTCGACACCGACCACGGACCCGGTACGCGCATCACCTTCACCTTGCCCGGACCCGCCCCGGTCCCGGTCCCCGTAGCGGCTGAGGAGAGCCAGGAGTGACCCAGGCAGAACCCGGTACGGCGGCAGCGCCGACCGGCGGCAGATTCCGCATCCTGCTGATCGAGGACGACCCGGGGGACGCCCTGCTGGTCGAGGAGTACGTCGCCGACTCCACGCTCGACGTCGACATGCGGTGGGTGCAGAACCTCGCCGACGGCATGGCGGAGGCCGCCCGCAGCGCCCCGGACTGCGTGCTGCTCGACCTGCACCTGCCCGACGCCATGGGGCTGGGAGCGGTGAGCCGGATGCAGGCGGCCTGCCCCGCCGCGGCGGTCATCGTCCTGACCGGGCTCTCGGAGGACCGCGCGGGGCCGGAGGCGGTCGCCGCGGGCGCGCAGGACTACCTGGTCAAGCGGTCGGTCACCGGCGAGCTGCTGGACCGCGCGGTCCGCTACGCCGTCCACCGCAAGCAGGCCGAGCACACCGCCGCCGAGCTGCGCGTCAACCAGCAGCGGGCGCAGGAGAACCAGCGGCTGGAGCGGGGCCTGCTGCCGGTGCCGATGCTCACCGCGGGCGCCCCGGTCGTGCCGACGTCCTGCTATCTGCCGGGGCGCGTGGGGGCGCTGCTCGGGGGGGACTTCCTGGACGTCGTGGAGACCGCGGACGGTACCGTCCACGCCGTCATCGGCGACGTCAGCGGCCACGGCCCCGACGAGGCCGCGATCGGGGTGTGCCTGCGCATCGCCTGGCGCAGCCTGATACTGGGCGGCCACCGGGACGGCGAGCTGCTCTCCTTGATGGAGCGGATCCTGGTCGCGGAGCGCACCTACTCCGCCATGTTCGCCACCGTGGCGACGCTGTCGATCGACCCGGCGGTCGGCCGGGCCGACATCACCCTCGCCGGCCATGACGCCCCCCTGCTCATCGAGAACGGGCTGGCCGCCTCGGTCGACGCGCGGCCGGGCATCGCGCTCGGCCTGCTGCCGGGCGCCGACGACTGGACCACCACCAGGATCAAGCTCCCGCAGGCGGGCGCGCTGCTGCTGCACACCGACGGCCTGATCGAGGGCCACGCGGGCAGCGGGTCCGAGCGGCTGGGGACGGACGGCCTGATCCGCGTCATAGAGGCGGCACCGACACCGCACGACCAGGCGCTGATCGACCACCTGGCCGCCGTCACCCGCGGGCTGGACGGCGGGCGGCACCTCGACGACGTCGCCGTACTCCTGCTGAGCTGGGGTTCCGCCGGCTCCGCCGCCGGCCGGGCCGGCGACGGCGTCCCGCCGCCGAGGAGCGCGTAGCGGGTTTTCCACAGGCCGGGAGAACGGCTTCGCGGGGAGACCTCCCGGCTCGGTACGATTCAGCGGTGCGGCGACCGCTCGCCGCGCTGACTCGTACGACCTCAGTCAGGAGCAGACCGGTGCCAGACCTCCGTGTGATCATCAGACGCGATTCCGCCGAACCGGAAGAGCGGACGGTCACGACGGGCACGACCGCGGCCGAGCTGTTCGAGGGGGAGCGCTCGGTGATCGCCGCCCGCGTCGGCGGCGAGCTGAAGGACCTCGCCCACGCCGTGGCCGACGGCGAGGAGGTCGAGCCGGTCGACATCACCAGCGAGGACGGGCTGAACATCCTGCGGCACTCGACCGCGCATGTGATGGCGCAGGCGGTGCAGGAGCTGTTCCCCGAGGCGAAGCTGGGCATCGGCCCGCCGGTCAAGGACGGCTTCTACTACGACTTCGACGTCGACAAGCCCTTCCACCCCGATGACCTCAAGGCCATCGAGAAGAAGATGCAGGAGATCCAAAAGCGCGGCCAGCGCTTCTCCCGCCGGGTCGTCACCGACGAGCAGGCGCGCGAGGAGCTCGCCGCCGAGCCGTACAAACTGGAGCTGATCGGCCTCAAGGGCTCCTCGGCGGGCAGCGAGGACGGCGCCGACGTCGAGGTGGGCAGCGGCGAGCTGACCATCTACGACAACCTGGACGCGAAGACCGGCGAGCTGTGCTGGAAGGACCTGTGCCGAGGCCCGCACCTGCCCACCACCCGGTACATCCCGGCGTTCAAGCTGATGCGGAACGCGGCGGCCTACTGGCGCGGCAGCGAGCGCAACCCGATGCTGCAGCGGATCTACGGCACCGCGTGGCCGACCAGGGAGGAGCTCAAGGCGCATCTGGAGTTCCTGGAGGAGGCCGCCAAGCGCGACCACCGCAAGCTCGGCGCCGAGCTCGACCTGTTCTCCTTCCCCGACGAGCTCGGCTCGGGCCTGGCGGTCTTCCATCCCAAGGGCGGCACGATCCGCAAGGAGATGGAGGCGTATTCCCGGCTGCGCCACGAGGAGTCGGGGTACGAGTTCGTCAACACCCCGCACATCACGAAGGCCAAGCTCTTCGAGACCTCCGGCCACCTGCCGCACTACGCCGAGGGCATGTTCCCCCCCATGGAGTTCGAGGGGCAGAACTACTACCTCAAGGCCATGAACTGCCCGATGCACAATCTGGTGTTCAAGGCGCGCGGCCGGTCGTATCGCGAGTTGCCGCTGCGGCTGTTCGAGTTCGGCACCGTCTACCGCTTCGAGAAGTCCGGTGTGGTGCACGGGCTGACCCGGGCGCGCGGCTTCACCCAGGACGACTCGCACATCTACTGCACCCGGGAGCAGGTCCCCGACGAGCTGGACTCGCTGCTGACCTTCGTGCTCAACCTGCTGCGGGACTACGGCCTCAGCGACTTCTACCTGGAGCTGTCCACCCGCGGCGAGTCCGAGAAGTTCATCGGCTCGGCGGATGAGTGGGCCGAGGCCACCGAGCAGCTGCGGCAGGCCGCCGGCAAGCAGGGCCTCGACCTGGTGATGGACCCGGGCGGCGCCGCCTTCTACGGGCCGAAGATCTCCGTCCAGGCCAGGGACGCGATCGGCAGGACCTGGCAGATGTCGACCATCCAGGTCGACTTCCAGCAGCCGGCCCGCTTCGGCCTGGAGTACACCGCGGCGGACGGCAGCCGGCAGCAGCCGGTCATGATCCACCGGGCGCTGTTCGGCTCGATCGAGCGCTTCTTCGCGGTGCTGCTCGAACACTACGCGGGCGCCTTCCCGGCCTGGCTGGCCCCGGTCCAGGCGGTCGGCATCCCGGTCGGCGACGCCCACGTGCGGTATCTGCAGGAGTTCGCCGAGGAGGCGGGCCGCAAGGGCCTGCGGGTCGAGGTGGACGCGTCCTCGGACCGGATGCAGAAGAAGATCCGGACGCACCAGAAGCTGAAGGTGCCTTTCATGATCATCGTCGGCGACGAGGACATGACCAACGGCACGGTCTCCTTCCGCTACCGCGACGGCTCGCAGGAGAACGGCGTCCCGCGCGACCAGGCGCTGGCCAAGCTGGTCGACGTGGTGGAGCGCCGGGTCCAGGTCTGACCGCGCGAGCTGCCCCCGTGCCTCAGCGGGGCGGGGGCAGCTCGCCCTCCCGGGCGAACATCTGGTAGAGCCAGGAGGAGAAGGAGCCGGTCACCGCGCCGAGCAGGGCCAGGCCCATCACCATCAGGAAGGCCGCGATCACCCGGCCGAGCGTGGTGACCGGGGTGACGTCGCCGTAGCCGACCGTGGTGAGCGTCTGGCAGGTCCACCACACCGCGTCGCCGAAGGTGCGGATCGTCGCCCCGGGGGCGTGCCGCTCCTGCTGGTAGACCGCCAGCGCCCCGGTGAAGCCGATCAGCAGCGCGGCCATGCCCGCGTAGGCGATCACCCGGCCGTAGAGGCTCAGCCGCGGCTGCTCGTGGCGGCGCTGGATGACCTGGTAGATCTGGACCGCCCGCAGCGGGCGCAGCAGCGGCAGCACCAGGACGACCGTGTCGAGCAGGTGGTGGGCGATGTAGCGCAGGCCGAAGTGCCGGCCGCTGAGCCGCAGCCGTACCCCGTAGTCCACGAAGAAGCCGGCCCAGGCGAAGGCGATCGTGGCCAGCAGCGCGGAGTGCGCGGCCGGTGGCAGGCCGTGGGCGAGCACCAGGGCCGCGTAGCCGCCGAGGTAGATCAGCGACAGGAGGAACAGCGGGATCTCGCTGCGGTTCTCCCACCGGGTCAGCCGGCCGCGGTCGTCGTCCATCCGGCCAGGATCTCGGTACGTACCCGCTGGCAGGCCCGGCGACACGCGCGCCACCGGCGAAGTCCTATGCTGATCCGCATGACGAGTGAGCCGCAGCAGGGGCAGGGGGCGGGGACACCGGACGCGTTCCAGCGACTGTGGACCCCGCACCGCATGGCGTACATCCAGGGCGAGAACAAGCCCACCGGACCCGGCGCCGACGACGGATGTCCCTTCTGCGCGCTGCCGGCCGAGTCGGACGAGGACGGCCTGATCATCAGCCGCGGCGAGCAGGTCTACGCGGTGCTCAACCTCTACCCGTACAACAGCGGCCACCTGATGGTGGTGCCGTACCGCCATGTCGCGGACTACACCGAGCTGGACGCGGCCGAGACCACCGAGCTGGCCGACCTGACCAAGCGGGCGATGACCGCGCTGCGGACCGCGTCGGCGGCGCAGGGCTTCAACATCGGGATGAACCAGGGCGGGGTGGCCGGCGCCGGGATCGCCGCGCATCTGCACCAGCACGTGGTGCCGCGCTGGGGCGGCGACGTCAACTTCATGCCGGTGGTCGGCCAGACCAAGGTGCTGCCCCAACTGCTCGCCGACACCCGCAAGATGCTCGCGGACGCCTGGCCGCACTGACCCCGGCCGCGGTCGCCGGCTCGGCCCGCCGGCTCCGTCGCCGTCGCGCCACCGGTCGCCCGCGACGGGCGGCCGGGGCGGGCGTCAGGCGTCGTAGGCGTCGGCCTTCTTGGGCTCGGCGCCCTGGACCAGGCCGCTGAGCAGCGACGAGCGGTTGGTGAAGTGCGAGGTGTCCACGCCGTTCTCCGCCATCACCTGGATCGCGGCGGAGTGCACCGCCCGCAGCACCGGTGTCGCCGCGCGCAGCGCGTCGTCGGCCATGAAGCGGTGCTGCCAGGGCTTGTCGACCCAGGTGTGCCGCAGCCCGAACGGCTCCGGCAGCGTCAGGGTGCCGCCGAAGTAGTCGAGGATCGGCGGGAACCAGGTCAGCGGCGCCCGGGCGGCGAGCCTGACGACCTCGCCTGACTCGATCAGCGGCAGCTGGACGGTCCTGGTCTCCCAGAACTTGACCGGCTTGGTGACCGTCTTCTCCTTGGCCGGCGGCCCGTCGGAGAACAGCGAGTTGATCGGGCCGAGCGCGTGCGCGGTGACGTCGACCCGCAGGGTGTGGGCGAGCACCGTCACCGTCACCAGCAGCGTGATGACGAGGTTGCCGTCCCAGAGGGTGAACTGGATGCCCAGGTAGTGCCGGTTGCCCTTGCCGAACTGCTGGGTGTTGCAGATCCGCTGGATCTCGAAGTCCTTGACGGAGAAGGAGTCGACCTCAGGCCCCGTCGGGCGGACGATCTTCTTGGCGCCCTCCCCGATCGGGGACACCACCCAGTGCCGTATTGACGGCTTGCTGAAGCCGCCGGTGTGCAGCGGGCCGCGTTCCAGCATCCGCAGCTTGTCGTGGATCGCCCGGATCACGTCCCAGCTGCGGAAGGGGTTGATGTCGGTGACGCCCTCCGCGGGGATCAGTTCCTCGGCCATGTGCCAGCTGCCCCAGCGGCTGCCCATGCCCAGTATCCCCTGCGGGCCGGCGTAGAAGATCACGTTGCTGCCCTGCTCGGCTGACAGCTTCGCCAGCGACTGCCGCAGGCTCTCGGCACGGAGCTGGTTGGGGTTGCGGGGCACCGCCTCGGGGATCTTGGCGCCGACCCCGGTGCCGGCCACCAGGCCGCCCCACCGGTCGCGCAGGTCCCTCGCGGTGCGCTCGCAGATCCGCTTGGCCCAGAACCAGCCGATGACCGGGGCGATCATGATCACCCGAAAATACTGCTGCCAGAAGCCGGAGAAGGGCGGCCTGATGGCCAGCAGCAGCGCGAGGCCGATCGCGACGGCGAGGACGGCGCCGCCGAGCGCCCCGTAGCGGTTGCCGCCCGCCTTGAGGCCGGCCAGTGACCTGCGCAGCTGGAAGGCGCCGAGCCAGACCAGCACTCCGGGCAGGAAGAGGATCCCGAAGACGCCCATCAGCAGGGTCAGCCGGGAGTCGCGCTCCTGCCGGATGCGGTTGGCGGCGAGGCAGTGCTCCACGACCGTCTGCGGCTCGACCCCGAAGGACTGGACGAGTTCCTTGCGGCCGGCGCCGAGCATCCGGACCTGGACGGCGCGGGCGAAGGCCTCGCCGAGGTTCGGTTCGAAGAGCGAGAGCCTGGGGGCCGAGACGGCGGCGGCGGGGTTGATGTCGACCAGCGCCTTGACCGACGTGTCGCGGTAGGCCGCGGAGGCCAGCGCCTGTGTCGCGCCGGTCTCGCCGTCGGTGCCCGTCAGCGGGATCTGCGCTCCCGGCCTGAAATCGAACCCGTCCGTCACCGAAGCCCCCAGTCCGCCGTTACGCCCGCCACCACGCGGCTCCGACCGGCCCATTCCCCACCGGGGCGCCCATCACACGTTCGGAGCAGTCACCAGATTAGCGGCGCGGCGGCTCGCGGGGGCCCGCGAGCCGCCGAACGGCCGACAACGTACCTGCCGGCGCGGCGGTTTGAGGCCACGCAGGGAGCCGCCCGCCGCTGCCTGGCGGCGACGGCACGGCGTGGCACACCCGAGGCGGCACCGTGTGGGGCACGGCCCGTTATCCGGCCCGCTCCGCCTCCTCCTGCTGCCGCATCCGCGCCGCGAGCGCCGCCGGCATAGGCTCGTGTCTGGCGTAACGCCGGCTGAAGCGCCCGGTGCCGTGCGACAGCGAGCGCAGGTCGACCGCGTAGCGCCCGATCTCGATCTCCGGCACGTCCGCGCGCACCAGGGTGCGCCCGGGACCCGCGGGTTCGGTGCCCAGCACCCGGCCGCGCCGCGCCGACAGGTCGCTCATCACCGGGCCGACGTAGGCGTCGGGCACCAGCACCCCGACCTCGGCGACCGGTTCCAGCAGATGGATACGGCAGCCGGCCGCCGCCTCCCGCAGCGCCAGCGCGCCCGCGGTCTGGAAGGCCGCGTCGGAGGAGTCCACCGAGTGCGCCTTGCCGTCGGACAGCGTCACCCTGATGTCGACCACCGGGAAGCCCAGCACCACCCCGCGGGCGGCCTGGGCGCGTACGCCCTTCTCCACCGACGCGATGAACTGCCGCGGCACGGAGCCGCCGATCACCTTGTCCACGAACTCGATGCCCGAGCCCACCGGCAGCGGCTCCACCTCGATGTCGCAGATCGCGAACTGCCCGTGCCCGCCGGACTGCTTGACGTGCCGGCCGCGGGCGGTGGCGGCCTCGCCGAAGGTCTCGCGCAGCGACACCTTGTAGGGCACGGCGTCGACCTGGACGCCGTAGCGGCCGCGCAGCCGCTCCAGGGCCACGTCGGCGTGCGCCTCGCCCAGGCACCACAGCACCACCTGCCGGGTGGCCGGGTTCTGCTCAAGGCGCATCGTCGGGTCCTCGGCGACCAGCCGGGACAGGCCCTGCGACAGCTTGTCCTCGTCGGCCTTGCTGTGCGCCTCGATGGCGACCGGCAGCAGCGGATCGGGCATCCGCCAGGGTTCCATCAGCAGCGGCCGGTCCTTGCCCGACAGGGTGTCGCCGGTCTCGGCGCGGGCCAGTTTCGCCACGCACACCAGGTCGCCGGCCGCCGCGGACGGCACCGGCCGCTGGTGCCTGCCGAACGGCGAGGACAGCGCGCCGACCCGCTCGTCGACGTCATGGTCCTCGTGCCCGCGGTCCTCCATGCCGTGCCCCGACACGTGCACGGTCTCGTCCGGACGCAGCGTGCCGGAGAAGACCCGCACCAGGCTGATCCGCCCCACGTACGGGTCGGACGAGGTCTTCACCACCTCGGCGGCCAGCGGCCCCTCCGGGTCGCAGGACAGCGTGGTGCGCCCGCCGTCCAGCGTGGTCACCGGCGGAACCGCCCGCTCCAGCGGGGTGGGGAAGCCGCCGGTGATCAGTTCGAGCAGCTCCAGCGTGCCGATGCCCTGCCGGGCGCCGTCGGCGGCGGGCGCCGCGGCCACCACCGGGTGGAAGGTGCCGCGGGCGACAGCCCGCTCCAGGTCGGTGACGAGCGTGTCCACGTCGATGTCCGCACCGCCGAGGTAGCGGTCCATCAGCGTCTCGTCCTCGCTCTCGGCGATGATCCCCTCGATGAGCCGGTTGCGCGCCTCGGTGAGCCGCGGCAGCAGCTCGGGGTCCGGGTCCCGCGTCACCCGCTCGCCCGAGGAGTAGTCGTGCACCCGCTGCGACAGCAGCCCGGCCAGGCCCGTCACCGGGGCGTGCCCGTCGGGTCCCTCCGGGCCGTGCACCGGCAGGTAGAGCGGCAGCACCGCGTCGGGGTCGTCGCCGCCGAGCTCGCGGGCGAACTGCGCGGCGGTCTGCTCGAAGCCGGCCCGCGCCGACTCCAGGTGCGTGACGACCACCGCCCGCGGCATGCCCACCGCGGCGCACTCGTCCCACACGATGCGGGTCGGGCCGCAGATGCCCTCGCCGTCCTGCGCGGCGGAGACCACGAAAAGGGCCGCGTCCGCCGCGCGCAGACCGGCCCGCAGTTCCCCGACGAAATCGGCGTACCCCGGGGTGTCCAGCACGTTGATCTTGATGCCGCCCCACTCGACCGGCACCAGTGACAGCTGCACCGAGCGCTGCTGGCGCTGCTCGATCTCGTCGTGGTCGGAGACCGAGCCGCCGTCCTCGACCCGGCCGGCCCGGTTCACCGCTCCGGTGGTCAGCGCGAGCGCCTCCACCAGCGTCGTCTTCCCTGCTCCGCTGTGGCCGACCAGCACCACATTGCGCACCTTCTCGGGGCGGTCGGCCGCCGGCGCCCTTCCGGCGGCCCCTGGTTGTCCGTCTCTCCTGTCGGCTGCACCCACGTGCACTCGCCTCCCGGGTCCTGCCCGCATGGGGTCCGCGCCCTCGTCGGGGGCGCGCGCCAGGGACGCCACGGGAGACCGCGTACAGGCGAGGCGGCCTCGACGACGCCCGCGGTCTTTCGACCTTCCCACGCCGGTCAGGCCGCGTCCATACGTCGTACCGGGGGCGGCCGGTCCGGTCGGCGGTTCGGGCGGCCGGCGGCGGGCCCGGCGGTGCCTCGCGCGTCGGCCGTCCGGCGGCTGGCTACGATGGGCCATCCGGTGGCGGCCTCGGGCCGCCGCGCCCACATCCTCCGACCCGTCGGGAAGGCCATGCTGAACAAGTACGCGCGTGCGTTCTTCACGCGTGTTCTCACGCCGTTCGCCGCATTTCTCCTGCGCAAGGGGGTCAGCCCCGACACGGTGACCCTGATCGGCACCGGGGGAGTGATGGCAGGTGCGCTGGTCTTCTATCCCAGAGGCGAGTTCTTCTGGGGCACCGTGGTCATCACCCTGTTCGTCTTCTCCGACCTGGTCGACGGCAACATGGCCAGGCAGGCCGGCGTCTCCAGCCGCTGGGGCGCCTTCCTGGACTCCACCCTGGACCGGGTCGCCGACGCGGGCATCTTCGGCGGCCTGGCCATGTGGTACGCGGGCAAGGGCGACAACCTCGCGCTGTGCGCGGTGACCATCTTCTGCCTGGCCAGCGGCCAGGTGGTGTCCTACACCAAGGCGCGCGGCGAGGCGATCGGCCTGCCGGTCAACGTCAACGGCCTGGTCGAGAGGGCCGAGCGGCTGGTCGTCACCCTGACGCTGTGCGGCTTCTCCGGCCTGCACAAGTTCGGCGTGCCCGGCATCCAGTACCTGCTGCCGATCGCGCTGTGGGCGGTCGCCGCGGGCAGCCTGGTCACCCTCATCCAGCGGGTGGTGACCGTACGCCGGGAGTCCGCCGAGGCGGACGCGGCGCTGGCCGAGCAGGGGAGCGGGGTGTGAAGGAACGCGTGATCGACGGCCTGTACGGGGCGGGCTGGGCCGCGGTCAAGACGCTGCCGGAACCGGCGGCCAGGGCGCTGGGACGTACCGTCGCCGACGCCGCCTGGCGGCAGCGCGGCAAGGGCGTGCTGCGCCTGGAGTCCAACCTGGCCCGGGTGGTGCCGGACGCAGGCCCTGAGGGGTTGCGCGAGCTGTCCAGGGCCGGGATGCGCTCCTACCTGCGGTACTGGATGGAGTCCTTCCGGCTGCCCGCCTGGAGCAAGGACCGGGTACGCGGCGGCTTCGACCCCTCCGACGTGCACTACCTGACCGGCGGCCTGGCGGCCGGCAGCGGCGTGATCCTGGCGCTGCCGCACATGGCCAACTGGGACCTCGCGGGCGCCTGGGTCACCACCAAGCTGGAGACGCCGTTCGCCACCGTCGCGGAACGCCTCAAGCCCGAGACGCTCTACGACCGCTTCGTCGCCTACCGCGAGGGCCTGGGCATGGAGGTGCTGCCGCACACCGGCGGCAGCGCGTTCGGCACCCTGGCCCGCCGCCTGCGCGACGGCGGCCTGGTCTGCCTGGTCGCCGACCGCGACCTGTCCACCTCCGGCGTCGAGGTCGACTTCTTCGGCGAGAAGACCAGGATGCCGGCCGGCCCCGCGCTGCTCGCCCAGCAGACCGGGGCGCTGCTGTTGCCGGTCACCCTGTGGTACGACGACTCGCCGGTGATGCAGGGCAGGGTGCACCCGCCGGTCCCGGTGCCGGCCGAGGGGGACCGCGCCCACCGCACCACGGTGATGACCCAGGCGCTCGCCGACGCGTACGCCTCCGGTATCGCGGAGCACCCGGAGGACTGGCACATGCTGCAACGGCTCTGGCTGGCCGACCTCGAACCGCGCGCCGGCGCTCCCGTGCCGGCCGCCGACGGCAGCGGAACGGGGACCGTGTGAGGATCGGGATCGTCTGCCCGTACTCCTGGGACGTCCCTGGCGGCGTCCAGTTCCACATCAGGGACCTCGCCGAGCACCTGATCGCGCTCGGCCACCACGTCTCGGTCCTGGCGCCCGCCGACGACGAGACCCCGCTGCCGCCCTACGTCGTCTCGGCAGGGCGCGCGGTCCCCGTTCCCTACAACGGGTCGGTGGCCCGGCTGAACTTCGGCTTCCTGTCCGCGGCCCGGGTCAGGCGCTGGCTGCACGACGGCGCCTTCGACGTCGTCCACATCCACGAGCCCACCTCGCCCTCGCTCGGCCTGCTCGCTTGCTGGGCCGCGCAGGGCCCGATCGTGGCGACCTTCCACACCTCCAACCCGCGCTCGCGGGCGATGATCGCCGCCTACCCGATCCTGCAGCCCGCGCTGGAGAAGATCAGGGCGCGCATCGCGGTCAGCGAGTACGCCAGGCGCACCCTGGTCGAGCACCTGGGCGGCGACGCTGTCGTCATCCCCAACGGCGTCGACGTCGACTTCTTCGCCCGCGCCGAGCCGCGCAAGGAGTGGCAGGGCGACACCATCGGCTTCATGGGCCGGATCGACGAGCCGCGCAAGGGGCTGCCGGTGCTGATGCGGGCGCTGCCGGCCATCCTCGCCGAGCGCCCCGGCACCCGGCTGCTGGTCGCCGGCCGTGGCGACGCCGAGGAGGCCGTCGCCACGCTGCCCGAGCAGATGCGCGGCCGGGTCGAATTCCTCGGCATGGTCAGCGACCAGGACAAGGCGCGGCTGCTGCGCAGCGTCGACCTCTACGTGGCGCCGAACACCGGCGGCGAGTCCTTCGGCATCATCCTGGTCGAGGCGATGTCGGCCGGCGCCGCGGTGCTGGCCAGCGACCTCGACGCCTTCGCGCAGGTGCTCGCCCAGGGCTCGGCGGGCGAGCTGTTCGCCAACGAGGACGCCGACGCGCTGGCCGCCGCCGCTCTGCGGCTGCTCGCCGACCCCGGGCGGCGCACCGCGCTGAGCGCCAGGGGCCGCGCGCACGTACGCCGCTTCGACTGGTCCTCGGTCGGCGCGGACATCCTGTCGGTCTACGAGACGGTCGCCGACGGCGCCGCGCACGTGGCCACCGACGAGCGGACCCGGCTGCGCGGGTTCTTCGGTCCCGCGCGCCGGTAGCCTTGCCGCCCGTGACCACCACCATCATCTGGATCGCGGTGGCGCTCGTCGCGGTCGGCCTGTACCTGAGCTGGACCGCGGGGCGCCTTGACCGGCTGCACGCCCGTATCGACGCGGCCCGCGCGGCGCTGGACGCCCAGCTGCTGCGGCGCGCCTCCGTCGCCCAGGAGCTGGCGACCGCGGGGGTGCTCGACCCGGCGGCGTCCATCGTGCTCTACGAGTCCGCGCACGCCGCCCGGCAGGCCGAGCCGGAGCAGCGGGAGGTGGCGGAGAGCGAGCTGAGCCAGGCGCTGCGCGCGGTCTTCCCCGACCCGGACGCGGTCGGCGAGGTCAGCGGCGCCCCCGGCGGCACCGCGGCGATCGGCGAGCTGACCCAGGCGGTACGCCGGGTGCCGATGGCCAGGCGCTTCCACAACGACGCGGTCCGCGCCGCCCGCGCAGTCCGCGAGCACCGGGTGGTGCGCTGGCTGCGGCTGGCCGGACACGCACCCTTCCCGCTGGCTTTCGAGATGGACGACGAACCACCGTCCCCGCTGACCACAGAGGGCGCGGGCGCGCACTGACGGTCCCGGCGGCGGGAGCCACCCGCGCCGAATTGGCCCTTTTCCGCCGCCGCCCGGCGACCGACGATGGCAGTGGCCCTGGTGGCGAGCCGGGGCGACTACTGCCGTTCACCAGCGAGTGAGGTCACCGTGTCCACCACACCGTCCGCCGCAAGCAGCCCCGAGACGGGCACCGCACGTGTCAAGCGCGGTATGGCCGAGCAGCTCAAGGGCGGCGTGATCATGGACGTCGTCACCCCGGAGCAGGCCAGGATCGCCGAGGACGCCGGAGCCGTCGCCGTCATGGCGCTGGAGCGGGTGCCCGCCGACATCCGCAAGGACGGCGGCGTGGCCCGGATGTCCGACCCCGACATGATCGACGGCATCATCGCCGCGGTCTCCATCCCGGTGATGGCGAAGTCCAGGATCGGCCATGTCGTCGAGGCCCAGGTGCTGCAGGCGCTCGGCGTGGACTACATCGACGAGTCCGAGGTGCTCACCCCGGCCGACGAGGTCAACCACTCCGACAAGTGGGCCTTCACCACCCCCTTCGTCTGCGGCGCCACCAACCTCGGCGAGGCGCTGCGCCGGATCGCCGAGGGCGCGGCCATGATCCGCTCCAAGGGCGAGGCCGGCACCGGCAACGTCGTGGAGGCGGTCCGCCACCTGCGGCAGATCAAGGGCGAGATCGCCCGCCTCAAGGGCCTGGACAACAACGAGCTGTACGCGGCCGCCAAGGAGCTGCGCGCCCCCTACGAGCTGGTCAGGGAGGTCGCCGAGCTGGGCAAGCTGCCCGTCGTGCTGTTCTCCGCCGGCGGCGTGGCCACCCCCGCGGACGCGGCCCTGATGCGCCAGCTCGGTGCCGAGGGCGTCTTCGTCGGCTCCGGCATCTTCAAGTCCGGCGACCCGGCCAAGCGGGCCGCGGCCATCGTCCGCGCCACCACCTTCTTCGACGACCCGAAGGTCATCGCGGACGCCTCCCGCAACCTGGGCGAGGCCATGGTCGGTATCAACATCGACACACTCCCCGACTCCGAGCACTACGCCAACCGCGGCTGGTAACCACCGATGCCGCGTCCCACCATCGGTGTGCTGGCCCTGCAGGGCGACGTCCGCGAACACCTCTCGGCGCTGGCCGCGGCGGACGCCGCGGCCGGCCAGGTCCGCCGCCCCGAGGAACTGTCCGGCCTCGACGGCCTGGTCATCCCCGGGGGCGAGTCCACCACCATCTCCAAGCTGGCGGTGCTCTTCGGCGTGATGGAGCCGCTGCGGGCCGCGATACGCGCCGGGCTGCCGGTCTACGGCAGCTGCGCCGGGCTGATCATGCTGGCCGACAAGATCCTCGACCCCCGATCAGGCCAGGAGACCTTCGGCGGCATCGACATGATCGTCCGCCGCAACGCCTTCGGGCGGCAGAACGAGTCCTTCGAGGCGTCCGTCGAGGTGGACGGCGTCCAGGGCGGCCCGGTCGACGGCGTCTTCATCCGGGCGCCCTGGGTCGAGTCGGTCGGCGCGCGGACCCGGGTGCTCGCCGAGTACGGCGGCCACATCGTCGCCGTACGGCAGGGCAATGTGATGGCCACGTCCTTCCACCCGGAGCTGACCGGCGACCACCGGGTGCATGAACTCTTCGTGGCCGCCGTGCGCGCCGCGGGCTGACGGGATCCCGGTAGGATCGACCGCGCGACGAAGAACAGCAATGGGTGACGCGAAGGAGACTGTCGGATGTCCGGCCACTCTAAATGGGCTACGACGAAGCACAAGAAGGCCGTGATCGATGCCAAGCGCGGCAAGCTCTTCGCGAAGCTGATCAAGAACATCGAGGTCGCGGCCAGGACCGGCGGAGCCGACCCGGACGGCAACCCCACCCTCTTCGACGCCATCCAGAAGGCGAAGAAGAGCTCGGTCCCGAACAAGAACATCGACAGCGCGGTCAAGCGCGGTGCCGGTCTTGAGGCGGGCGGCGCCGACTACCAGACGATCATGTACGAGGGCTACGGCCCCAACGGGGTCGCGGTCCTCATCGAGTGCCTGACCGACAACCGCAACCGCGCCGCCTCCGACGTCCGTGTCGCCATGACCCGCAACGGTGGCTCGATGGCCGACCCGGGCTCGGTGTCGTACCTCTTCAACCGCAAGGGCGTGGTGATCGTCCCCAAGGGCGAGCTGGGCGAGGACGACGTGCTCGGCGCGGTCCTCGACGCCGGCGCCGAGGAGGTCAACGACCTCGGTGAGTCCTACGAGGTGATCAGCGAGGCCACCGACCTGGTGCCGGTACGCAAGGCGCTGCAGGACGCGGGCATCGACTACGACTCGGCGGACGCCAACTTCCTGCCGACCATGCAGGTCGAGCTGGACGAGGACGGCGCACGCAGGATCTTCAAGCTGATCGACGCCCTGGAGGACAGCGACGACGTGCAGAACGTCTTCGCCAACTTCGACGTCTCCGACGAGGTCATGGAGAAGGTCGACGCCTGACGGTCGGTCAACTCGCCGTACGAGGGCGGGCCGGCGGGACATCCCCCGTCGCGCCCGCCCTCGTTGTCGGTGCGACCGGCTAATCTCCAGGTGGGACCGGACGGCAGTGCGACCGGCACGTCGACGGCACATCGACCGGCGGTGCGATCGGTGGTGCGAGGAAGGGGGCGCGGTGCGGGTGCTGGGCGTGGACCCGGGTCTGACCCGGTGCGGGATCGGCGTGGTGGACGGCACCGCGGGCCGCCCGCTGACGATGGCCGGCGTCGGCGTCGTGAGGACTCCGGCCGACGCCCCGATCGGCGACCGGCTGGTGCTGATCGAGCAGGGCATCGAGGCCTGGCTGGACGAGCACCGGCCAGAAGCGGTCGCCGTGGAGCGGGTGTTCAGCCAGCACAATGTGCGCACGGTGATGGGCACCGCCCAGGCCAGCGCGGTCGCCATCCTGTGCGCCGCCCGGCGCGGCCTGCCGGTCCACCTGCACACCCCCAGCGAGGTCAAGGCCGCCGTCACCGGCAGCGGCCGGGCCGACAAGGCCCAGGTCGGTGCCATGGTCACCCGGCTGCTCCGGCTGGACGCGCCGCCGAAGCCGGCGGACGCCGCCGACGCCCTGGCGCTGGCCATCTGCCACATCTGGCGCGGCCCGGCCACCGACCGGCTGCGCCAGGCCGTCGCCGCCCAGACCGCGGCCGCCCGGACGGCCGCGGCCCGGACCGCGACCCGCGCCCCAGGGGCCGCGCCCGCCGCCCGCAACGCCGCCGCCCGCACCACTGCCGCCCGGGCCGTCGCGGCCCGAACCGCCCGCACCGCCGCCGTATCCGACCAGGAGTCCGCCACGTGATCGCCTTCGTCAGCGGCCAGGTCGCCGCACTCGCCCCCGACACCGCCGTCATCGAGGTCGGCGGCGTCGGCATGGCCGTGCAGTGCGCGCCGAACACCCTCGCCGCGCTGCGGGTCGGCAGGCCCGCCCGGCTGTCCACCTCGCTGGTGGTCAGGGAGGACTCGCTCACCCTCTACGGCTTCGCCGACGACGACGAGCGGCAGGTCTTCGAGCTGCTGCAGACCGTGAGCGGGGTGGGGCCGCGGCTCGCCCAGACGATGCTGGCGGTGCACTCGCCCGACGCGCTGCGGTCGGCGGTGGCCGGCGGCGACGAGAAGGCGCTCACCGCCGTCCCCGGCATCGGCAAGAAGGGCGCGCAGCGACTGCTGCTCGAACTGAAGGACCGGCTCGGCGCACCGCTCGGCCCCGGCGCGGCCACCGGCGTGGGCACGGCGGTCGGCGCGTCCTGGCGCGAGCAGCTGCACGCGGCGCTGCTCGGTCTCGGCTACGCCACCCGCGAGGCGGACGAGGCCGTGGCCACCGTCACCCCGCAGGCCGAAGCGGCGGCCGAGCCGAACGTCGGCGCCCTGCTGCGCAGCGCCCTGCAGTCGCTCAACCGCACCCGCTGACCCGCACCGCACTCCCGACCGCTCCCGACCGCTCCCGACCACCTCGGACCGCCGCAGGAACAACCGGACGACCCCCGATCAGACCGCCGCGACCCGAGCCCGCCACCGACCGCCGCTGACCCGAGAGACCATCCATGAACTGGGACGACGCCGCAGAAGCCGCACCCGACCACCTGCTCGACGCGGCGGCGGACAGCGACGACCAGGCCGTCGAGGCCGCACTGCGGCCCAAGGACCTGGGCGAATTCGTCGGCCAGGAGCGGGTCCGCGAGCAGCTCGGTCTCGTCCTGCAGGCCGCCCGCAAGCGCGGCGGCACCGCCGACCACGTGCTGCTCTCCGGCGCCCCCGGCCTGGGCAAGACGACGCTGTCGATGATCATCGCGGCCGAGATGGGCGTCCCCATCAGGATCACCTCGGGGCCCGCCATCCAGCACGCCGGCGACCTGGCGGCGATCCTGTCCTCGCTCGCCGAGGGCGAGGTGCTCTTCCTCGACGAGATCCACCGGATGTCCCGCCCGGCCGAGGAGATGCTCTACATGGCCATGGAGGACTTCCGGGTCGACGTGATCGTCGGCAAGGGCCCGGGCGCCACCGCGATCCCGCTGGAGCTGCCGCCCTTCACCCTGGTCGGGGCCACCACCCGGGCCGGACTGCTGCCGCCACCGCTGCGGGACCGCTTCGGCTTCACCGGGCACATGGAGTTCTACGCCCCGGCCGAACTGGAAAGGGTGATTCACCGCTCGGCCGGGTTGCTGGACGTGACGATCGACACGGCCGGCGCCGCCGAGATCGCCGGCCGCTCCCGCGGCACCCCGCGGATCGCCAACCGGCTGCTGCGCCGGGTCAGGGACTATGCGCAGGTCAGGGCGGACGGACTGGTCGACAGGGAGACCGCTGCCAAGGCGCTGGAGGTCTACGAGGTCGACGTCCGCGGCCTGGACCGGCTGGACCGGGCGGTCCTGCACGCCCTGCTGAAACTCTTCGGCGGCGGCCCGGTCGGCCTGTCCACGCTCGCCGTCGCGGTCGGCGAGGAGCGTGAGACTGTTGAGGAGGTGGCCGAGCCCTTCCTGGTACGGGAGGGGCTGCTGGCCCGCACCCCCCGGGGGCGGGTGGCCACCGCCGCGGCATGGACGCACCTGGGTCTCGTGCCCCCGCAGCACAGCGGGGGAGCGGGCCCGGGGACGGGACCGGGACAGACCGGGCTGTTCGGTCCGTGACGCGGACGCGCTCGTCGTTTCAGGAACCTCGGTGCCATGCTTGGCGTTGTTCCAGCGGCGAGCCAGCGCTTAGACTCCGCCGACGCCCTTCCTCCGGATCGGCACTCACATCCCGAAACCCAGGCCAGCCACGTTGGCCGTGCGAAGGAACGCCCCACCGTGAATCCCCTGATCCTCGTCTTCATCGTCCTCATCGGCGGCATGCTGCTCATGACCAGGTCGGCGAAGAGCAAGCAGCGCCAGGCCCTGGAGATGCGCAACAAGATGGAGCCCGGCTCCGGCATCCGCACCATCGGCGGTATGTACGCCGTGGTGAAGGAGGTCAACGAGGAGACGGTCCTGCTGGAGCTCACGGACGGGGTGCACGCGCACTTCACCAAGGGCGCCATCTCCACCGTCCTCAGTGAGCAGGAGTTCAACCGGATCGTGCACGGTATCGAGCCGGAGGACCCGGAGGACGACGTCGAAGCCGTGGACGACGCGGACGAGGCTGTCGAGACCGGCGAGCCGACCCCCGCCGTGGCCTCCGCGGAGACCGTGGTGACGGGCGAGGCGCACGGGCAGGACTCGGCCGAGGATCGCGTGGAGCTGAAGAAGGCCGAGGGCGGGCCGGGGCTGGGCGGCTCCGACGCCACCAAGTAAGGGTCCGGTACGCGCAACACTCGTCACCGCCCGTGAGCGCGCAGCCTCCGGTGCGGTCGGACAGGGAGAAACAAGAAGGTGGCAGCAGCCAAGAAGGGCCGCAGGTCCTCGGGGAGTCAGGGATACCCCGAGCGCGCTCTGGCCGTGATCCTCATCGCCCTGGTGGCGATGACCGGAGGCATCTTTCTCTCCGGTGACACCACCCCCCGGCTCGGCATCGACCTGGCGGGCGGCGTCAGCATCACGCTGACCGCCAAGGAGGGCCAGGGCAGCGCGGTGAACAAGTCGAACATGGACACCGCGGTCAGCATCATCAACAACCGTGTCAACGGTCTTGGCGTCTCCGAGGCGGAGGTGCAGACCGAGGGATCGAAGAACATCATCGTCAACATCCCGAAGGGCACCAACGCCGACCAGGCGGAAAAGCAGGTCGGCACCACGGCCCAGCTGTTCTTCCGCCAGGTGCTCGCCACCGACATCGGTGTGCCCGCGCCCACCCCGACCCCGTCGGGCAGTGCGACCCCTTCCGGTACTCCCTCCGGGACCCCCTCCGGTTCGCCGTCGTCCACGCCGAGCGGCAAGGCGACCCCGAAGTCCAGCGCCTCCGGCAGCCCGTCCGCCAGTTCCAGCGCCCAGGGCCGCGCCGTCACCGGCGCGCTGACCTCCGGCGTCAACAAGGCGCCGACCCCGCTGCCGACCTCGCCGCCGGCCACCGCCCCGGGCACCGTCCCCGGCACCACCACCCCGGGCGCCACGGGCGGCAGCACGGACGTGTCGATCCCGACCGACATGCAGGCCAAGTTCGCCGCGCTCGACTGCTCCAACGTCAAGCAGCGCACCGCGATCACCCAGGGTGCCGCGCCGAAGGAGAAGGTCATCGCCTGCGGCCAGCAGAGCGGCCAGTGGGAGAAGTACGTGCTCGGCCCCTCCCTGATCGACGGCAAGCGCATCTCGGGCGCCAACGCCTCCTTCGACACCCAGCAGGGCAACGGCTGGGTGGTGAACCTGACCTTCGACTCCGCGGGAGCCGGCCAGTTCACCAAGGTCACCGGTGACCTGTCCAGCCAGGCCGAGCCGAACAACCGCTTCGCCATCGACCTGGACGGCAACGTCCAGTCCGCGCCCTCCGTGCACGAGGCGCTGCCCGGCGGCAGCGCCCAGATCTCCGGCGGGTTCAAGCAGGGCGAGGCCGAGGACCTGGCCAACGTGCTGAAGTACGGTTCGCTGCCGCTGACCTTCCAGACCCAGGACCGCACCACGGTCTCGGCCGCACTCGGCGGCGAGCAGCTGCGCGGCGGTCTGATCGCCGGCGCCGTGGGCCTCGCCCTGGTCGTGATCTACATGTTCGCCTACTACCGCGGCCTGAGCTTCGTCGCCATCGCGAGCCTGGTGATGTCGGCGGCCCTCACGTACACGATCATGTGCCTGCTCGGCCGGGCCATCGGCTTCGCGCTGAACCTGCCGGCGGTCGCCGGTGCCATCGTGGCCATCGGTATCACCGCCGACTCCTTCATCGTGTTCTTCGAACGCATCAGAGACGGGTTGCGGGAGGGCCGGTCGCTGCAGCCGGCCGTGGCCACCGGCTGGCCGCGTGCCCGGCGCACCATCCTGGTGTCGGACTTCGTGTCCTTCCTGGCCGCCGCGGTCCTCTACGTGGTCACCGTCGGCAAGGTCCGCGGGTTCGCGTTCACCCTCGGTCTGACGACGCTGCTCGACGTCGCCGTGGTCTTCCTGTTCACCATGCCGCTGATGACGATCCTGGCTCGCCACAAGTTCTTCGCCCAGGGCCACAAGTGGTCCGGTCTCGACCCGAAGAGCCTCGGAGTCAAGGCGCCGCTGCGCCGCGTCCGCCGTACTCACAGCTCCGAGACGAAGGAAGCCTGATGTCCAAGCTCGGCACTCTCGGTCACCGGCTGCACCGGGGCGAGGTCAGTTACGACTTCGTGGGCAAGCGCAAGCTCTGGTACGGGGTCTCGCTGCTGATCACGGTCGTCGCGGTCGTCGGACTCGTGGTGAACGGCCTCAAGCTCGGCATCGAGTTCTCCGGCGGCGCGGTCTTCACCACGCCCAAGACCTCGTTCTCCGTCTCCGAGGCGCAGGACAAGATCGCCGGCGACACCGCGGGCCACCACGCCACCGTCCAGCGGCTGGGCTCCGGCAAGCTGCGTATCCAGGTCAGCGACATCTCGACGTCGACCTCGAAGGAGGTCCAGCAGAAGATCGCCGGCGACCTCAAGCTCGACACCACGAAGATCGACGCCGAGATCGTCGGCCCCAGCTGGGGCAAGGAGATCTCGCAGAAGGCCCTGAAGGGTCTGATCATCTTCCTGGTGCTGGTGGTCATCTACCTGGCCGTCGCCTTCGAGTGGCGGATGGCGGTGGCGGCGCTGGTCGCGCTGCTGCACGACATCACGATCACCACCGGTGTCTACGCCATCGTCGGCTTCGAGGTCAGTCCCGGTACGGTGATCGGTCTGCTGACCATCCTCGGTTACTCCCTGTACGACACCGTCGTGGTCTTCGACGGTCTCAAGGAAGCCACCAGGAACATCACCAAGCAGAACCAGCGCACCTACAGCGAGTACGCCAACCGCAGCCTCAACGGCACGCTGGTGCGGTCGATCAACACCACCGTGGTGGCGCTGCTGCCGGTCGCCGCGCTGCTGTTCATCGGCGGTGGCCTGCTCGGGGCGGGCGTGCTCAACGACATCGCGCTCGCGCTGTTCGTCGGCCTCACCGCCGGCGCCTACTCCTCGATCTTCATCGCGACCCCGATCGTGGCGGACCTCAAGGAGCGCGAGCCGCAGATGCGCGCGCTGCACAAGCGGGTGCTCGCCAGGCGCGCGTCCGACGTGCAGAAGGCCAAGGAGGCCGTGGCCCGCGGCGAGGACCCGGCGGCCGCGGCCGAGGACGACGACGTGCTCGACCGGGACGGCGGCGACGAGGAGGCCACCGCCTCCGCGGCGGCCGGCGTGGTCGGCCCCCGCTCGCAGGCCGGCACCACCCGCAGCCCGCGCACCCAGCCGGGCAGCCGGGGCAGCCGCGGCCGGAACCGCCCCTCCGGCAAGCGGCGCTGAACGGAGCACCAGCGGTCACCACGAGCCGCCCGGCCGTCACGGCCGGGCGGCTCGTGCGTGCCGCAGGGGGCACAATGCGGGGAGAGACGTCCATCAGGAAGCCGAGGAAAACAGCGCGATGACCACCACGCAGACCGCGTCCGCCGAGTTGCGCGAGCTGCTGCTCGCCCACATCAGGGACGTACCGGACTACCCGGAGCCCGGAGTGACGTTCAAGGACATCACCCCGCTGCTGGCCGACGCGACCGCCTTCGGCGCCCTGGTGGAGGCACTGGCCGCGCTGTGCGCCGAGCGCGGTGCCACCAAGGTCGTCGGCCTGGAGGCACGCGGCTTCATCCTTGCCGCCCCGGCGGCCGCCCGCGCGGGCCTGGGCTTCGTACCGGTGCGCAAGGCCGGCAAGCTGCCCGGCGACACCCACGGCACGGCCTACCAGCTGGAGTACGGCACCGCGGAGATCGAGGTCCACACCGACGCCTTCGCCCCCGGCGACCGGGTGCTGGTGATCGACGACGTGCTGGCCACCGGCGGCACCGCGGAGGCCAGCCTGGAACTGGTCCGCCGTACCGGCGCCACCATCGCCGGCGTGGCCGTGCTGCTTGAGCTGACCTTCCTCGGCGGCCGCGAGCGGCTGCTGCCGGCCCTGGGGGACGCCCCGCTGGACGCGCTGGTCACCGTCTGAGACCTGCGCGGCCCCCGGGGCCCGGCGGCCCGCCACGCGGCCGTACAACGCCGTACAGCGCCGTACGGCCCCTCGCACCCTCCGCCCGGACGCCGCCGGCCGGGTCCGGGGCGCCCGGGGGCTCCGCGCGCCCGGGTGTCGGCGCAGGTCGATACCATGGAAGTTCTACCCCGCGTGAGGAGTGCTCTTGCCAGACCAGGCCCAGCCACTCGACGCCGCGGGCGGTACGGAACCGGCCGCGCGCGGCACGGACACGCCCGCTGACGCCGCGACCGCGGAGGCCGAGCCCCAGCCCGACGCTCCCGCCGTCCGTCCGGTGCGCACCCCGGGCAGTGTCGCGCCGACCCGCCCCGGCGCGTCCTCCAGCCGGGTCCGCGCCCGGCTGGCCCGGCTCGGCGTGCAGCGCTCCAGCCCGTACAACCCGGTGCTCGAACCGCTGCTGCGGGTCGTCAGGGGCAACGACCCCAAGGGCGACAGCGCGCAGCTGCGGCAGATCGAGAGCGCGTACCAGGTCGCCGAGCGGTGGCACCGCGGCCAGAAGCGCAAGAGCGGCGACCCGTACATCACGCACCCGCTGGCCGTCACCACCATCCTGGCCGAGCTGGGCATGGACCCGGCCACCCTGATGGCCGGACTGCTGCACGACACGGTCGAGGACACCGAGTACGGCCTGGACCAGCTGCGCAGGGACTTCGGTGACCAGGTCGCGCTGCTGGTGGACGGCGTCACCAAGCTGGACAAGGTCAAGTTCGGCGAGGCCGCGCAGGCCGAGACGGTCCGCAAGATGGTCGTCGCCATGGCCAAGGACCCGCGCGTCCTGGTCATCAAGCTCGCCGACCGGCTGCACAACATGCGCACGATGCGCTACCTGAAGCGGGACAAGCAGGAGAAGAAGGCCCGCGAGACGCTGGAGATCTACGCCCCGCTGGCCCACCGGCTGGGCATGAACACCATCAAGTGGGAGCTGGAGGACCTGGCCTTCGCCATCCTCTACCCCAAGATGTACGACGAGATCGTCCGGCTGGTCGCCGAGCGCGCGCCCAAGCGGGACGAGTATCTGGCCGTCGTCACCGACCAGGTCCAGCAGGACCTACGGGCCGCCAGGATCAAGGCCACCGTCACCGGCCGACCGAAGCACTACTACAGCGTCTACCAGAAGATGATCGTCCGCGGCCGGGACTTCGCGGAGATCTACGACCTGGTCGGCATCCGGGTGCTGGTCGACACGGTCAGGGACTGCTACGCGGCGCTCGGCACGATCCACGCGCGATGGAATCCGGTCCCCGGCCGGTTCAAGGACTACATCGCGATGCCGAAGTTCAACATGTACCAGTCGCTGCACACCACCGTGATCGGCCCCAGCGGCAAGCCCGTCGAGCTGCAGATCCGTACGTTCGACATGCACCGCCGCGCCGAGTACGGCATCGCTGCGCACTGGAAGTACAAGCAGGAGGCCGTCGCCGGGGCGTCCAAGGTGCGCACCGACAGCCCGCGCTCGGACAAGAAGGACGACGCGGTCAACGACATGGCCTGGCTGCGCCAGCTGCTCGACTGGCAGAAGGAGACCGAGGACCCGGGCGAGTTCCTGGAGTCGCTGCGCTTCGACCTGTCGCAGAGCGAGGTCTTCGTCTTCACGCCCAAGGGCGACGTCATAGCGCTGCCGGCCGGCGCCACCCCGGTGGACTTCGCCTACGCGGTGCACACCGAGGTCGGCCACCGCACCATAGGCGCGCGGGTCAACGGCCGGCTGGTCCCGCTGGAGTCCACCCTGGACAACGGCGACCTGGTCGAGGTGTTCACCTCCAAGGCGGCCGGCGCCGGCCCGTCCCGCGACTGGCTGGGCTTCGTCAAGTCGCCGCGGGCGCGCAACAAGATCCGCGCCTGGTTCTCCAAGGAGCGCCGCGAGGAGGCCGTCGAGCACGGCAAGGACGCCATCGCGCGGGCCATGCGCAAGCAGAACCTGCCGATCCAGCGGGTGCTGACCGGCGACTCGCTGGTCACCCTGGCGCACGAGATGCGCTACCCCGACATCTCCGCGCTGTACGCGGCGATCGGCGAGGGCCACATCACCGCGCAGTCCGTGGTGCAGAAACTGGTCGACGCGCTCGGCGGCGAGGAGGGCGCGACCGAGGACGTCGAGGAGATCACCGCCCCGTCTCCCGGCCGCAGCAAGCGCCGGGCCAACGCCGACCCCGGGGTCGTGGTCAAGGGCACCAGCGACGTGTGGGTCAAGCTCTCGCGATGCTGCACCCCGGTGCCCGGCGACCCGATCATCGGCTTCGTCACCCGGGGCAACGGCGTCTCGGTGCACCGCGCCGACTGCGTCAACGTCGACTCGCTGTCCCAGCAGCCCGAGCGGATCATCGACGTCGAGTGGGCTCCGACCCAGTCCTCGGTCTTCCTGGTCGCCATCCAGGTCGAGGCGCTTGACCGGTCGCGGCTGCTGTCCGACGTCACCCGGGTGCTCTCCGACCAGCACGTCAACATCCTGTCCGCGGCCGTGCAGACCTCCCGCGACCGGGTCGCCACCTCGCGCTTCACCTTCGAGATGGGCGACCCCAAGCACCTCGGCCACGTGCTGAAGGCCGTCCGCGGCGTGGAGGGCGTCTACGACGTCTACCGCGTCACCTCGGGCCGCCAGCGCTAGCTCCCCGGCGCGCCAGCCGCGTCCGCACAACGCTGAACGGCCCCGGCACCTCGCAAGAGGTGCCGGGGCCGTTCACCGCGTGCGACACTAGCCGCCGAACTCCTGCAGGCCCTTGAGCGCCTGGTCCAGCAGCGCCTGGCGGCCCTCCAGCTCGGCCGCGAGCTTGTCGGCCTTCGCCGTGTTGCCCGCCGAGCGTGCCGCGTCGACCTGGTCGCGCAGCTTGTCCACCGCCGCCTGGAGCTGGCCGGTCAGGCCCGCCGCCCTGGCCCGCACCTCGGGGTTGGTGCGCCGCCACTCGGACTCCTCGGAGTCCGCCAGCGCCCGCTCCACGGTGTGCATACGGCCCTCGATCCGCGGCCTGGCGTCCCGCGGCACGTGGCCGATGGCCTCCCAGCGCTCGTTGATCGTGCGGAAGGCGGCACGCGCCGCCTTGAGGTCGGTCACCGGCAGCAGCTTCTCGGCCTCCACGACCAGCTGCTCCTTGGCCGCCAGGTTGTCCCGCTGCTCGCCGTCGCGCTCGGCGAACACCTCGGCGCGGGCGGCGAAGAAGACGTCCTGGGCACCGCGGAAACGATTCCACAGATCGTCCTCGGCCTCGCGCTGCGCGCGCCCGGCCGCCTTCCACTCCGTCATCAGCTCCCGGTAGCGGGCCGCGGTCGGCCCCCAGTCGGTGGAAGCCGACAGCGCCAGCGCCTCGGTGACCAGCTTCTCCTTGGCCCGCCTGGCGTCCTCGCGCTGCGCGTCGAGCGACGCGAAGTGCGCCTTGCGGCGCTTGGAGAACACCGACCGCGCGTGGCTGAAACGGTGCCACAGCTCGTCGTCGGCCTTGCGGTCCAGACGCGGCAGACCCTTCCAGGTGTCCACCAGCGCCCGCAGCCGCTCGCCGGCGGTGCGCCACTGCTCGCTCTCGGCCAGCTGCTCGGCCTCGGCGACCAGTTGCTCCTTGGCCGCCTTGGCCTCCTCGCTCTGCCTGGCCTTGGCCGCCCGGCGCTCCTCGCGCCGCGAGTCCACCAGCGCGACCAGCGCGTCGAGCCGGACGCCGAGCGCCGCGAGATCGCCCACCGCGTGCGCCTCGGTCACCGAGGCCCGCAGGTGCTCGATCGCGGCCAGCGCGTCCTTCGGGGCGAGGTCGGTGGTCTGCACCCGCCGCTCCAGGAGGCCGATCTCCACCACGAGCCCCTCGTACTTGCGCTCGAAGTAGGCCAGCGCCTCCGCGGGAGAGCCCGCCTGCCACGAACCGACCTCCCTCTCCCCGTCGGCCGTACGCACGTACACGGTCCCCGTCTCATCGACGCGGCCCCACGGGTCGCTGCTCACAGCGCCTCCTCCACGTGATGCCCTGCCGGCCGTCGGCCGGCGGGCATCGTCCACAGTGTCTCTCCGGCCGGGCTGTGCGCACTGGCCGGTCCAACGCCAACATAGGCGACCATCGCCCCGGCTGTCCGCATCCGATGCGGGGGGAATCAGGATTTGGTGACGGTCGCCTTGTTGATCACGGCGGTGGCGTTCGGAGCGCCGTCGCCCTGCCCGCCGCTGTTGTCACCCGCGGCGGCGATCTTGTTCAGCACCTTGAGACCGTCGGCGCTCATCGTGCCGAACGGAGTGTAGTTGGGCTGCAGCGGGCTGTCCTTGTAGACCAGGAAGAACTGGCTGCCCCCGGTGTTGGGGCCGCTGTTGGCCATCGCCACCGTCCCGGCCGGGTAGGTGACGCTGCCGCTGGGGTCGGCCTTGCCGAACGCGGTCAGGTTCTCGTCCGGGATCTTGTAGCCGGGGCCGCCGCTGCCCGTCGCGGTCGGGTCGCCGCACTGGAGCACGTAGATGCCGTTGGTGGTCAGCCGGTGGCAGCGGGTGTGGTCGAAGAAGCCCTTGTCCGCGAGGAACTTGAAGGAGTTCACCGTCGCGGGCGCCTTGGCCGCGTCCAGCGCGATCGGGATGGCGCCGCAGGTCGTCTGGAGCGTGAAGGTGTACTTCGCGCTCTTGTCGATCGTCGTCGCCGGTGCCTTCTTCCACGACGCGGTGCCGGGCTTGCCCGCGGCCGGCTTGGCGCACGGGTCCTTGACCGCCGGGGCCGTGGTGGGCGCCGTGGCGCTGGGGGTGGCGCCCGCCGCGTCGTCCTGCTTCTTGCTGCTGCCGTCGAAGGCGCCGGCCGCCACCGCGATGCCGCTCGCGGCGAGCAGCGCCACGACGACCCCGGCGATCAACAGGTTCCGGTGGCGCGACCTGCGGTGGACATCCACCCTGCGCGCCTGCTGCCGCTCGAACTTCTCCCGGGCGAGCTGCCGCCGCCGCTGATCCTTGGTGACCACTTCGCCGTCTCCCGGTCGCTCGTGTCGTCTGCCGTCTGATGCGTCTGATGCGGGGTTTCCCTCGCCCCGTGGCGTATTGTGCCGCAGGCCATGTGAGCTGTGCGTTCGCTGTGTTCGCACGTCGTGGTCGCGAGTCGCGGCACGGTGTGTGCGCAAATCTTGGCGCCCGGTGGCGGGTCCAGTCCAGTCCGCCAACGCGCCGATGCGCGCCCGATACGTGTTCGCGACCGCGATGTGCTCGCCGGTAGGCTCGTGAACCGCCGACACCGCCCGCGGACGACATAAGGACGAACGTGCTCATTGCCGGGTTCCCCGCCGGGGCCTGGGGGACCAATTGTTATGTGGTCGCCCCCGCCGCCGGTGAGGAGTGCGTGATCATCGACCCGGGCCACCTCGCGACCCAGGGTGTCGAGGACGCGCTCGCCAAGCACCGCCTCAAGCCGGTCGCCGTCATCCTCAGCCACGGCCACATCGACCATGTCGCCTCGGTGATCCCGGTGTGCGGCGCGCACGACGTGCCCGCCTGGATCCACCCGGAGGACCGCTACATGCTCGGCGACCCGGAGAAGGCACTCGGCCGGGCCATCGGCGAGCCGCTGATGGGCGAGCTGACCGTCGGCGAACCCGACGACCTGCGGGAGCTGGCCGACGGCGGCACCCTGCCGCTGGCCGGCCTGGAGTTCGGCGTCGCGCACGCGCCCGGCCATACCAGGGGGTCGGTGACCTTCAGGCTGCCGGAGGCCGCGGACATCCCGTCCGTGCTGTTCTCCGGCGACCTGCTCTTCGCCGGCTCCGTCGGACGCACCGACCTGCCCGGAGGCTCCATGGAGCAGCTGTACGAGTCGCTGGCACGGGTGTGCCTGCCGCTCGACGACTCCACCGTGGTCCTGTCGGGACACGGCCCCCAGACGACCATCGGCCGCGAGCGCGCCGCCAACCCCTTCCTGGGCGAGGCGGCCCGCGGCTCAGGAGCCCCGCACACGGCGGCTCCACGACGAGGATTGTGACGACTGCTGACGTGAGCACGTTCCAGGCCCCCAAGGGCACCTACGACCTGCTGCCGCCGGACTCCGCGGTCTATCTCGCGGTGCGCGAGGCGATCGCGGCCCCGGCCCGCCGCGCGGGCTACGGCTATGTCGAGACCCCCGGTTTCGAGACCGTCGAGCTGTTCTCCCGCGGGGTCGGCGAGTCCACCGACATCGTGACCAAGGAGATGTACACCCTCACCACCAAGGGCGGCACCCAGCTCGCGCTGCGCCCCGAGGGCACCGCGTCGGTGCTGCGCGCGGCCCTTGAGGCCAATCTGCACAAGGCAGGCAACCTGCCGGTCAAGCTCTGGTACTCGGGCTCGTACTACCGCTACGAGCGCCCGCAGGCCGGCCGCTACCGGCACTTCTCGCAGGTCGGCGCCGAGGCGATCGGCGCGGAGGACCCCCTGCTGGACGCCGAGCTGATCATCCTGGCCGACGAGGCGTACCGCTCGCTCGGCCTGCGCGGCTACCGGCTGCTGCTGAACTCGCTCGGCGACCGGGAGTGCCGCCCCGCCTACCGGACCGCGCTGCAGGACTTCCTGCGCGGCCTGGACCTCGACGAGGAGACCCGCCGGCGGATCGAGATCAACCCGCTGCGGGTGCTGGACGACAAGCGCGAGTCGGTGCAGCGTCAACTCGCCGCCGCCCCGCTGATCGCCGATCACCTGTGCGAGGCCTGCAAGGCCTACCACGAGCAGGTGCGCGAGCTGCTGGCCGCGGCCGGGGTGGCGTACGAGGACGACCCGCGGCTGGTGCGCGGCCTGGACTACTACACCCGCACCACCTTCGAGTTCGTCCACGACGGCCTCGGCTCGCAGGCCGCGATCGGCGGCGGCGGGCGCTACGACGGCCTGTCGGAGATGATCGGCGGCCCGTCGCTGCCGTCGGTGGGCTGGGCGGTCGGTGTGGACCGCACCGTGCTGGCGCTCAAGGCCGAGGGCGTCGACCTGGCGCTGCCCGCGGTCACCGACGTCTACGCGGTGCCGCTCGGCGAGGAGGCCAGGCGGGCGCTGTTCACCGTGGTCACCGCGCTGCGCAGGGCGGGGGTGGCGGCGGACTTCGCCTACGGCGGCAAGGGCATGAAGAACGCGATGAAGTCGGCGAACCGCTCCGGCGCCCGCTTCGCGCTGGTCGCCGGCGACCGGGATCTGGCCGAGGGCGTCGTGCAGGTCAAGAACCTGGAGAGCGGGGACCAGGAACCGGTGGCCCTCGGCGGGGTCGTGGCGGCCGTCAAGGAGCGGCTGGCGTAGACCCCTCGTCCGTGTATCAGGGCGGTCCGGGCTTATTCCAACCTGACCGCCCTGGTGCACAATGAGGGGTGCCCGCCCCACGGACCTAGAGATCGGCCATCATGACCACTACCGCCCTGGACGAGACGCGAACGGACGGCGAGAGCGAGCACCGCCCGGCCGACGGCATCGCGGCGGGCAAGGCCTTCAGCTGGCTGCTGCTGATCTGCGGTGCGCTGGGCCTGGTCGCGTCCTTCGTCATCACCGACGACAAGTTCCGGCTGCTGCAGGCGAAGGTCGACCACAAGACGCTGCACCTGTCCTGCAGCCTCAACCCGGTGATCTCCTGCGGCGACGTCATGCAGAGCGACCAGGCGCACGTCTTCGGCTTCCAGAACCCGATCATCGGCCTGGTCGCCTTCCCGGTGCTGATGACGCTGGCCATGGGCATGTTCGCCGGCGCCCGTTACAAGCCGTGGTTCTGGTACGGCCTGCAGGCCGGCGGCCTTTTCGGTGTGTGCTTCATCTCCTGGCTGCAGTATCAGACGATCTACAACATCAACGCGGTCTGCCTGTGGTGCTGCCTGGCCTGGGTCGTCACGATCGCCGCGTTCTGGTACACGGCGGTGCACAACATCAAGCACGGCCTGATCAAGGTCCCGGCCAAGGCCCGCGCCCTGGTGCTCGAATTCCACTGGGTCGTGCCGGTGCTGTGGTACGGCGTGATCGCCATGCTGATCCTGGTGCACTTCTGGTACTACTGGAAGACCGTCATCTGACCCCTGCCGCGCCCCGCCGGTGACCGGTGCCCGCGGCCGGCCGGCGCGGCTGTCGTAGCGGTGACCTACGCTGCAAGTTGTGGAGCCAGACCTTTTCACCGCCGCAGCCGAGGACCTCAGGGAGCGCGACCCCGGGGCCAGCCCGCTCGCCGTCCGGATGCGCCCGCGCGTCCTGGACGAGGTCGTCGGGCAGCAGCACCTGCTCAGGGCCGGATCGCCGCTGCGCCGGCTGGTGGGGGAGAGCGGCGGGGGTCCGGCAGGCCCCTCCTCGGTGATCCTGTGGGGACCGCCGGGCACCGGCAAGACCACGCTGGCGTACGTGGTCAGCAAGGCCACCAACAAGCGCTTCGTGGAGCTCTCGGCGATCACCGCCGGCGTCAAGGAGGTCCGCACGGTCATCGAGAGCGCCAAGCGCCAGTCCGGCGGCTACCAGCGCGAGACCGTGCTCTTCCTCGACGAGATCCACCGCTTCAGCAAGGCGCAGCAGGACTCGCTGCTGCCCGCGGTGGAGAACCGCTGGGTGACGCTGATCGCGGCGACCACCGAGAATCCGTACTTCTCGGTGATCTCCCCGCTGCTGTCCCGCTCGCTGCTGCTGACCCTCGAACCGCTCACCGACGACGACCTGCGCGGGGTGCTGCGCCGGGCGCTGGACTCCGACCGGGGCCTGGCGGGGGCGGTGAGCCTGCCGCAGGACGCCGAGGAGCACCTGCTGCGGATCGCCGGCGGTGACGCCCGCCGGGCGCTGACCGCGCTGGAGGCCGGCGCGGGCTCGGCGCTCGCCAAGGGCGAGGACACCCTCACGCTGGCCACCCTGGAGGAGTCCGTCGACCGGGCCGCGGTGAGCTACGACCGCGACGGCGACCAGCACTACGACGTGGCCAGTGCCCTGATCAAGTCCATCCGCGGCTCCGACGTGGACGCGGCGCTGCACTACCTGGCCCGGATGATCGAGGCCGGCGAGGACCCGCGCTTCATCGCCCGCCGGCTGATGATCTCGGCCAGCGAGGACATCGGGCTCGCCGACTCCACCGCGCTGCCCACCGCGGTCGCCGCCGCGCAGGCGGTGGCGATGATCGGCTTCCCCGAGGCGTCGCTGATCCTCTCGCACGCCACCATCGCGCTGGCGCTGGCCCCGAAGTCCAACGCCGCCACCACCGCGATCGGCGCCGCGCTCGCCGACGTCCGCACCGGCAAGGCGGGCCCGGTGCCGGCGCACCTGCGCGACGGGCACTACAAGGGCGCGGCCAAACTCGGCCACGCCCAGGGCTACGTGTATCCGCACGACGTGCCGGGCGCGGTCGCCGCCCAGCAGTATCTCCCGCAGGAGCTGTCCGGCCGCCGCTACTACGAGCCGACCCGCTACGGGGCGGAGGCGCGCTACGCCGACGTCCTGGAGTGGGTCCGCGAACGCCTGGCGGGCCGGGGCGAATAGCCGCGGCCCGCACACCGCGGCGGGGCCGGCTCAGTCCTGGCCGGCCGCCGCGAAGAGGTCGCGCATCGCGCGCTGGGCGCCTTCGAGACCGTCGACGGGGGCGGGGAAGTCGAAGCGCGCGTCGAAGGCGCCGTCCTCGCCGCGGAAGCGCACCCGCAGGCCGAAGCGGTCCAGCGCGACCGGCACCGCCCCGGTGGTGCAGCGGCCCGCGCCGGACACCAGGGTGCACAGTGTTCCCACCTCGTCGGCGTGCGCGGCCGCCAGGTGCTGCAGGATCTCCGTCTCATGCGCCGCCAGCGGGTCCGCGGCGGCGTCCGCGAACTCGTCGGGGTCCACCAGGGCCGCACCCCACAGGTCGTCCAGCGAGATCTCGCCGACCTCCAGGCGCAGCAGTTCGGAACCCGCCTCGAAGGATCCGCCGGGCACCGCCGTCAGCCAGCCGGCCACCGACGCCCTGCCGCGGATCCGCTGCGGCACCGCGACGGGCGCCACATCAGTGATCTCCAGCACAGCGGCCGCCTCGTCGCCGGCCGCCGCGCGCACCGCGCGGACGGCGGGCGAATCGCGCGGGAACAGCAGGAAGACGTCGCCGGCCGGTCCGACCGAGTGACGCAGCGGCACCAGCGGGCCGGTGGGGGCGGGGGCCAGACCGGGAACGACCAGCGCGAGGGACGAGTTACCCTCGACCAGGGTGCGTGCGCGTTCGGCGGCCGAGGGCTGCCGGGGCGCTTCCTCCACTTCGGGACGCGGCTGACCGTGCGGCGACCGCTCCGCCTGCTCCTGCGGGCCGGACACGTCGGGTACGGGGTTCCCGGGTCGAATCATGCGCACTCCTCAGTTAAGGTAAGCCTTACCTAATTTACACGGAGGTTCGACGCACGTGAATCAGTCGCGTCCCAAGGTCAAGAAGTCCAGGGCGCTGGGCATCGCGCTCACCCCGAAGGCGGTCAAGTACTTCGAGGCCCGCCCGTACCCGCCGGGTGAGCACGGCCGTGGTCGCAAGCAGAACAGCGACTACAAGACCCGCCTGCTGGAGAAGCAGCGGCTGCGTGCGCAGTACGACATCAGCGAGCGGCAGATGCTGCGCGCCTACGACCGGGCCAAGAAGGCCGCGGGCCTGCGCACCGGCGAGGCGCTGATCATCGAGCTGGAACGCCGCCTCGACGCCCTCGTGCTGCGCTCCGGCCTGGCCCGCACCATCTACCAGTCCCGGCAGATGGTCGTCCACGGCCACATCGAGGTCAACGGCCGCAAGGTCGACAAGCCCTCCTTCCGGGTCCGCCCCGACGACGTCGTCCAGGTCCGCGAGCGCTCACGGGACAAGACCCCGTTCCTGGTCGCCCGCGAGGGCGGCTGGGCCGGCGACGGCGAGTCGCCGCGCTACCTGCAGGTCAACCTGCAGGCGCTGGCCTTCCGGCTGGACCGCGACCCGAACCGCAAGGAGATCCCGGTGATCTGCGACGAGCAGCTGGTCGTGGAGTTCTACGCCCGCTGAGGCCCCGCTGACCCCGCGCGCACCGCTCCCTCAGCCCGCCGCCTCAGGAGAGGCGGCGGGCTTGTGCGTACGCGCCGCCGGCGCCCGTACCGCGCCGCGCTGCTCGCCGCGCACCGCGGCGCGGGGCCGGTTCAGCGCCCGCCGGGCCGCCGCGTCCAGGCCCAGCCGGCCGCCCTCGCCCAGCGCCGCGGTGTATCCCGCCTCGCCCAGCGCCGCCCGCACCCGCTGCTCGCACACCGCGTGCGGGGCGTTGAAGTACCGCGAGCCGAACAGCCGCAGGCCCACCGACTCCCACAGCCGCCCCGCAGCGCCCTGCAACACCGCCGCCTCGTAAGGGGCGCCCTCGGCCTCGGTGATCAGCGCGAGCAGTTCCAGCGCGAGCACCGCGCCCACCAGGTCGTCGAAGGCGTGGTCGATGGCCAGCGACTCCTCGGTCAGCCGCCTGGCCCGGTCCGGCTCGCCGGCCAGCCAGGCCGCGTACCCCAGCACGTACAGCGCGTACGCCAGCGTCCAGCGCTCCCCGTGGTCCCGGCAGATGTCCCTGACCTCCTCGGCCAGCCGCACCGCCTGGTCCAGATCGCCCTGGAAGGCAACCGACATGGCCAACTCCACCTGCGCCATCAGCACGTTGCTGTTCAGCTCGCCGATCGAGCGGTAGCGCAGCAGCGCGTCGTCGATGAACCGCTCGGCGCGCGGCATGTCGTCCGAGACCAGCGCCAGGCAGCCGAGACGGTGCAGCGCGTAGGCCTCCGCCACCGCGTTGCCCGCCGCCCGCGCCTCGTCGCGGCACTCCTGGAGCACCGCGAGCGCCGCCGCCGAGTCACCCTGGAGCAGCGCCACATAGCCGTACACCCACATCACCTTGGCGCGGGCCTCCGAGGGCTCGGCGGGGAGTTCCAGGGCCCGGCCCAGCCAGTGCCTGCCCTCCGCGAGCCGCCCGCAGCCCACCCAGCAGAACCACAGCGTGCCCGCCAGGTACTGGCCGACCGCCGGGTCCTCCGCGGGCTCGCCCGGCACCCCGTCCAGGCTGAACTCCAGCGCCAGCCGCAGGTTCGGCAGGTCCGCGGCGACCCGCGCGGCGACCTCCGCCTGCCGCGGGCTGAACCAGTCCAGCTCGCACCAGGTGGCGACGCCCAGATACCAGTCCCGGTGCCTGCGCCGGACCCTGGCCTCCTCGCCCAGCGCCGCCAGCCAGCCGGCGCCGTACTCGCGGACGCTGGCCAGCATCCGGTAGCGCACCGGCCCGTCCCCGCCGCCCTCCTGCCGGCTCAGCACCGACTGGTCGACCAGCGCGGCGACCGCCTCCACAACCTCGTCCTCGGCCAGGCCGCTGCCCGCGCACACGTACTCGACCGCCTCCAGGTCGAACCGCCCGGCGAAGACCGACAGCCGCGCCCACAGCAGCCGCTCGGCCGGCCCGCACAGCTCGTGGCTCCAGCCGATCGCGGTACGCAGCGCCCGGTGCCGCACCGGCGCGCTCGGGTCGCCGCCGGTCAGCAGCCGGAACCGGTCGTCGAGCCGTTCGAGCACCTGCTCCACCGACAGGGCGCGCAGCCGCACCGCGGCCAGCTCCAGTGCCAGCGGCAGACCGTCAAGCCGGGTGCACAGCTCGGCCACCGCCGCGGAGTTCGCCGCCGTCACGGCGAAACCGGGCAGCACCGCGGCGGCCCGCTCGCTGAACAGCTGCACCCCCTCGGAGTCGGCGGGCAGCGGCTCCAGCGGCAGCAGCCGCTCACCGGTGATGCCCAGCGGCCGCCGGCCCACCGCGAGCACCCGCAGCCCCGGCGCCCGGCGCAGCAGATCGGCGACCAGCCCCGCGCACTGCTCCGCGAGACCGTCGAACCCGTCGAGCACCAGCAGCAGTTCGCGGTCGGCCAGATGCTCGACCAGCGCCTGGCGCGGCACCCTGGTGGTGTGGTCGGGCAGCCGCAGCGCCTCGGCGACGGTGTGGTCCACCAACTCGGCGCCGTGCAGACCGATCAGCTCGACGAGCCAGACACCGTCGCAAAAACGGTCCTGCAACAGCCGGGCCGTGCGCAGTGCGAGCCGGGTCTTGCCCACGCCGCCCGCGCCGGTGACCGTCGCCAGCCGCGAACCGGTCACCATCAGTGCCAGCCGGTCGAGTTCCGACACCCTGCCGACAAAACCGGTCAGCTCGGACGGGAGGTTACCCGCAGTCTCCATGGTGCACGGAGCGTACTTGACCGCTAGCGCTACGTACAGCGGGCCGCCGGCCCCCGGGGCCCCTCGCGCGGGACGCGCGCCGCCCGGGAAAGCGGTACGGCGCCGAGCGCGGGGCGCGATAAGGTCGGAAGACAACCGACCTGGCGACGAGAGGGAGCGCGGCAAGGTGTCCGGTGGAGAAGTGGCCGGCGTGGCCGGCCTCGTCGTCGCGGTGTTCTGGGCGATCCTCGTGTCGTTCCTCGCCGTCGTGCTCGCGCGCCTGGCAGGCACCCTGCGGCGCACCACGGAGCTGGTCGCCGGCATCACCGAGCAGGCCGTGCCGCTGCTCGGCGAGGCCACCGACGCGCTGCGCTCCGCGCACACCCAGCTCGACCGGGTCGACACGATCACCGCGGACATGGCAGAGGTGACCGCCAACGCCTCCGCGCTGTCCTCCACCGTCGCCAGCACCTTCGGCGGCCCGCTGGTGAAGGTCGCCGCCTTCGGCTACGGCGTGCGGCGCGCGATCGGGCTGCAGGCCGGCGGCGCCGGCAAGGTGCTGCCCGGGCCGGCGCCCGCCACCCGGCGCGGCGGCCGCCGCCGCAACCGCTCGAAGGACTGAGGCCTCATGTTCCGCCGTATGTTCTGGTTCCTGACCGGTGCCGCCACCGGAGTCTGGGCGACCACCAAGGTCAACCGCGCGCTGCGCCGGCTCAGCCCGGAGAGCCTGGCCGCGACCGCGGCGGACCGGGCGCTGGAGACCGGCGCGCGGCTGCGGACCTTCGCCCACGACGTGAAGGCCGGCATGGCACAGCGCGAAGGGGAACTGCACGACGCCCTCGGGCTGACCGGCGCGGACGACACCCGCCGCGCCGCCCCGCTGGAACTGGACACCGACCTCCCGGCACCGCGCCGGGGCATTGCGTACAACGCGTACGACCGGAAGGACGAACACTGATGGAGTCGGCAGAAATCCGCCGCCGCTGGCTGCGCTTCTTCGAGGAGCGCGGGCACACCGTTGTGCCGTCGGCGTCCCTCATCGCCGACGACCCCACGCTGCTGCTGGTCCCGGCGGGCATGGTGCCCTTCAAGCCGTACTTCCTCGGCGAGGTCAAGCCGCCCTTCGCCCGCGCCACCAGCGTCCAGAAGTGCGTCCGCACCCCGGACATCGAAGAGGTCGGCAAGACCACCAGGCACGGCACGTTCTTCCAGATGTGCGGCAACTTCTCCTTCGGCGACTACTTCAAGGAAGGCGCCATCCGCTACGCCTGGGAGCTGCTCACCACGCCCCAGGACCAGGGCGGTTACGGCCTGGAGCCGGAGAAGCTCTGGATCACCGTCTACGAGCAGGACGACGAGGCCGAGCAGATCTGGCGCGACGTCATCGGCGTGCCCGCCGAGCGCATCCAGCGGCTCGGCATGGGCCCCAACTTCTGGTCCATGGGCGTCCCCGGCCCCTGCGGCCCCTGCTCCGAGATCAACTACGACCGCGGCCCCGAGTTCGGCGCCGAGGGCGGCCCGGCCGTCAACGACGAGCGCTACGTGGAGATCTGGAACCTGGTCTTCATGCAGTACGAGCGCGGCGCGGGCGAGGGCAAGGAGGACTTCCCGATCCTCGGCGACCTGCCCGCCAAGAACATCGACACCGGCCTCGGCCTCGAACGCCTCGCGATGATCCTGCAGGGCGTGCAGAACATGTACGAGACCGACACCCTGCGGGTGGTGATCGACAAGGCCACCGAGCTGACCGGCGTCCGCTACGGGCACTCCCACGACACCGACGTGGCCCTGCGGGTCGTCGCCGACCACATGCGCACCTCCATGATGCTGATCGGCGACGGCGTCACCCCCGGCAACGAGGGCCGCGGCTACGTGCTGCGCCGGATCATGCGCCGCGCCATCCGCAACATGCGGCTGCTCGGCGCCCACGACCCGGTCGCCGCCGACCTGATCGACGTGGTGCTCACGTCGATGGGCGAGCAGTACCCGGAGCTGCTCACCGACCGCAAGCGGATCGAGACCGTCGCCCTCGCCGAGGAGGCCGCCTTCCTGAAGACGCTCAGGGCCGGCACCAACATCCTCGACACCGCCGTCACCGAGACCAAGCAGGCCGGCGGCAGCGTGCTGTCCGGCGACCAGGCCTTCCTGCTGCACGACACCTGGGGCTTCCCGATCGACCTCACCCTGGAGATGGCCTCCGAGCAGGGCCTGTCGGTGGACGAGGACGGCTTCCGCCGGCTGATGAAGGAGCAGCGCGACCGCGCCAAGGCCGACGCCCGCGCCAAGAAGACCGGCCACGCCGACCTGTCCGCCTACCGCGAGGTCGCCGACCGCTCCGGCGGCACGCTCTTCACCGGCTACACCGACGACCAGAACGAGGCCACCGTCGTCGGCCTGCTGGTCGACGGCCTGTCATCGCCGGCCGCCACCGAGGGCGACGAGGTCGAGGTCGTGCTCGACCGCACCCCGTTCTACGCCGAGGGCGGCGGCCAGCTCGCCGACACCGGCCGGATCCGGGTCGAGGGCGGCGCCGTCGTCGAGGTCCGCGACGTCCAGCAGCCGGTGCCCGGGGTCAGCGTCCACAAGGGCGTCGTCCAGGTCGGCGAGATCACCGTGGGCGCCACCGCGCTCGCCCAGATCGACCTCGTACGCCGCCGCGCCATCGCCCGCGCCCACAGCGCCACCCACCTCACCCACCAGGCGCTGCGCGACGCCCTCGGCCCGACCGCCGCCCAGGCCGGCTCGGAGAACTCCCCGGGCCGCTTCCGCTTCGACTTCGGCTCGCCGACCGCCGTGCCCGGCACGGTGCTGACCGACGTCGAGCAGAAGATCAACGAGGTGCTGGCCCGCGAACTGGACGTCACCGCCGAGGTGCTGCCGATCGCCGAGGCCAAACGGCAGGGCGCCATCGCCGAGTTCGGCGAGAAGTACGGCGAGCACGTCCGGGTGGTCACCATCGGCGACTTCTCCAAGGAGCTGTGCGGCGGCACCCACGTGCACAACACCGCGCAGCTCGGCCTGGTCAAGCTGCTCGGCGAGTCCTCGATCGGCTCAGGAGTGCGCCGGGTCGAGGCCCTGGTCGGCGTGGACGCCTACAACTTCCTGGCCCGCGAGCACACCGTCGTCGCCCGGCTGACCGAACTGGTCAAGGGCCGGCCCGACGAGCTGCCGGAGAAGATCTCCGGCATGCTCGCCAAGCTCAAGGACGCCGAGAAGGAGATCGAGCGCTTCCGCGCCGAGAAGGTGCTGCAGGCCGCCGCCGGGCTGGCCGAGACCGCCCAGGACATCAAGGGCGTCGCCCTGGTCACCGGTTCGGTGCCCGACGGCACCGGCGCCGACGACCTGCGCCGGCTGGTGCTCGACGTCCGGCAGCGGGTCACCGGCGGGCGGCCGGCCGTCGTGGCGCTGTTCACGGTGGCGGGCGGCCGTCCGCTGACCGTGGTCGCCACCAACGAGGCCGCCCGCGAGCGCGGCATCAAGGCCGGCGAGCTGGTCCGCACCGCAGCCAAGGCGCTCGGCGGCGGCGGTGGCGGCAAGGACGACGTCGCCCAGGGCGGCGGGCAGAATCCGGCCGCGGTCCAGGAAGCCGTCGAGGCCGTGCAGCGGCTCGTCACCGGGAAGGCCTGACGTGCCCGACACGCCGGAAGGCGACGGCGCCGGGTCCGTCCGCCCCGCCATACGGCGGGGCCGGCGGCTCGGCGTCGACGTCGGGGACGCCAGGATCGGGGTCGCCTCCTGCGACCCCGACGGCATCCTGGCGACCCCGGTCGAGACGGTGCCGGGCCGCGACGTCCCCGCGGCCCTGCGCAGGCTCGCCGAGATCGTCACCGAGTACGAGCCGATCGAGGTCGTCGTGGGACTGCCGCGGTCGCTCAACGGCTCGGAGGGACCGGCCGCGGCCAAGGTGCGGACCTTCGCGCAGGGTGTGGCGAAAATCATCACGCCGGTGCCGGTGCGCCTGGTGGACGAGCGGATGACCACCGTGACGGCCGCACAGGGGCTGCGCGCTTCCGGCGTGAACGCGAAGAAGGGACGCTCCGTGGTCGACCAGGCAGCGGCCGTCATCATCCTGCAGAGCGCGCTGGAGACCGAACGGGTGTCGGGTAGAGCTCCCGGAGAGAGCGTCCAATCCTCTATCTGATCGCGATACGGTAACGTTCCGCGCGGCACGGCGGCGCCTCCTGGCGCCGCCCGTTTCGCAAGGTCGGCAGACCCGATGCCGACCGCGTAGCAAGGGGACCGATGACTGACTATGGCCGGGGCTCCGGCTCCGAACCGTGGCACCCGGACGACCCGCTGTTCGGCGACGCCTACGACCGGGGTCAGGGCTACCAGCAGCCGCAGCAGCAGCAGCCTCCGCCGCCGCAGGGAGGCGAGTGGCAGGACCCGTACGCCACCGGTCAGCATCAGCAGCAGTACCCCCAGCAGGGCACCGGCCAGTACCCCCAGCAGCACCAGCAGCAGTATCCGCAGCAGCAGTACCCGGCGCAGCAACCGCAGCAGGGCACGGGGCAGTACCCGCAGCAGCAGTACCCGCAGCAGGGCGGCTACGGCTACGATCCCGGCGCCCAGCAGCCCTACGACAACGGCGCGCACGGCACGTACGACACCGGCTCGCACTCCACCGGCGGCTACGGCAACGACACCGGCTCGCACTCCACCGGCGGCTACGGCAACGACACCGGCTCGCACTCCACCGGCGGCTACGGCAACGACACCGGCTCGCACTCCACCGGCGGCTACGGCAACCAGGACCCCTACGCCGGCCAGCAGCAGCCCGACTACTACGGCCAGGGCGGCGGCTACCAGCAGCAGCCCCAGCAGCCGCAGCAGTACCGCCAGCAGCCGGTCGGCCCCGGGATGCAGCAGCCGCAGCAGCCCGGTGGCCCGGGCATGCAGCAGCCGCAGCAAGGCGGCCAGCCCGGCCAGCCCGGCAGGCCCGCGCCCGGTCAGGGGCGACTCCAGCAGCCCGCCCCCGGCGCCCGCCCGCAGGAGCCCGGCGTCAGGCCGCTGCGGACCGCCCCGGCCGAGACCGGCGAGTGGGACCCGGAGGGCGAGGCCGACCCGCGCGAGCACGCCTTCTTCTCCGGCCACGACGACGACGATGACGACGACGTCCCGGCCACCGGCGAGGCCGGCGGGCGGCGGGCCGGCCGCAACCAGCCCAAGGGCGGCAAGAAGCGGCGCAGTGGCTGCGCCTGCCTGACCGTGCTGCTGGTGCTCGGCGGCGGTCTCAGCGGCGCCGTCTACTACGGCTACGGCGTCTATCAGGACCACTTCGGACCGGCCCCCGACTACTCGGGCGAAGGCACCGGCTCGGTCCAGGTCGACGTCCCCAAGGGCGCGACCCTGGTGATCATGGGCAACCTGCTGAAGAACGCCGGCGTGGTCAAGAGCGTCGACGCCTTCACCGCCGCGGCCCGCAACAACCCCAAAGGCCAGAGCATCCAGGCCGGCGTCTACTCGCTGAAGAAGAACATGTCCGCCAAGTCGGCCGTCGTGATGATGCTCGACCCGAAGTCGCAGAGCGCCATGATCATCCCCGAGGGGTGGCGGGCGACCCGGATATACGCCGCGATCGACTCCAAGCTCGGCCTGAAGACGGGCACCACCGCCGCCCAGGTCAAGGGGGTCAACCTCGGCCTGCCCGCGTGGGCGAAGGGAAACCTGGAGGGCTTCCTCTTTCCCGCCAAGTACAGCGTGGGCAAGAGCATGAAGCCGGTCGACATCGTCAAGCAGATGGTCAACCAGGCCCAGGCCGAGTACACCAGGGACGGCATCGAGGCCGCCGCGTCGAAGGCGGGCAGGACGCCCCTGGAGATCGTCGAGATCGCCAGCCTCATCCAGGCCGAGGCACAGGAGGCCGACGACTTCGGCAAGGTCTCCCGGGTCATCTACAACCGGCTCGACCAGGGCATGAAGCTCCAGTTCGACTCGACCATCAACTACGCGATGGGCCGCTCGACCCTCACCACCAGCAACAGCGACATCCACTACAAGTCGCCGTACAACACCTACGACAACAAGGGGCTGCCGCCCGGCCCGATCGACAGCCCCGGGCACCAGGCCGTCGAGGCGGCGCTCAACCCGACGAGCGGCAACTGGCTGTACTTCGTGACGGTCAAGCCCGGTGACACCCGCTTCACGAACAACTTCGCGACGCACCAGAAGAACGTGCAGGACTTCAACGACTACCAGAAGGAGCACGGCGGGTGACGGTGGTCCGCCGCGCCGCCGTCCTCGGCTCGCCCATCGCGCACTCGCTCTCCCCGGTGCTGCACCGGGCCGCGTACGCCGCGATGGGCCTGGACGGCTGGCACTACGACCGCTTCGAGGTCGACGAGGCCGCGCTGCCCGGCTTCCTGGCCGGGCTCGACCCGGCCGGGTGGGCCGGCCTGTCGCTGACGATGCCGCTCAAGCGGGCGGTGATCCCGCTGCTCGACACCGTCAGCGACACCGCGGCCGCCGTGGAGGCCGTGAACACCGTGGTGTTCGCCGCGGACGGCCGCCGGGCCGGCGACAACACCGACATCCCCGGCATGCTCGCGGCCCTGCGGGAGCGCGGCATCACCACGGTGCCCTCCGCCGCGGTGCTTGGCGCCGGCGCCACCGCCTCCTCCGCGCTGGCCGCGCTGGCCAGGATCTGCACCGGCGAGGTGACGGCGTACGTCCGCGGTCCGGCGCGCGCCGCCGAGATGCGGCAGTGGGGGACGCGCCTCGGCGTCACCGTACGCGCCGCCGACTGGGCCGACGCCGCCAAGGCGCTGGCCGAGCCGCTGGTCGTCGCCACCACCCCGGCCGGCGCCACCGACCACCTGGCCGCCGCCGTACCCGACCACCCCGGCGCCCTCTTCGACGTGCTCTACCACCCCTGGCCGACCCCGCTGGCCGCCGCCTGGTCCGGCCGGGGCGCCCCGGTGGTCAGCGGCCTCGACCTGCTGGTCCACCAGGCCGTCCTGCAGGTCGAACAGCACACCGGACGCGACGGCGTACCGCTGGCCGCGATGCGCTCTGCGGGCGAGGCGGCCCTCGGCGCGCACTGAGCCGCGGCCCGCCGCGGACCCGTCCCGCACCCTGGACGCCGGTCCTGGCGGGACGGCGAAACGTGGGAGGATCGGGGCGAGAGACGGCTGGGCGTTTTCGAGGGAGCACCGTTGAGCAGGTTGCGCTGGCTGACCGCGGGGGAGTCGCACGGACCCGCACTCGTGGCGACGCTGGAGGGGCTGCCCTCCGGGATTCCCGTCACCACCGACCTGGTGGCCGACGCGCTCGCCCGCCGCCGGCTCGGCTACGGACGCGGCGCCCGGATGAAGTTCGAGCGCGACGAGGTCACCTTCCTCGGCGGCGTACGCCACGGCCTGACCATGGGCAGCCCGGTGGCGGTGATGGTCGGCAACACCGAGTGGCCCAAGTGGGAACAGGTGATGGCCGCCGACCCGGTCGACCCCGAGATCCTCGCCGGCCTCGCCCGCAACGCGCCGCTGACCCGACCGCGCCCCGGGCACGCCGACCTGGCCGGCATGCAGAAGTACGACCTGGACGAGGCCCGCCCGGTGCTGGAGCGGGCCAGCGCCCGCGAGACCGCCGCCCGGGTCGCGCTCGGCGCCGTCGCCCGCTCCTACCTCAAGGAGACCGCGGGCATCGAGATCGTCTCCCACGTGGTGGAACTGGCCGGCGCCAAGGCGCCCTACGGCGTGCTGCCGGTGCCCGCCGACCAGGCCAGGCTCGACGCCGACCCGGTGCGCTGCCTCGACGCCGACGCCAGCGAGGCGATGGTCGCCGAGATCGACCAGGCCCACAAGGACGGCGACACCCTCGGCGGGGTCGTCGAAGTCCTCGCCTACGGCGTGCCGGTCGGCCTCGGCTCGCACGTCCACTGGGACCGCAGGCTCGACTCCCGGCTGGCCGGGGCGCTGATGGGCATCCAGGCGATCAAGGGCGTCGAGGTCGGCGACGGCTTCGGCCTCGCCCGAGTCCCCGGCTCCCAGGCGCACGACGAGATCCTGCCGGGACCCGACGGTGTCCGCCGCGCCACCGGGCGCTCCGGCGGCACCGAGGGCGGCATGAGCACCGGCGAACTGCTCAGGGTCCGCGCCGCGATGAAGCCCATCGCGACCGTCCCGCGCGCGCTGGCCACCATCGACGTCGTCACCGGCGAGGCCGCGCAGGCCCACCACCAGCGCTCCGACGTCTGCGCGGTGCCCGCCGCCGGCATCGTCGCCGAGGCGATGGTCGCCCTGGTGCTCGCCGACGCGGTGGCCGAGAAGTTCGGCGGCGACTCCGTCGCGCAGACCCGGCGCAGCATCGAGAGCTACCTCGACCACCTGGTCGTCCGGTGAACGCCCCGGCCGGCCCCCCCGCGGTCGTCCTCGTCGGCCCGCCCGGAGCGGGCAAGACCACCGTCGGCCGGATCCTCGCCGACCGGCTCGGCGTCGGCTACCGCGACACCGACGCCGACATCGAGGCCACCGCGGGCTGCCCGATCCCGGAGATCTTCATCGACCAGGGCGAAGCGCACTTCCGCGACCTGGAACGTACCGCCGTGCGCGAGGCGCTGGCCGGCCACGACGGGGTGCTGTCGCTGGGCGGCGGCGCGATCATGGACGGCGGCACCCGGGCGCTGCTCGCCGGACTGCCGGTGGTCTTCCTCGACGTCGGCCTGCACGCCGCCGTCCACCGGGTCGGCCTCGACGCCCCCCGCCCGCTGCTCGCGGTCAACCCGCGGCAGAGCTGGCGCGAGCTGATGGAACGGCGCCGCCCGCTCTACACCGAGGTCGCCAGGGCCGTGGTCGGCACCGACGACGGCACCCCCGAGGACGTGGCCGAAGCCGTCCTCGACGCACTCCAGTTGAAGGACGCATGAGCGAGAACCACCCCCTGATCGACCCCCCCGTCCGGATCTCCGTCGCCGGGACCGCGGGCACGCACGCGTACGACGTGCTCATCGGCCGCCAGCTGCTCGGCGAGCTGCCCGGGCTGATCGGCCCGGCCAGGCGGGTGGCCGTGCTGCACCCCGAGGCGCTGGCCGGCACGGGTGAGGCGGTACGCGAGGACCTCGCCGAGCAGGGCTTCGAGGCCATCGCGATCCAGCTGCCCAACGCCGAGGAGGCCAAGACCGCCGAGGTCGCCGCCTACTGCTGGAAGGCACTCGGCCAGTCCGGCTTCACCCGCACCGACGTCATCGTCGGCGTCGGCGGCGGCGCCACCACCGACCTGGCCGGCTTCGTCGCCGCGACCTGGCTGCGCGGGGTGCGCTGGATCGCCGTCCCCACCACCGTGCTCGGCATGGTCGACGCGGCCGTCGGCGGCAAGACCGGCATCAACACCGCCGAGGGCAAGAACCTGGTCGGCGCCTTCCACCCGCCCGCCGGCGTGCTCTGCGACCTGGCCGCACTCGACTCGCTCGGCGAGCACGACTACGTCAGCGGGCTCGCCGAGATCATCAAGGCCGGCTTCATCGCCGACCCGGCGATCCTCGACCTGATCGAGGCCGACCCGCAGGCCGCCCGCAGCCCGCGGTACGCGCACACCGCCGAGCTGGTCGAGCGCGCGATCCGGGTCAAGGCCGAGGTCGTCTCCGGCGACCTCAAGGAGTCCGGGCCGCGGGAAGTCCTCAACTACGGCCACACGCTCGCGCACGCCATCGAGAAGAACGAGCGCTACAACTGGCGGCACGGCGCCGCCGTCTCCGTCGGCATGGTCTTCGCCGCGGAGCTCGGCCGGCTCGCCGGCCGGCTGGACGACGCCACCGCCGACCGGCACCGCGCCGTCCTCGGCGCGGTCGGCCTGCCGCTGACCTACCGCGGCGACCAGTGGCCCCGGCTGCTGGAGACCATGAAGGTCGACAAGAAGTCCCGCGGCGACCTGCTGCGCTTCATCGTCCTCGACGGCCTGGGCAAGCCCGCCGTCCTGGAGGGCCCCGACCCGGCGGTGCTGCTCGCCGCCTACGGGGAGGTGTCCGGGTGACCCGCCCCGTCCTGGTGCTCAACGGCCCCAACCTCGGCCGCCTCGGCTCCCGCGAGCCCGACGTCTACGGCTCCACGTCCTACGCGGGCCTGGTCGAGGAGTGCCGCAAGGCGGGCGCGGACCTCGGCTTCGACGTGGAGGTCCGCGAGACCAACGACGAGGCCGAGCTCATCGGCTGGCTCCACGAGGCCGCCGACGGCCGCGTTCCCGTGGTCCTCAACCCCGGTGCCTTCACCCACTACTCCTACGGCCTGCGCGACGCGGCGGCGCAGCGCACCGCGCCGCTGATCGAGGTGCACATCTCCAACCCCTACGCCCGCGAGGCCTTCCGGCACACCTCGGTGATCGCGGCGGTGGCCTCGGGCACGATCGCCGGCTTCGGGCTCGGCTCCTACCGGCTCGCCCTCCAGTCGCTGGCGGACGCCGCCCCGGCGTAGCCGGGCACCCGGAGGATTCCCGGGCGTTCAGCAAAGAGCGCCCGGGAACGGTACCGTTCCATGTCAACCCGCGCGGCAGCGCACACCGCACGAGATGGAGTCGGCCGAGATGCAGCACGCTGTGGGGGCGCCGCAGCCCGGCGGAGGGCCGACGCCGCCCGCCGTAAGCGTCACAGGGCAGTTCCCGCTGCCCGCCGCGGCCCCCGTGCACCTGCCGGCCCCCGACGGCAACGGCTCGCTGTCCGGCGGCGCGCACGGCCCGGTGGCCGTCCTGCTGATCGGCGCGGCCGGCGCGGGCAAGACGACGATCGCCCGGCACTGGGCGGACAACCGCGGCGCCCCGACCGCGCACATCAGCCTGGACGACGTACGCGAGTGGGTACGGTCCGGCTTCGCCGACCCGCAGGCCGGCTGGAACGAGCACTCCGAGGCGCAGTACCGCCTCGCCCGCCGCACCTGCGGCTTCGCCGCCCGCAACTTCCTGGCCAACGGGGTGTCCTGCATCATCGACGACGCCGTCTTCCCCGACCGCCCCGCGGTCGGCCTCGGCGGCTGGAAGCGGCACGTCGGCCCCGGCCTGCTCCCGGTGGTCCTGCTCCCCGGCCTCGACATCGTCCTGACCCGCAACGCCGAACGCAGCGGCAACCGGCGTCTGTCCGACGAGGAGGTCGCCCGCATCCACGGCCGCATGGCCGGCTGGTACGGATCCGGCCTCCCGATCATCGACAACTCCCACCTCGACGTGCCGGCCGCCGCCGCAGCCCTCGACCGCGTAGTGGCCCGCAGCATCCAGGGCCCCCCGGTCTGGTAGCCCCCTACGCAAGAGGGCGCCCCACAGGGGCGCGCGCCCAGCCCCCACCGGCCCGTCGTCCGGAGACGACCGCAGCTGCCCCCTCCCGGTGGCGACGCGGTCCCCCGCGCCCGGGGGAAGAGAAGAGAGGGGCCCTCTGGGGCCAAGGTGCCAGGAGGGGCTTGGCAACCCTTCGGGGGGCGAAAACGGGCGGAGGGTGAGTGGGCGCCATAAGCTCACGGCATGGCCGAGGTGCATGCGACCCGCAGGGACCGGCTGCGCGAGCGGTGCGCGGCGGCAGGGCTGGGTGCCGCGCTGGTGACGCGACCGGCGAACGTACGGTATCTGGCCGGCTACGCGCCGCCCGGCTCCGCGCTGCTCGTCGGCCCCGGTCCTGAGGACACCTTGGTGCATCTGCGGCCGCCGCCGGAGGACCAGGCCGCCGCCGACCCCGCCGACCTGCGCTCGACGGTGCTGCCGTCACCGGACGGCGACGCGGCCGTCGCCGCGGCGACCCTGGCCCGGGAGCGCAACGCCGACTCCCTCGCCGTCGAGGAGCACCACCTCACCGTGGCGCGCCACCGCGCCATCGGCTCGGTGGCCGACGCCCTGCCGCTCTCCGACCTCGGCGGAGCCGTCGAGCAGCTGCGCCTGGTCAAGGACGAGCACGAGATCGCCGCCCTGCGGATAGCAGCCGAGATCGCCGACCAGGCACTCGGCGAGCTGCTGGAGTCGATCCTGGTCGGCCGCACCGAGCGGCACCTCGCGCTGGAGTTGGAGCGCCGCCTGGTCGACCACGGCGCCGACAGCGCCGCCTTCCCCACCTCCGTGGGCACCGGCCCGCACTCCGGCACCCCCCGCCACGTGCCGACCGACCGGCGGGTCGAGGAGGGCGACTTCCTGACCGTCCGCCTCGGCGCGTGCTACCGCGGCTACCGGTGTGAGGTGGGCCGTACTTTCGTCATCGGCACGGCTCCGGCGGGCTGGCAGATCGATCTGTACGACCTGGTCTTCAACGCCCAGCGGGCCGGCCGCGAGGCCCTGGCACCGGGTGTGGCCTGCCGTGACGTCGACCGGGCGACCCGCCAGCCACTGCTCGCCGCGGGCCACGGCGGCGGGGTGGCGACGTGGACCGGCCACGGTGTGGGCCTGGAAATCGACGAGGACCCTCAGTTGTCCCCTGCGGCCATGGGTAAACTGGACGCTTGCGTGCCGGTCACCGTCGAGCCGGGGGTCCACCTTCCGGGCCGCGGCGGTGTCCGCATCGACGACACGCTCGTCGTACGCCCCCTGGCGGACGGCGGGCCCGAGCTCCTCACCATCACGACCAAGGAACTCCTCGCCCTGTGACGGGGCGCGGGTCTCCGCGGTCCCCGAAGCAGCACTTTCAGGAGATTCCGCAACCGTGGCCACCACGAACGACCTCAAGAACGGCCTCGTGCTCAAGCTCGACAGCGGCCAGCTCTGGACCGTAGTCGAGTTCCAGCACGTCAAGCCCGGCAAGGGCCCCGCCTTCGTGCGCACCAAGCTGAAGCACGTGCTCTCCGGGAAGGTCGTCGACAAGACCTTCAACGCGGGTGTGAAGGTCGAGACCGCCAACGTCGACAAGCGCGGCATGCAGTTCTCCTACAAGGACGGCAGCGACTTCGTCTTCATGGACACCGAGACCTACGACCAGATCACGGTCACCCCCGAGGTCGTCGGCGACGCCGCCAACTACCTGCTCGAAGGCTTCGAGGCCGTCGTCGCGATGTACGAGGGCTCGCCGCTGTACATCGAGCTGCCCGCCTCCGTCGAGCTGGTCATCGAGTACACCGAGCCCGGCGTGCAGGGCGACCGCTCCACCGGCGGCTCCAAGCCGGCCCGGCTGGAGACCGGCTACGAGATCGGCGTCCCGCTGTTCATCACCACGGGTGAAAAGGTGAAGGTCGACACCCGCACCGGCGACTACCTCGGCCGGGTGAACAGCTAACCGTGGCTGCCCGGAACAAGGCCCGCAAGCGTGCCTTCCAGATCCTCTTCGAGGCGGACCAGCGGGGTGCAGACCCGGTGACCGTCATGGCGGACTGGATCCGGCTCGCCCGGACCGACGACCGGCAGCCGCCGGTCACCGAGTACACGATGCAGCTGGTCGAGGGGTACACGGCGCACGCCGACCCGATCGACGACCTGCTGTCCACGCACGCGGTGGGCTGGACGCTGGACCGTATGCCGGTCGTGGACCGCAACGTGCTGCGCCTCGGCGCGTACGAGCTGATCTGGGAGGACGGCGTCCCCGACGCGGTCGTGCTGGACGAGGCGGTGCAGCTGGCCAAGGAGTTCTCCACCGAGGAGTCCCCGTCGTTCGTCAACGGGCTGCTCGGGCGTCTGATGGAGCTCAAGCCGACCCTGCCGCGCTAGCCCGCGTCTCTGGCCCGCGTACCACCCCTGACCAGGCCCGACAGCAGAAGGTGAACAATATTCTGCTTCGGGCCTGGTGTGTGCCGCGGGTCCTGGCCTAGATTCCTGCCGCATGGACCATGCGGCAGGCGACGACGACACGATCCTGGCCCGGCTCGCCGAGCTGCGGGCGGCCGACCTGCCGGTACGCGGCGGCCGCACCATGGCGTACGTCTACGACTCCGGGCTCGCCGGCCTCGACGAGCTGGCCGCCGCGGCGCAGGCCGCCTTCGCCGGCGTCAACGGCCTGGACATGACCGCCTTCCCCAGCGTCGTCACGCTGGAGAACGACATCGTCGGGCAGGCCGCCCGGCTGCTCGGCGGCGGCCCGGCCACCGCGGGCACCTTCACCAGCGGCGGCACCGAGAGCTGCCTGCTCGCCGTGCTGACCGCCCGCGAGCACGCCGCGAGGACCCGCGGGGTCACCGCCCCGGAGATCGTGCTGCCGCAGACCGCGCACGCCGCCTTCCACAAGGCCGCCGCGCTGTTCGGGCTCGCCACCGTGACCGTCCCCGTCGACCCCGGCACCTTCCGCGTCCGGCCGCAGGACGTCGCCGCCGCCCTCACCCCGCACACCGCCCTGGTCGTGGCCTCCGCGCCCTCGTACGCGCACGGCGTCGTCGACCCGGTGCGGGACGTCGCCGCCGCGGCCGCCGAGCGGGACGTGCTGTGCCACGTCGACGCCTGCATCGGCGGCTGGTACCTGGGACACCGCAGGCTCGCGGACGGCATCGCGCCGCCACCGCCGTTCGACCTGTCCGTGCCGGGCGTCAGCTCCCTGTCGGTCGACCTGCACAAGTACGGCTACACCCCCAAGGGCGCCTCCGTGCTGCTGTTCCGGGACGCGGAACTGCGCCGGCACGGCTGGTTCGCGCACGCCTCCTGGCCCGGCTACCCGGTGGTCAACGCGACGCTGCAGGGCACCAAGTCCGCCGGGCCGCTCGCCGCCGCCTGGGCGGTGCTGCACAAGGTCGGCACCACCGGATACGTCGAGCTGTCCCGGCGGGTCCACGAGGCGACCGGGCGGCTGGTGGACGGCATCGGGCGGATCGACGGCCTGCGGGTGCTCGGCGCCCCCGACGCCTCGCTGGTCGCGGTCGCCGCCGACGAGCCGGGGCTCGACCCCTTCGTCGTCGCCGACGAGATGCGGCTGCGCGGCTGGTATCTCCAGCCGCAGCCCGCCTTCGCCGGGTCACCGGCGAACCTGCACCTGACGGTGACCGCGGCGGTCGCCGACCCGGCCCGGATCGCGGACCTGCTGGCCGAGCTCGCCGCGGCGGTGGACCGGGCCCGCGCCCTCGGCCCGGTCACCGTCGACCCGGGCATCGCGCAGATCGCCGCCGCCCTCGACCCGGCCACCCTCGGCCCGGCCGAGGTCGCGCTCGCCCTGGAGGTCGCCGGCGTCGGCGCGGACGGTTCCCTCCCGCAGCGGATGGCACCGGTGCTCGCCGTACTCCAGGCGCTGCCCGCACCCCTGACGGAACGTCTGCTGCCCGAAGTGATCTCCCGGCTCTACGCGGGCTGAGCCGCACCTGCGGCGAAAACCGGGTGCCCGGCGCGACGGCCGTCGGCTACTCTCCCGGTGGAATCGCGCGCCGACGACACCGTGTGGCGCGCGCGTCGACGAGTGAGGGGAGCCGGCCGTGCGCAACCGCAGCGCTGCCGTCGTCCCCCCGTCACGGCACAAGGTGATTCTGGTGTCTTCGCGCCTCCGGCGCCGGCTGCGCGGCCGGCCCCGGACCCCCTGACGTACCCCCGCCCCTGACCCGCCGGCCCACCGCCGGCGGCTGGAGCCCGGTGCGCCCGGGGAATCGCGCCCGCCCTTCTCCCCTGATCACCAGAAAGGCCCAGGGCCGTGCGCAGCACCCACGACCGCCAGACCGCCAACCCGCTCGCCGCCGTCCGCAACCTCGGCATCCTCGCCCATGTGGACGCGGGCAAGACCACCGTCACCGAGCGGGTCCTCTACCTCACCGGCGCCACCCACAAGCGCGGTGAGGTCCACGACGGCACGACCGTCACCGACTTCGACCCGCAGGAGCGCGACCGTGGCATCACCATCTTCGCGGCGGCCGTCAGCTGCGACTGGGCCGGCCATCGGATCAACCTGATCGACACACCGGGACACGTCGACTTCGCCGACGAGGTCGAACGCGCGCTGCGGGTGCTCGACGGCGCCATCGCCGTCTTCGACGCCGTCGCGGGCGTCGAACCGCAGAGCGAGTCGGTGTGGCGGCAGGCCGACCGGTACGGCGTACCGCGGATCGCCTTCGTCAACAAGCTGGACCGGGCGGGCGCCGACCTCGACACCGCGGTCGACTCCATCCGGCGGCGGCTGCACACCGTACCGCTGGTCGTCCAGCTGCCGATCGGCCGCGAGGACGGCTTCACCGGCGTGGTCGACCTGATCGCGATGCGCGCGCTGGTCTGGGCGGACTGCGCCGACACCTACGCCGTGAGCGAGGTGCCCGACGACCTGCTGGCCGAGGCGCGGCGGCGCCGCCGGCTGCTGGAGGAGACGGCGGCGGAACTGCACCCGGCCGCGCTGGAGGAGTTCTGCGCGGGCGGCCCGGTGAGCGCGGCGACGCTGACCACCGCACTGCGCGACCTCACCCGCAGCGGCGAGGCCGTGGTCGTGCTGTGCGGCTCGGCCTACCGCAACCGCGGTGTCGAGCCGCTGCTCGACGCCGTCACCGCCTACCTGCCGTCACCGCTGGACGTCCCGGCGGTCAGCGGCACGGCCGGCGGCCTGCCCGCGGAACGGCCCGCCGACCCGGCGGCGCCCTTCGCCGGGCTGGTGTTCAAGGTCACCGCGAGCGCCACCGGGCGGCTGACGTATCTGCGGATCTACTCCGGAACGCTGAGGAAGGGGGACACCGTGCTGGACGCAGGACCGCGCAGGAACGAACGGATCGGCCGCATCCTGCGGGTCCAGGCCGACCGGCACGCGGAGATGGACCGGGCGGTGGCCGGTGACATCGTCGCCGTCGTCGGGCCCAAGTCCGCAGGAGCCGGCGCCACGTTGTGCGCGCCGGCCGCTCCGCTGGTGCTCGAACCGCCGGCGGCGGCCGCGCCCGTGGTCTCGCTGGCCGTCGAGGCCGGCCGCAACGCCGACACCGAGCGGCTGGTCGCCGCGCTGGCCCGGCTGGTCGAGGAGGACCCGTCGCTCGCGGTACGCACCGACCGGGAGACCGGCCAGCTGGTGCTGGCCGGGATGGGCGAACTCCACCTGGAGGTCGCGGTGGAGAAGATCCGCCGCGCCCACGGGCTGCAGATCGCGGTCGGCCGCCCGCAGGTCGCCTACCGGGAGACCGTGTTGCGCGGGGTGACCGGCCACGTCCACCGGCACGTCAAGCAGGACGGCGGGGCCGGGCAGTTCGCGCACATCGTCATCGACGTCGCGCCGCATGTCGCGGCCGCGGGGGAGGAGGAGTTCGTGTTCACGTCCACGGTGACCGGTGGGCGGGTGCCGCGCGAGTACGTGCGGGCGGTCGAGAACGGCTGCCGGGACGCGCTCGCCGAGGGGCCCCTCGGCGGTCACCCGGTGACCGGCGTGCGGGTCACGCTGACGGACGGCGCGACCCACCAGAAGGACTCCTCGGAGATGGCCTTCCGCACGGCCGGCCGGGCCGGCCTCCAGGAGGCGCTGCGGGCGTCCGTGATGCAGCTGCTCGAACCGGTCGTCGAGGTCACCGCCACGGTGCCGGACGAATCGGTCGGCGGTGTCCTGGGCGACCTCGCGGCCCGCCGCGGCCGGGTCTCCGGCTCCGTCGCCCTGGCGGGCAGCACGGTCGTCTCGGCGACGGTGCCACTGGCTGAGCTCTTCGGCTACGCCGGGTCCCTCCGCGGGCGCACGCAAGGCCGCGGCACCTTCTCGACCCACCCGCGCGGCTACGCCCCTACCAGGCCTTCCTAGGCCCCAGCCCCTTCCCCCGACCCGGGGGGAGGGGCCGCCCCTCGCGGGGGCGGACCGCCCCTGGGCGGGTGGCTGCCTGTCGCGCCGTTCTCCCCGCGGCTCCGCGTGGGGGTACCCCCACGCGGAGCCCTGGGTGGGTGGCCCTTGGGGTTGTTTGCCGCCTTTGGGTCGGTCGTGGCTGGTCGCGCAGTTCCCCGCGCCCCTGAAGCTTGCCCTCTGCGGCAGAGGGCGCCCCTGCCAGGCACGCATCCTCTGCGGGGGAGGACACGAGCCCCGCAGGGGCGCGGGGAACTGCGCGAACAGCCACGGTGGCGCGGCAGGCGAGTGCGGGCCGCACGGGGCACTCACCCCGGGGCGCGGGGGCGTGCGCGGTCGGCCAGGGGGGTGGTGAGGGCGACGGCTCGCCGCACGTGGCGCGCGGGGGAAGGGTGGGGCCGCCCGGGGCGGAGCCCCGGGGGACGGGGTCGGGCCGGGCGGCGGGACGTTTCTGCAGGTTTGCGGATAAAGCCGGGCGCTAGCCCTCTTCGTGCTGGACAGCCCGCCTGGCGTCCGCGTCGAGGACACCCCACCCGATGAGCTGCTCGGTGAGGACCGACGGCGACTGGTCGTAGATCACGGCGAGCGTACGAAGATCGTCCTGCCGGATCGACAGCACCTTGCCGTTGTAGTCGCCGCGCTGGCTCTGGATCGTGGCCGCGTACCGCTGCAGCGGCCCGGCCTTCTCCGGCGGGACCTGGGACAGCCGCTCAAGGTCGAGTACGAGCTTCGGCGGCGGCTCTGCGGCCCCGCCGGGGGTCGTACCCGGCAGCAGTTCCTGCACGGGCACGCCGTAGAAATCGGCGAGCTCGGCGAGGCGCTGCACGGTCACGGCACGGTCGCCGCGCTCGTACGACCCCACGACCACTGCCTTCCAGCGGCCCTGGGACTTCTCCTCGACACCGTGCAGAGAAAGGCCCTGCTGCGTGCGGATGGCGCGGAGCTTGGCTCCGAGCTGTTTGGCGTAATCGCTGGACATATGGCTCCCCGGACGGAAACTCGGTGACTCACTGTGAGGTTACGCAGCGTAATCCGTGCTCGTCAAGCCGAAAGGGTCCGACCGGTCTCTGACCTGGGCGGTCTGCGGCACCTGATAGCGTTTAGCTGTACCCCCGACGTCCTTTAACGCCCGTCCCGTGAGGCGGGGAAGGAGGTCCCCGACCCATGGTCGAAGACCGCACGACAGCAGGCCCGCAGGACCGCCCGGTGCTCGAAGCACCCGATATCGCCCGCGTCCTGACCCGTATCGCCCACGAGATCGTCGAACGCGCCAAGGGCGCCGACGACGTGGTGCTGCTCGGCATCCCCACCCGAGGGGTGTTCCTGGCCCGCCGGCTGGCCGGCAAGCTCGCCGAGATCACCGGCCGCGAGGCCGCCGTCGGCTCGCTGGACACCACGATGTACCGCGACGACCTGCGGCTGCACCCGCCCCGGGCACTGGCGGCCACCGACATCCCCGGCGACGGCATCGACGGCCGGCTCGTCGTCCTGGTGGACGACGTGCTCTTCTCCGGCCGCACCATCCGCTCCGCGCTGGACGCGCTCAACGACATCGGCCGCCCCCGCGCGGTGCAGCTGGCCGTGCTGGTCGACCGCGGGCACCGCGAGCTGCCGATCAGGGCCGACTACGTCGGCAAGAACCTCCCGACCTCGCAGCGCGAGACCGTCAGGGTCCTGCTTGCCGAGCACGACGGGCGCGACAGCGTCCTGCTCGGCCAGCGCGAGCCCGGCGCGCGCACCGGCACTGCCGCGGACGAATAGCGCCGCCACGCCAGGGCCCCGGCCAGGGGTCCTGCGCCGCCGCATGCCCGCTCGCCGCCCCGCCAGGCCCAAGCACCCCCGGAGACCCCGATGAAGCACCACCTGATCTCGGCCGCCGACCTCACCCGTGACGACGCCCTGCTGATCCTCGACACCGCCGAGGAGATGGCCCGCGTCGCCGACCGGCCGATCAAGAAACTGCCGACCCTGCGCGGCCGCACCGTCGTCAACCTGTTCTTCGAGGACTCGACGCGGACGCGTATCTCGTTCGAGGCGGCCGCCAAGCGGCTGTCCGCCGACGTGATCAACTTCTCCGCCAAGGGCTCCTCGGTGTCCAAGGGCGAGTCGCTCAAGGACACCGCCCTGACCCTGGAGGCGATGGGCGCCGACGCCGTCGTCATCCGGCACCACTCCTCCGGCGCCCCGCACCGGCTGGCGACCTCAGGCTGGATCAACGCCTCCGTCGTCAACGCCGGCGACGGCACCCACGAGCACCCCACCCAGGCGCTGCTCGACGCCTTCACCATGCGCCGCCACCTGTCCGCTGTCGGCCGCGACCTGGACGGCCGCCGGGTCACCGTCGTCGGCGACATCCTGCACAGCAGGGTCGCCCGCTCCAACGTGCTGCTGCTGACCACCCTCGGCGCCCGGGTCACCCTGGTCGCGCCGCCCACCCTGCTGCCGATCGGCGTCGAGAACTGGCCCTGCGAGGTCTCGTACGACCTGGACGCGGTGCTCGCGAAGTCCGACGCGGTGATGATGCTGCGGGTGCAGAGCGAGCGGATGAACGCCGCCTACTTCCCCACCGAGCGCGAGTACGCCCGCCGCTACGGCCTGGACGGCCAGCGGATGGCGGTGCTGCCCGAGCACGCCATCGTCATGCACCCCGGGCCGATGAACCGCGGTATGGAGATCACCGCCGAGGTCGCCGACTCGCCGCGCTGCACCGCGGTCGAGCAGGTCGCCAACGGCGTCAGCACCCGGATGGCGGTGCTCTACCTGCTGCTCGGCGGCTCCGAGCCGGCCATCAGCACCGACCGATCCGACAGCGCCCGCACCGAGGAGAGCAAGTAACCATGAGCGACACCCTGATCCGCGGGGCGAAGATCCTCGGCGGCGCCATCCAGGACGTGCTGATCAGCGGCGGCACCGTCACCGAGGTCGGCGCGGACCTCGACGCGGGCGAAGCCACCGTCGTCGAGGCCGCCGGGTACGTCCTGCTGCCCGGCCTGGTCGACCTGCACACCCATCTGCGCGAGCCCGGCCGCGAGGACTCAGAGACCGTGCTGACCGGCACCCGGGCCGCCGCGGCCGGCGGCTACACCGCCGTGCACGCCATGGCGAACACCTTCCCGGTCGCCGACACCGCCGGCGTGGTCGAGCAGGTCTGGCGGCTCGGCAGGGAGTCCGGCTACTGCGACGTCCAGCCGGTCGGCGCCGTCACCGTCGGCCTGGAGGGCAAGCAGCTCGCCGAGCTGGGCGCGATGGCCGACTCCGCCGCCCAGGTGCGGGTCTTCTCCGACGACGGCAAGTGCGTGGACGACGCCGTCATCATGCGCAGGGCGCTGGAGTACGTGAAGGCCTTCGGCGGCGTCGTCGCCCAGCACGCCCAGGAGCCGCGGCTCACCGAGGGCGCCCAGATGAACGAGGGCACCGTCTCCGGCGAGCTGGGCCTGACCGGCTGGCCGGCGGTCGCCGAGGAGTCGGTCATCGCCCGTGACGTGCTGCTGGCCGCCCACGTCGGCTCCCGGGTGCACATCTGCCACCTGTCCACCGCCGGTTCGGTGGAGATCGTCCGCTGGGCCAAGTCCAAGGGCTGGGACGTCACCGCCGAGGTCACCCCGCACCACCTGCTGCTGACCGACGAGCTGGTCCGCTCGTACAACCCGGTCTACAAGGTCAACCCGCCGCTGCGCACCGAGGCCGACGTCATGGCGCTGCGCGAGGCGCTCGCCGACGGCACCATCGACTGCGTCGCCACCGACCACGCCCCGCACCCGCACGAGGACAAGGACTGCGAGTGGGCCGCGGCCGCGATGGGCATGGTCGGCCTGGAGACCGCGCTGTCGGTGGTCCAGCACACCATGGTCGACACCGGCCTGCTGGACTGGGCCGGCGTCGCCGACCGGATGTCGTCCCGGCCCGCCGCCATCGGCCGGCTCGCCGGGCACGGCCGGCCGGTCGCCGCCGGTGAGCCCGCGAATCTGGTGCTGCTCGATCCCGCATACCGTGGGGTGGTCAATCCCGCGGGCTTCGCCTCCCGCAGCCGCAACACCCCGTACGCGGGCCGCGAGCTGCCGGGCCGCGTCGTCGCCACCTTCCTGCGGGGCCGCGCCACGGTCATGGACGGGAAGCTCACATGACACCTGTTACGCAGCTCGCCACCGCGCTCGCCTCCGCACAGGGCGACGGGAAGCACTCGGCGAAGGTCACCGACTGGACCGACAGGATCGGCTGGATCGTCGGCCTGCTCCTCTTCGTCGGCCTTGTCTACTGGCTGATGCGGCAGGGCTGGCAGTGGCGCCGCACCCTGCAGGGCGGCCTGCCCGCCCTCCCGCAGGCCCCCGAAACCCCCGGCGAGGCGCTGCTGTCGACGGAGGGCCGCTACCACGGCAGCACCACCGCGGGGCAGTGGCTGGACCGGATCGTCGCCCACGGCCTCGGCGTCCGCAGCCGGGCCGCGCTCACCCTCACCGAGCAGGGCCTGGACGTGGACCGCACCGGCGCCCCCGGCTTCTTCGTACCCGTCGCCGCCCTGCGCGGCGCCCGGCTCGACAAGGGCATCGCGGGCAAGGTGCTCACCGAGGGCGGCCTGCTGGTCGTCACCTGGGAGCACGGCGGCACCCTCATCGACTCCGGCTTCCGCTCCGACCGGTCCGCCGAGCACCCGGCGTGGGTCGAGCAGATCAACCGGCTCAGTGGCGACAGCGTCGTCGTCTTCACCGACACCAGGCCGGGCAGCAGGCAACACGAGAAGGAAGGCGCACAATGACGACCTCCACCCGGGCGGCCACCGCACCCGCCGTACTCGTCCTGGAGGACGGCCGCATCTTCCGCGGCCGCGCCTACGGAGCGGTGGGGGAGACCTTCGGCGAGGCGGTCTTCTCCACCGGCATGACCGGCTACCAGGAGACGCTGACCGACCCCTCGTACCACCGCCAGGTGGTCGTCATGACCGCCCCGCACGTCGGCAACACCGGCGTCAACGACGAGGACCCCGAGTCCTCCCGCATCTGGGTCGCCGGCTACGTCGTACGCGACCCGGCGCGCGTGCCGTCCAGCTGGCGCTCCCGGCGCTCCCTGGACGACGAGCTCACCGCACAGGGCGTCGTCGGCATCAGCGGCGTCGACACCCGGGCCCTGACCCGGCACCTGCGCGAGCGCGGCGCCATGCGGGTCGGCATCTTCTCCGGCGACTCCCTCGCCGACGACGAGACCATGCTCGCCCGGGTCCGGCAGGCCCCCGAGATGACCGGCGCCGACCTGTCCGCCGAGGTCGCCACCGAGCAGGCGTACGTCGTCCCGGCGATCGGCCCGCGGCGCTTCACCGTCGCCGCCCTCGACCTCGGCATCAAGGGCATGACCCCGCACCGGATGGCCGAGCGCGGCATCGAGGTGCACGTGCTGCCCGCGACCGCGACCGTCGAGGACGTCTACGCCGTCGCCCCGGACGGCGTCTTCCTGTCCAACGGCCCCGGCGACCCGGCCACCGCCGAACTCGGCGTCATCCAGGAGGTGTTGGGCCGCAGCACCCCGCTGTTCGGCATCTGCTTCGGCAACCAGCTGCTCGGCCGGGCGCTCGGCTTCGGCACCTACAAGCTCAAGTACGGCCACCGCGGCATCAACCAGCCCGTGCAGGACCGCGCCACCGGCAAGGTCGAGGTCACCGCGCACAACCACGGCTTCGCCGTGGACGCACCGCTCGACCGGGTCAGCGACACCCCCTTCGGGCGCGCCGAGGTCAGCCATGTCTGCCTCAACGACCAGGTGGTGGAAGGGCTGCGGCTGCTCGACCGGCCGGCCTTCAGCGTCCAGTACCACCCCGAGGCCGCCGCGGGCCCGCACGACGCCGCGTATCTGTTCGACCGCTTCATCGAGCTCATGGAGGCCCAGCGTGCCTAAGCGCACCGACATCCGGTCCGTCCTGGTCATCGGCTCGGGTCCGATCGTCATCGGGCAGGCCGCCGAGTTCGACTACTCCGGCACCCAGGCCTGCCGGGTCCTGAAGTCCGAAGGGCTGCGGGTGGTGCTGGTCAACTCCAACCCGGCCACGATCATGACCGACCCGGAGATCGCCGACGCCACCTACGTCGAGCCGATCACCCCGGAATACGTCGCGAAGATCATCGCCAAGGAGCGCCCCGACGCCCTGCTGCCCACCCTCGGCGGCCAGACCGCGCTGAACACCGCGATCTCGCTGCACGAGGACGGCACGCTGGCCGAATACGGCGTCGAGCTGATCGGCGCCAACGTCGAGGCCATCAACAAGGGCGAGGACCGCGAGCTGTTCAAGGGCGTGGTCGAGGCGGTGCACGACAAGATCGGCCACGGCGAGTCCGCCCGCTCGGTGATCTGCCACTCCATGGACGACGTGCTGGCCGGCGTCGACACCCTCGGCGGCTACCCCGTGGTGGTCCGCCCCTCCTTCACCATGGGCGGCGCCGGCTCCGGCTTCGCACACGACGAGGACGAGCTGCGCCGCATCGCCGGGCAGGGCCTGACCCTCTCGCCGACCACCGAGGTGCTGCTCGAGGAGTCCATCCTGGGCTGGAAGGAGTACGAGCTGGAGCTGATGCGCGACCGGCACGACAACGTCGTGGTCGTCTGCTCCATCGAGAACTTCGATCCGATGGGCGTCCACACCGGCGACTCCATCACCGTCGCCCCCGCGATGACGCTCACCGACCGCGAGTACCAGACGCTGCGCGACATCGGCATCGCGGTGATCCGCGAGGTCGGCGTCGACACCGGCGGCTGCAACATCCAGTTCGCCGTCAACCCCGACGACGGCCGGGTCATCGTCATCGAGATGAACCCCAGGGTCTCCCGCTCCTCGGCGCTGGCGTCCAAGGCCACCGGCTTCCCGATCGCCAAGATCGCCGCCCGGCTCGCGGTGGGCTACACCCTCGACGAGATCCCCAACGACATCACCCGCAAGACCCCGGCGTCGTTCGAGCCCACCCTCGACTACGTGGTGGTGAAGGTGCCGCGGTTCGCCTTCGAGAAGTTCCCGGCCGCCGACGCCACCCTGACCACCACCATGAAGTCGGTCGGCGAGGCGATGGCGATCGGCCGCAACTTCACCGAGGCGCTGAACAAGGCGCTGCGCTCGCTGGAGAAGAAGGGCTCGCAGTTCGACTTCACCGCCCCCGTCGGCGACAAGGCCGAACTGCTCGCGCTGGCCGGCGTCCCCACCGACGGCCGGATCAACACCGTGATGGCCGCGATCAGGGCGGGTGCGACGCAGGAGGAGGTCTTCACCGCCACCAGGATCGACCCGTGGTTCGTGGACCAGCTCTTCCTGATCCACGAGCACGCCGAGGCGCTGGCCGCCGCCGACCGGCTCGACCCCGAACTGCTCGCCGACGCCAAGCGGCACGGCTTCTCCGACGCCCAGATCGCCGCCGTCCGCGGCCTGCGCGAGGAGGTCGTCCGCGAGGTGCGGCACGCGCTCGGCATCCGCCCGGTCTACAAGACCGTCGACACCTGCGCCGCCGAGTTCGCCGCCGACACCCCGTACTTCTACTCCTCCTACGACGAGGAGACGGAGGTCGCCCCGCGCACCAAGCCGGCCGTGATCATCCTCGGCTCCGGCCCCAACCGGATCGGCCAGGGCATCGAGTTCGACTACTCCTGCGTCCACGCCTCCTTCGCGCTGCACGACGCCGGGTACGAGACCGTGATGGTCAACTGCAACCCCGAGACCGTCTCCACCGACTACGACACCTCCGACCGGCTGTACTTCGAGCCGCTCACCCTGGAGGACGTGCTGGAGATCGTGCACGCCGAGACCCTGGCCGGGCCGGTGGCCGGCGTCATCGTGCAGCTCGGCGGGCAGACCCCGCTCGGCCTGGCACAGGCGCTCAAGGACAACGGCGTGCCCGTCGTCGGCACCTCGCCCGAGGCCATCCACCTCGCCGAGGACCGCGGCGCCTTCGGCCGGGTACTGGCCGCCGCCGGGCTGCCCGCGCCCAAGCACGGCACCGCCACGTCCTTCCCCGGCGCCAAGGCCATCGCCGACGAGATCGGCTACCCGGTGCTCGTCAGGCCCTCCTACGTGCTCGGCGGCCGCGGCATGGAGATCGTCTACGACGAGACCCGGCTGGCCTCGTACATCGCCGAGTCCACCGAGATCGGCGACGACCGGCCGGTCCTGGTCGACCGCTTCCTCGACGACGCCATCGAGATCGACGTCGACGCGCTCTACGACGGCCAGGAGCTCTACCTCGGCGGCGTCATGGAGCACATCGAGGAAGCCGGCATCCACTCCGGCGACTCCGCCTGCGCGCTGCCGCCGATCACCCTGGGCGGCCACGACATCAAGCGGCTGCGCGCCTCCACCGAGGCGATCGCCCGCGGTGTCGGGGTGCAGGGCCTGATCAACATCCAGTTCGCACTGGCCGGGGACATCCTCTACGTGCTGGAGGCCAACCCGCGTGCCTCCCGCACCGTCCCCTTCACCTCCAAGGCGACCGCGGTGCCGCTCGCCAAGGCCGCGGCCCGCATCTCGCTCGGCGCGACCGTCGCGGAACTGCGCGCCGAGGGCATGCTGCCCGCCACCGGCGACGGCGGCACGCTGCCGCTGGACGCGCCGATCTCCGTCAAGGAGGCGGTGCTGCCCTGGAGCCGCTTCCGCGACGTCCAGGGACGCGGGGTCGACACCATCCTCGGCCCGGAGATGCGCTCCACCGGCGAGGTCATGGGCATCGACGCGGTCTTCGGCACCGCCTACGCCAAGTCCCAGGCCGCCGCGTACGGTGCGCTGCCCACCAAGGGCCGCGCCTTCGTCTCGATCGCCAACCGCGACAAGCGCGCGCTGATCTTCCCGGCCCGCGCGCTGATCGAGCACGGCTTCGAGATCCTGGCCACCTCGGGCACCGCGGAGGTGCTGCGGCGCAACGGGATCCCGGCGCGGGTCGTGCGCAAGCAGTCCGAGGGAGTCGGACCCGCCGGCGAGCCGACGGTGGTGACCCTCATCCACGAGGGCGAGATCGACCTCATCGTCAACACCCCGTTCGGCACGGGGGGCCGCCTGGACGGCTACGACATCCGCACGGCGGCAGTGGCCCGCGGCATCCCCTGCCTGACCACGGTCCAGGCGCTGGCGGCGGCGGTACAGGGCATCGACGCGTTGACGCGTGGCGACATAGGGGTGTGCTCCTTGCAGGACCACGCCAGTCGCCTTACGGCGAGTCGAGCCGAATAGCCTCCGGCTGGGCCGGCTGTGCGGCTCCCCTTGCGCAGGGGGTGCGCTTCCACCGGCCGCGGTGGTCGGTGGGTCCCTTTTGCGCAGGGGGAGTGCGCTTCCGCGGGCCGCGGTGGCTGGTGCGGTCCCCTTGCGCAGGGGGGTGCCCACCAGGGGCGCGGGGAACTGCGCGACCGGCCCCCACCGGGGGCGCGGGTCGTCACCGGCCGAAAGGGGCTGCTCGGTCCGTGCCGGACCACCGGCCGGTGGTGGGTTGCGCGCGAAGTTCCCCGCGCCCCTGCGGGGCGCAACGAGCCGCTCGGACAGCGCGCCACCGTTCGGGCTGGGCGCGTAGTTCCCCGCGCCCGTGGTGGGGTGCACCCCGCCGTGAGGGGGAATCGCGGAATCGTCGCGCCCGGAGGGGCGCATCGTAGGAGACAAAGGTGAGGGCGTGTACGACCTGTTCTTTCGGGTGGTGTTCCGGCGGATGGACGCCGAATCCGCCCACCGGACGGCCTTCCGGTGGATCCGGGCCGCGGCCAGGATCCCCGTGGTGCGGGCGGCGGTCGCCGCGGCCGCGGCTCCGCGGCACCCGGGGCTGCGGACCCTCGCGTTCGGGCGGGAGATGCGCGGCCCGTTCGGCCTGGCCGCCGGCTTCGACAAGAACGCCGTCGCGATCGACGGCATGTCCATGCTCGGCTTCGACCACGTCGAGATCGGCACCGTCACCGCCCGGCAGCAGCCGGGCAACCCGGCCCCCCGGCTGTTCCGCCTGGTCGGCGACCGCGCGCTGATCAACCGGATGGGCTTCAACAACGACGGCTCCGCCGCCGTCGCCGCCCGGCTCGCCGCCCGGCGGGTGGTCTTCCCGACCACCGTCGGCGTCAACATCGGCAAGACGAAGGTCGTCCCGGAGGGCGAGGCCGTACAGGATTACGTGACCTCCGCCGAGCGGCTGGCCCGATACGCCGACTACCTGGTCGTCAACGTGTCCTCGCCCAACACCCCCGGGCTGCGCGACCTGCAGGCCACCGCGGCCCTGCGGCCGCTGCTCACGGCCGTACGGGAGGCCGCCGACCGTACGGTCACCGAGCGCCGGGTGCCGCTGCTGGTCAAGATCGCACCCGACCTCGCCGACGCCGACGTGGACGCGGTGGCCGACCTCGCGGTGGAGCTGGGTCTCGACGGCATCATCGCCACCAACACCACGATCGCCCGCGAAGGCCTCGGACTGACCTCGGACCCGGCGGTGGTCGCGGAGACCGGCGGGCTGTCCGGCGCCCCGCTGGAGGACCGCTCGCTGGACGTGCTGCGGCGGCTGTACGCGCGGGTCGGCGACCGGATCACGCTGGTCGGCGTCGGCGGCATCGAGAACGCCGAGGACGCCTGGCGGCGCATCCTCGCCGGTGCCACGCTCGTACAGGGATACAGCGCCTTCATCTACCAGGGCCCCTTCTGGATGCGCGCGGTCCACCGGGGGCTGGCGGCCCGGCTGGCCGCGAGCCCGTACGCCACCCTCGCCGACGCGGTCGGCGCCGACACCAGGAAGGCCACCTCATGACGACCGAGCACCCGGAGGCGTTCGGCGCGCGGCTGCGCCGTGCCATGGACACCCGCGGCCCGTTGTGCGTGGGCATCGACCCGCACGCCTCGCTGCTGGCGGACTGGGGTCTCGGCGACGGCGTCGTGGCGCTGGAGCGCTTCACGATGACCGTGGTGGAGGCGCTGGGGGAGCAGGTCGCGGTCGTCAAACCGCAGTCCGCGTTCTTCGAGCGTTTCGGCTCCGCCGGTGTCGCGGTGCTGGAACGGGCGGTGTCCGCGGCCCGGCAGGCGGGCGCGCTGGTGCTGATGGACGCCAAGCGCGGCGACATCGGCTCGACGATGGCCGCCTACGCCGCCACGTATCTGGACAAGGACTCGCCGCTGTTCAGCGACGCGCTCACCGTCAGCCCCTACCTGGGCTTCGGCTCGCTGCGGCCCGCGCTCGACGCGGCGCGGATCTCCGGCTCCGGCGTCTTCGTGCTGGCGCTGACCTCGAACCCGGAGGGCGCGCAGGTGCAGCGGGCGACGGCGGGCGACGGCCGTTCGGTCGCGCAGTTGATGCTCGACGACATCAAGGCGGAGAACGCCGGCGCCGTTCCGCTCGGCTCTGTCGGCGCGGTCGTCGGCGCGACGCTCGGCGAGGCCGGCGTGGACCTGGCGGTGAACGGGCCGTTGCTGGCCCCCGGCGTCGGCGCCCAGGGTGCGACCCCGACCGATCTTCCCGGGGTCTTCGGCGCCGCCCTCGGCAATGTGCTGCCGAGTGTGAGTCGCGGAGTGCTCAGCCGGGGCCCCGACGTGTCCGCTCTGCGCGATGCGGCTTCGCGATACGCGGACGAGGTGCGCGCGGCCTTCGAAGGGGCCTGAAGCGATCTTCGGAAGGCCCGAAGGGCGGGGCAATAGTGCGGTAATACCCTCCGGTAATCCGGTCGAATATCGAACCGAAAAAGGGCCGGTTTCAACCACCTGCGACATTGGGCCTGCGACCTGTTCCGCTTTGTCCCAAATATCCCGTCGGATGAAGGCTGACCAGGACTTTTCGTCTGTTCTCGCTGACTTGAGCCGTCCGGACCGCTAGTCTCCGACAGGAGCGCGCAGTTCACCCGCGCGGCTCTTCATCCCGCAGGTGCGGGGTGAGTGTGTTTCACACGGTCCATATCCGATTGCTCTACATCCGAGGTGACGTAGGCGTGGCTCTTCCGCCCCTTAGAAGTCGTCTCATTTGGAAGTTCGGTAATCTGCGGTCGTGGGGATCGTGGAGCGCCTGGTGCCAGATGAACTGTGGGAGTTTTTCCAGAGGGTCGTGCCGCCTGCGCCGTCGCGGCCGCAGGGTGGCGGCCGGCGTCGGTACGGAGACCGCGAGGTGCTGGCGGCCATCGTGTTCGTCGCCACCTCCGGCTGTACCTGGAGGCAGTTGCCGCCTTCCTTCGGACCATCGGGACCCACGGCCCACCGCCGGTTCACCGAATGGAGCAAGGCCCGGGTGTGGGCCAAGCTTCACCGCCTGGTCCTGGACGAACTCGGCGCACGCGGCGGGCTGGACTGGAGTCGCTGCGCGATCGACTCGGTGAACATGCGGGCTCTGAAAAGGGGGACCTGACAGGTCCGAATCCTGTCGATCGGGGCAAGTACGGCTCGAAGATCCACTTGATCACCGAGCGGACCGGTCTGCCCATATCCGTCGGGATCTCGGGGGCGAACCTGCACGACAGCCAGGCCCTCATCCCACTGGTCTGCGGCATTCCGCCGATCCGCTCCCAGCGCGGTCCGCGTCGCCGGCATCCCGCCAAACTGCACGCGGACAAGGGCTACGACTACAACCACCTGCGCAGATGGCTCGCCTTACGCGGGATCACGCACCGCATTGCCCGCAAAGGCATCGAGTCCTCCCAACGCCTCGGTCGTCATCGCTGGACCGTCGAACGCACCATGGCCTGGCTGGCCGGATGCCGCCGTCTGCACCGCCGGTACGAACGCAAAGCCGAGCACTTCCTCGCCTTCGCCAGCATCGCCTGCACTCTCATCTGCTACCGCAGACTCACCAAATGAGACGACTTTTTACCCCTGAACAGCGCGCTGCCGCGCTCGAAAAGGCCGCTGCGGCTCGCCGGGAGCGCGCCGAGGTCAAGAACCGGCTCAAGCACTCCGGCGCCTCCCTGCACGAGGTCATCAAGCAAGGCCAGGAGAACGACGTCATCGGCAAGATGAAGGTCTCCGCCCTGCTCGAATCCCTCCCCGGTGTCGGGAAAGTGCGCGCCAAGCAGATCATGGAACGGCTCGGCATCTCCGAGAGCCGCCGAGTGCGCGGTCTTGGCTCGAACCAGATCGCGTCCCTGGAGCGCGAGTTCGGCGGTACCCCCGCCTGAGGTCCCGGCACGTCCGGGAACCAGGGATAATCGCTCCATGAGCTCTGCAGTCTCCCGGGGGGCAACACGCCCCCTCGCTTCGCAGGGGGTCGCTCCGACCCCCCCGGTCAGACGTCCGCGGCTGACCGTGCTCTCCGGCCCCTCCGGGGTCGGCAAGAGCACGGTCGTCGCGCACCTGCGCACGGTGCACCCCGAGGTCTGGCTCTCGGTGTCGGCGACCACCCGCAGGCCGCGCCCCGGCGAACAGCACGGTGTGCAGTATTTCTTCGTCGACGATGACGAGTTCGACAAACTCGTCGCGAACGGCGAACTGCTGGAGTGGGCGGAATTCGCCGGCCACCGCTACGGCACCCCGCGTCGCGCGGTGCTCGACAAGCTCGCCGCGGGCGAGCCGGTGCTGCTGGAGATCGACCTCCAGGGTGCCCGGCTGGTCCGCGAGTCGATGCCCGACGCCCATCTGGTCTTCCTCGCCCCGCCCAGCTGGGACGAGCTGGTCCGCAGGCTCACCGGCCGCGGCACCGAGTCGCCCGAGGTGATCGAGCGGCGACTGGTCACCGCGAGGGTCGAACTGGCCGCCGAGTCCGAGTTCGACCGGACCCTTGTCAACACCTCCGTCGAGGATGTAGCACGTGAGCTGCTAGCCTTGATGGAGATTGTCTGAACGATCTTGTGTTCGTCCCAGCCGGTCTTTCACCGGCCGGCATCATCCAATCAGTAGGGGTAGGTAGAGCGTGTCCTCTTCCATCACCACGCCCGAGGGCATCATCAACCCGCCGATCGACGAGCTGCTCGAAGCCACCGACTCCAAGTACAGCCTGGTGATCTACGCGGCCAAGCGTGCCCGCCAGATCAACGCGTACTACTCCCAGCTGGGCGAGGGCCTGCTGGAATACGTCGGCCCCCTGGTGGACACCCACGTCCACGAGAAGCCGCTCTCGATCGCGCTGCGCGAGATCAACGCGGGTCTGCTGACCTCGGAGGCTGTGGAGGCCCCCGCACACTGAGCGCTCGCGCTCACAGGACATTCCGTACGGCTTCGGTACAGCACGTCCTTACGGCATCACCCACGGGCCCGGCGGCGCGACCGCCGGGCCCGTGGTGTGTCATGGGAGGAGCGGTTCCTTCGACACCGGCGGGAGAGACGATGACGCGCGAGGCTGACGGCGGGCACACGGCGGGCGGCAGGCCACGGGTGGTGCTCGGGGTGGGCGGCGGAATCGCCGCCTACAAGGCCTGCGAGTTGCTGCGCCGCTTCACCGAGTCCGGGCACGACGTCACGGTGGTGCCGACCGACTCCGCCCTGCACTTCGTCGGCGAGGCCACCTGGTCCGCGCTGTCCGGCAACCCCGTCTCCACCCGGGTCTGGGACGGCGTCCACGAGGTGCCGCACGTCAGGATCGGCCAGCACGCCGACCTGGTGGTGGTCGCCCCCGCCACGGCCGACCTGCTGGCCAGGGCCGCCCACGGCCTGGCGGACGACCTGCTCACCAACACCCTGCTCACCGCCCGCTGCTCGGTCGTCTTCGCCCCCGCGATGCACACCGAGATGTGGGAGCACCCGGCCACCCAGGAGAACGTCGCCACCCTGCGCCGCCGCGGCGCCGTCGTGATCGAGCCCGCGGTCGGCCGGCTCACCGGTGTCGACACCGGCAAGGGCCGGCTGCCCGACCCCGCCGAGATCCACCAGGTCTGCCGCCGGGTGATGGCCCGCGGCGCCCTGCCGCGGGATCTGGCCGGCCGCCACGTGGTGGTCAGCGCGGGCGGCACCAGGGAACCCCTCGACCCGGTTCGCTACCTCGGCAACCGCTCCTCGGGCAAGCAGGGCTACGCGCTGGCCCGTACCGCGGTCGCCCGCGGCGCCCGGGTGACCCTGGTCGCCGCCAACACCGCGCTGCCCGACCCGGCCGGCGCCGACGTGGTGGCCGTCGGCACCGCGGCCCAGCTGCGCGAGGCGGTGTTCAAGGCCGCGGGCGACGCGGACGCGGTCGTGATGGCGGCGGCGGTCGCCGACTTCCGGCCCACCGTCTACGCCACCGCCAAGATCAAGAAGAAGGACGGCGAGGAGCCCGCGCCCATCGCGCTGACCCGCAACCCCGACATCCTCGCCGAGCTGTCCGGGGACCGGCCGCGTACCGGACAGGTGGTCGTCGGCTTCGCCGCCGAGACCGACGACGCGCTGGCCAACGGCCGCGGGAAGCTCGCCCGCAAGGGCTGTGACCTGCTGGTGGTCAACGAGGTGGGGGAGGACCGGGCGTTCGGCAGCGAGGACAACGAGGCGGTGGTGCTGGGCGCCGACGGCAGCGAGACCCCGGTCCCGTTCGGCCCGAAGGAAGCGCTCGCCGACACGGTGTGGGACCTGGTCGCGGCCCGGCTGCCGGCGGGGTCCGGGCGGAATTCCTCCGATCGGCCGTAGCGAAACGGGCAAATCACCTGATGTATCCGCTCTTCGGGATCTATCGTCGTACTGCCGGACGCGGCGGTGCGCAGGTTGGCATATCCAAGGAACGAGATGCCGTGCCCGCCCGGGCGGTGCGACCGATAAACTGGCGCCGGAGCGCCGGGCGCAGCCCTGTGTGCTCCGCCAAAGATTCAGCCAGCAGCCGCTGCAACCCCAGGGAGCGATGTGTCCCGCCGCCTCTTCACCTCGGAGTCCGTCACCGAGGGCCACCCCGACAAGATCGCTGACCAGATCAGCGACACGATCCTCGACGCACTCCTGACGGCCGACCCGACATCCCGGGTCGCCGTGGAGACGATGATCACGACCGGCCAGGTGCATATCGCGGGCGAGGTGACGACGACCGCCTACGCGGACATCGCCACCCTGGTACGCAACAAGATCCTCGACATCGGCTACGACTCGTCGAAGAAGGGCTTCGACGGCGCCTCCTGCGGCGTCTCGGTGTCCATCGGCGCGCAGTCCCCCGACATCGCGCAGGGCGTCGACACCGCGTACGAGAAGCGGGTCGAGGGCGCCGCCGACGGCGACGACCTGGACAAGCAGGGCGCCGGCGACCAGGGCCTGATGTTCGGCTACGCCTCCGACGAGACGCCCGAACTGATGCCGCTGCCGATCACCCTGGCCCACCGGCTCTCCCGGCGCCTCACCGAGGTCCGCAAGAACGGCACCATCCCGTATCTGCGCCCCGACGGGAAGACCCAGGTCACCATCGAGTACGACGGCGACAAGGCCGTCCGCCTCGACACCGTCGTGGTCTCCTCGCAGCACGCCTCCGACATCGACCTGGAGTCGCTGCTCGCCCCCGACATCCGCGAGTTCGTGGTGGAGGTCGAGCTCAAGGCGCTGCTCGACGACGGCATCAAGCTCGACACCGAGGGCTACAAGCTGCTGGTCAACCCGACCGGACGCTTCGAGATCGGCGGCCCGATGGGTGACGCGGGCCTCACCGGCCGGAAGATCATCATCGACACGTACGGCGGCATGGCCCGCCACGGCGGCGGTGCCTTCTCCGGCAAGGACCCGTCCAAGGTCGACCGCTCCGCCGCGTACGCGATGCGCTGGGTGGCCAAGAACGTGGTGGCGGCCGGCCTCGCCGCCCGCTGCGAGGTCCAGGTCGCCTACGCCATCGGCAAGGCGGAGCCGGTCGGGCTCTTCGTGGAGACGTTCGGCACGGAGAGTGTCGACGTCGAGAAGATCGAGCAGGCCATCGGCCAGGTCTTCGACCTGCGGCCGGCCGCGATCATCCGCGATCTCGACCTGCTGCGGCCGATCTACGCGCAGACGGCGGCGTACGGGCACTTCGGCCGTGAGGTCCCCGACTTCACGTGGGAGCGCACCGACCGCGTCGACGCCCTCCGCCTGGCCGCGGGCCTCTAGGCCCCCGGCGCCCCCGCCCCACCCGGCGCGGGGGCGCCCCGCTGCTCCCTCCGAGCCCCTGCGTGGGTGCCACTTGCGGTGGCGTTTCGCCTGCAGCACCGTCGTGGCTTGTCGCGCAGTTCCCCGCGCCCCCTGGTGGCTTGCCCTCTGCGCAGAGGGTGCGCGTTTTTCGCGGGCGCGGGGAACTGCGCGCTCAGCCCCCGTGGCGGGAAAGGCGCGACGCCACCGCAAGTGGCAACCCCCTTAGGCGCCCCAGGACAAAAAACGTCGTGTCGGTGCGGTCTGTAAGAATCGGACGGTGACCGCCGAAGAAGGCCCTGCGCCCGAGCAGCTGGCTCTGATCCGCGCCACGGCGCGCGAAGCCAAGGCCAAACCCCGCACCTGGCGCGGAGCGCAGTTGGCCGAGGGGCTCCCGGTGGCGCGGGTGCTGGTCGACAAGGGGCTGCTGCACCTGGACCAGTTCTTCGACTACGCCGTACCCGCCGCGATGGACGCGGACGCCCAGCCCGGGGTCCGGGTGAGGGTGCGGTTCGGCGCCCGGGTGGTGAAGGGGCGCCGGGAGGGCGGCACCCTCCATGACGGCTTCGTCGTCGAGCGCCGGGCCGACAGCGACTACACCGGCCCGCTCGCACCGCTGGCCCAGGTGCTGTCCGCCGAGGTCGTGCTGACCCCGTCGCTGCTGGCGCTGTGCCGGCAGGTCGCCGACCGTTACGCGGGCGCCCTCGCCGACGTCGTCCAGCTCGCCGTACCGCCGCGGATGGCCCGCGCCGAGCGGGACCCCTCGCCCGATCCGCTGCCGGCGCCGCCGGTGCCGGAGCCCGACAGCTGGGCCCGTTACGCCACCGGGCCCGCGTATCTGCAGGCCCTCGCCCGCGGCGACATCCCCCGGGCGGTCTGGCTGGCGCTGCCGGGTCCGCACTGGCCCGCCGAGCTGGCCCGCGCCATGGCGGCCACGCTCGCCTCGGGGCGCGGCGCGCTGGCCGTGCTGCCCGACGGGCGCTCCGTGGCCCGCGCCGACGCCGCACTCACCGACCTGCTCGGTGACGGCCGGCACGTGATGCTCACCGCCGACGCCGGCCCGGAGGAGCGGTATCGCCGCTGGCTGGCGGTCAGCCGGGGCGCGGTCCGCGCGGTCGTCGGCACCCGGGCGGCGATGTTCGCGCCCGTCGCCGACCTGGGCCTGGTCGCGCTCTGGGACGACGGCGACTCCAGCCACGCGGAACCGCACGCCCCGCAGCCGCACGCCAGGGACGTCCTGCTGCTGCGGGCCGCGGAGGAGCGCACCGCCTTCCTGCTCGGCGGCCTCACCGGCACCGTCGAAGGCGCGCAGCTCGTCGACAGCGGCTGGGCGCTGCCGCTGGCCGCCGCCCGCGAGCAGGTACGGGCCGCGGCGCCGCTGATCCGTACCGTCGGCGACGCCGACCAGGCCAGGGACGCCGCCGCCCGCGCGGCCCGGCTGCCCTCGCTGGCCTGGCAGGTCACCCGTGACGCCCTCGCCCGCGGCCCGGTCCTCGTCCAGGTGCCCAGGCGCGGCTACGTCCCCAGGCTCGCCTGCGACTCCTGCCGCGCGGCCGCCAGGTGCGCGGCCTGCGCCGGTCCGCTGGAGCTGCGTGACAAGGGTGGTACGCCGTCCTGCGGGTGGTGCGGGCGGCCCGCGGCCGACTGGCACTGCCAGGAGTGCGGCGGGTTCCGGCTGCGGGCCCAGGTGGTGGGGGCCAGGCGGACCGCGGAGGAGCTGGGCCAGGCCTTCCCCAAGGTGCCGGTGCGGACCTCGGGGCGCGACACCGTGCTCGCCTCGGTCGGCGCCGCGCCCGCCCTGGTCATCGCCACGCCGGGCGCCGAGCCGGTGGCCGACGCCCCCGGCTACGCGGCCGCCCTGCTGCTCGACGGCTGGGCGCTGCTCAGCCGGCCCGACCTGCGCGCCGGGGAGGAGGCGCTGCGCCGCTGGGCCGCGGCGGCCGCGCTGGTGCGCTCGGCGGAGGAGGGCGGCACGGTGCTGGTGCTCGCCGAGCCGACGCTGCGGCCCGTGCAGGCGCTCGTACGGTGGGATCCGGCCGGGCACGCGGTGCGCGAACTGGCCGAACGCGCCGAGCTGCGCTTCCCGCCGGTGTCGCGGATGGCGTCGGTCAGCGGACCGGCCGCCGCCGTGGCCGAGCTCCTCGCACTGGTGCGGCTGCCGCCAGGCACCGACCAGCTCGGGCCGGTGCCGACGCCGTCCGGCGGCGAACGCCTGCTGCTGCGCGTCCCCCCGGGGAACGGCGCCGCGCTGGCCGCGGCGCTCAAGTCCGGGCAGGTGGCCCGTGCCACCCGGGGCGGCGGCGACCCGGTCGCCGTCCGCCTCGACCCGACGGACATCGGGTAGCCCGCCCCCCCGTTCCGGGCGACGGGGCGACGGGGCGGCGGGGCAGCAGGGAGTCCGGCGGCTCAGCCGTTGCGCGGGCTGGGCAGTACGGGGTCGGTCGGCATGGAGCGGGCCGCCGGCACCGTGGGCAGCGGCTGCTCCTCCGCCGCTGAGGACGGGGGCGCGGCCGACCGACGCCCCCCGTAGCGGCGGTGCACCGCCTGTTTGGTCACCCCGAGTGCGGAGCCGACCGCGTCCCAGGAGAAGCCGAGCGAGCGGTCGAACTCGACCGCCGCGGTGACCAGCGTCTCGACGCTGTCGCGGAGTTCCTGCGCGAGCCGCACGGTGGGGGCGGGCGCGCGGCCGTAGACCACGAAGCCGGCCGTGGGGCCGCTGCGCCGCGGCCGGTACACATTCCCCAGTTGAGCGGTGAGGGTCCGCAGCGCATCCACCTGCCGGCGGACCCTTTCGATGTCCCGCACCAGCAGGTGCAGACTTGCCCGCGCCTGGGCGTCAGGGGTTGCGTGGTCGGGCATCAACAGGCCTCTCCAACCGACGGTTACATGGGTCAAACTCTCTTGACCAACGCGCCACCGGCCCTCGGAGTCACGCCCCGGGGGCGTGCGGCCGGTGTACACCCCCTGGTGCGGGCCCAACTAGAATCGGCAGCCGTCCCCGTCCGGCAGGAGAAGCCCCCCGTGACCGTCAAGCCCATCCGCCTGTTCGGTGACCCGGTGCTGCGCATGACCGCGCAGCCGGTCACGACCTTCGACGCGGAACTGCGGACCCTGGTCAAGGACCTGACCGAGACGATGCAGGCCGCCCCGGGCGCGGGCCTGGCCGCTCCGCAACTGGGCGTGTCGCTGCGGGTGTTCACCTACTTCGTGGACGGCGAGCTGGGCCATCTGATCAACCCGGAGCTGACCTTGACCGAGGAGGAGCAGGACGGCCCCGAGGGCTGCCTGTCGCTGCCCGGGCTGAGGTACGACTGCCGGCGGGCGTTCGGCGTGGTCGCCCGGGGCGTCGACATGTGGGGCGAGCCGGTCACCGTGGAGGGCACGCAGCGGCTGGCCCGCTGCATCCAGCACGAGACCGACCACCTGGACGGCATCATCTTCGTCGACCGGCTCGATCCCGAGCAGCGGGCGGCGGCGATGCTGGCGATCCAGCAGGCCGAGTGGGCGGGGGAGTCCGCGCCGCAGGTCAGGATCTCCCCGCACGGCACGCCGGGCCTTGCTCTGTGACACCGTCGATCCGAGAGGCACACCCCGCACGATGAAGCTCGTCTTCGCCGGCACCCCCGAGGTCGCCGTACCCGCGCTCGACGCCCTGATCGCCTCCGGGCGGCACGAGGTCGCCGCCGTCGTGACCCGGCCGGACGCGACGGCGGGCCGCGGGCGCAAGCTCGTCGCCAGCCCCGTCGCCGAGCGGGCGGCGGCCGCCGGGATCGAGGTGCTCAAGCCGGCCAGGCCCCGGGACGAGGACTTCCTCGCCCGGCTGCGGGAGATCGCCCCCGACTGCTGCCCGGTCGTCGCCTACGGTGCGCTGCTGCCCAAGGTCGCGCTCGACGTGCCCGCCCGCGGCTGGGTCAACCTGCACTTCTCGCTGCTGCCTGCCTGGCGGGGCGCCGCCCCGGTGCAGCACTCGGTGATGGCCGGCGACGAGGTCACCGGGGCGTCGACCTTCCTGATCGAGCAGGGGCTCGACTCCGGCCCGGTCTACGGGGTCGTCACGGAGGAGATCCGCGGCACCGACACCAGCGGCGACCTGCTGGGACGGCTCGCGGTGAGCGGGGCGGGACTGCTGGTGGCCACCATGGACGGCATCGAGGACGGGCGGCTGTCCGCGAGGCCGCAGCCCGACGAGGGCATCACGGTGGCGCCCAAGATCACCGTCGAGGACGCGGCCGTCGACTGGGCGGCGCCCGCGCTGCGGGTCGACCGCCTGGTCAGGGGCTGCACTCCGGCGCCCGGCGCCTGGACCCTCATCAACGGTGAGCGCCTCAAGCTCGGCCCCGTCTCCCCGGCGCCCGAGCGTACGGACCTGGCACCTGGTGAGCTGTCGGCCGGCAAGAACGCCGTGCACGTCGGCACCGGGAGCCACGCGGTGCTGCTCGGCGAGGTCCAGCCCCAGGGCAAGAAGCGGATGCCCGCCGCCGACTGGGCCCGCGGCACCCACCTGCCCGCGGGCACGGTCCTCGGCCGCTAGGCGGTGCCGGGCGCCGGGGCCGGACGCCGGGGCCAGCGGCCCTGTGCCGGACAAGGCCCGGCGCCCAGGACGTAGGCTGGCCGGGGTCGAGGACGAGGATGCGGAGCACATTGAACGTGAAAGACCAGCAGCGCCGCCCACAGGGCACACCGTACCGGCGCCCGCAGCGGGACCCGGTACGGGTGCTCGCGTTCGAGGCGCTGCGGGCCGTCGACGAGCGGGACGCCTACGCCAACCTCGTGCTGCCGGGGCTGCTGCGTGCCGCCGAGCGGGAAGCGGTGGCCAAGGGCCGGGAGTTCGACCGGCGGGACGCGGCGCTCGCGACGGAACTGGTCTACGGCACGCTGCGGCACCAGGGGACGTACGACGCGGTGCTCGCCGCCTGCGTGGACCGGCCGCTGCGCGAGGTCGACCCTCCGGTGCTCGACGTCCTGGCCCTGGGGGCGCACCAGCTGCTCGCGACCCGGATCCCGGCCCACGCGGCGGTCTCCGCGACCGTCGACCTGGCACGGGTGGTGCTGGGGGAGGGCCGGGCGCGCTTCGTCAACGCCGTGCTGCGGCGGGTCGCCGCGCAGGACCTGGCCGGCTGGCTCGACCAGGTGGCGCCGCCCTACGACGAGGACGCAGAGCAGCACCTCGCCGTCGTGCACTCGCACCCCCGGTGGGTCGTCTCCGCGCTGTGGGACGCGCTCGGCGGCGGCCGGGCCGGCATCGAGGACCTGCTGACCGCCGACAACGAGCGGCCCGAGGTCACGCTGGTGGCCCGGCCCGGCAGGGCCACGGCCGCCGAGCTCGCCGCGTCGCTGCCCGACGGCTCGACCGAGCCGGGCCGCTGGTCGCCCTACGCCGTACGCCTCGCCGAAGGCGGCGACCCCGCCGCGGTGGACGCGGTACGCGAGGGCCGGGCGGGCGTCCAGGACGAGGGCAGCCAGCTGGTGGCCGCCGCGCTGGCCGCGGTGCCGCTCGCCGGCCGCGACGAGCGCTGGCTCGACGGATGCGCCGGGCCCGGCGGCAAGGCCGCCCTGCTGGCCGGACTCGCGGCCGGGCGCGGTGCCACGCTGGTCGCCGCGGAGAAGCAGCCGCACCGGGCGAGGCTGGTGTCCCGCGCGCTGGCCGGCAATCCCGGCCCCTACCAGGTCGTGGTGGCCGACGGTACGCGTCCCGCGTGGGCGCCGGGGTCCTTCGACCGGGTGCTGGTCGACGTGCCCTGCACCGGTCTGGGCGCGCTGCGCCGCAGGCCCGAGGCGCGGTGGCGGCGGCGCGAGCAGGACGTGAAGAACTTCGCGCCCCTGCAGCGCGGGCTGCTTGCGGAGGCGTTGCGCGCGGTGCGGGTGGGCGGGGTCGTGGCCTACGCCACCTGCTCGCCGCATCCGGCCGAGACCGCCGCGGTCGTCCGGGACGTCCTCGGTGCGGCCTCCGCCTCCGGCGACGGTGCCGCCGACTGGCTCGACGCCCGCCCCTTCTTCCCGGGCGTCCCCTCCCTGGGCCCCGGCCCCGACGTCCAGCTCTGGCCCCACCTCCACGGCACGGACGCGATGTATCTCTCCCTCCTCCGCCGCACCGCCTGAGCCTGCGGCCCGCGCTCCCGGGGGTGAGTGCCACCTGCGGTGAGCGTCCGCCTGCCGCGCCGTCGTGGCTAGTCGCGCAGTTCCCCGCGCCCCTGACAAACGCTCACCCTCTGCCCACAGGCCAAGCCCCCAGGGGCGCGGGGAACTGCGCGCTCAGCCCGGGACGCCGGAAGGAGGCGCCGCCACCGCAGGTGGCACCCCCCTCAGGGGTGCGGGGAGGTGCGCGTCAGGTGTGAGGGGAGCCAGATGCGGTCACCCAGGTCGAGCGCAATCGCAGAGACCAGCACCGACCGCACGACAAACGTGTCGAGCAGCACCCCGAAAGCCACGGCGAAGCCGATCTCCGCGAAGCCCACCACCGGCAGTGTGCCGAGCACGGCGAACGTCCCGGCCAGCACCAGACCGGCCGAGGTGATGACGCCGCCGGTGGCGGCGAGCCCGGTGCGCACCCCCTCCCGCGTGCCCAGCGCAGCGCTCTCCTCCCGGATACGGGTCATCAGGAAGATGTTGTAGTCGATGCCGAGGGCGACCAGGAAGACGAACACGAACAGCGGGAAGGCGGTGTCCTCGCCGGCGTATCCGAGGACGTGCCGGAAGACGAGGGAGCTGACGCCGAGCGCCGCGGCGAAGGACAGCACCACCGTCGCGATCAGTACCAGCGGTGCGACCAGGGCGCGCAGCAGCAGCCCCAGGATCACCAGCACGACCAGCAGGATCAGCGGGATGAGCAGCTTGTCGTCCCGGGTGGACGCGTGCGCGGTGTCCTTCTGGACGGCGGTGCCGCCGCCGACCTCGGCGTCGGCGCCGGGGATCTTGTGCAGGGCGGCGCGCGCCCGGCCCACGGTGGCGGCCGCGGCCTTGCTGTCGGGGCGGTCGGCGAGGGTGGCCTCCAGGTAGACCCGGCCGTTCTTCTGGGTGGTGATGCCCTGCGGGGTGCCGACGGAGGCGGGGACGACGCCCGGGAGCGCCCGGAGCGCGGCGCCCACCTGGGCGGCGGTGCCCGCGCTGGCGACGACGACCATCGGCTGGCCGCCGCCGGCCGGGAAGTAGCGGTCCTGGACGCGCTGCCCGACGACCGAGTCGGGGGTGTTGGTGAAGGTGTCCGCACCGGACAGGCCGTCTGCCTTGAGGGCGAAGAGGCCGAGGGCGAGCCCGCCGAGCACCACCACCGTGGTCACCCAGACCATGCGCGGCCGGACGCTGATCCGGCCGCCGATCCGCGCCCACACCCCGGTCCTGGTCGGCTCGGGGGTGCCGACGTGCGGGACGGCCGGCCAGAAGACCCAGCGCCCGACGATCACCAGCAGCGCGGGGAAGAGCGTGATCATCGCGAGCAGGGCGACCGCGACGCCGACCGCGGCGACCGGCCCGAGGCCCGAGGTGGAGTTCATGTCCGCGGCCAGCAGGCACAGCATGCTCAGCGCGACGGTCGCCGCGCTGGCGATGACCGCGGGGCCTGCCCGGTGCAGGGCGAGCGCCATCGCCTCGTGCCGGTCGTCGTGGCGGCGCAGTTCCTCCCGGTAGCGGGCCACCAGCAGCAGCGCGTAGTCCGTACCGGCGCCGAAGACCAGCACGGTGAGGATGCCCGCGCTCTGCCCGTTGACCACCAGGCCTGCGTGCCTGGCCAGCAGGTAGATGAGCGCCTCGGCGGTGAAGAGGGCCGCGACCACCGAGAGCACCGGCATCAGCAGCAGGCTGAGGCTGCGGTAGGTGATCAGCAGGATCACCACGACCACGCCGAGTGCCGCATAGAGCAGGGTGCCGTCGATGCCGGCGAAGGCCTTGCTGGAGTCGGCGGCGTAACCGCCGGGCCCGGTGATGTGCGCCTGGAGCCCGCCGGAGTCCTTCGTCGCGGTGGCCCGCAGGTCGTCGACCGCGTCCTGGAGCGAGGTCCAGCCGCTCTTCTCGACGGTGATCGGCACGATGACCTGGGCGGCGCGCGGCGCCGCCTTGCGGTCGAGCAGCGGGCCGACGGTTCGGGTGCCGGTGATGCCGTGGGCGGTCATCGCGCGCATCGTGGCGGTGTTCCGGCCGATGGCGGCGACATCGGCCGGGGTGAGGCCGCCGGGCCGGGTGTAGACGATCACCGCGGGGGAGGTCTCGGGGACGAAGTCCTTCTGGAGGGCGAGGACCTTGGTCGACTCCGCCTTGCCCGGCAGCCAGCTGGCCGCGTCGTTCTTCTCCGCGTCCGTCAGCTTCTGCGCTAGCGGCGCGAGCGCCACCAGCACGATCAGCCACAGCGCCAGGACGACCCATTTGCCGCGCCGCCCGCACACCAGGTGTGCCATCCGTCCCGCTCCGCCCGCCATCCGCGTGATCCCCCAGATCCGCTCGGTGGTGCCCCCGTGCCCCCCGGTGCGTGTGCGGCGGAGGGCGGCAGGGCCACAGCATCGCACCGGCGTGCGCTTCCCGTCCGGGAGTTCGCGGATGCGCCAGGAGCCGGTCACGCAGCGCGTTCGGCGGGGCGGTGGACCGGGTTTTCCCGGGGGTCCGGGATCTGGTTTGCTGGGCGTATGAGCGTGCAGATCAGCCCCAGCATCCTTTCCGCGGACTTCGCCCGGCTCGCCGAGGAGGCGAAGGCCGTCGAGGGCGCTGACTGGCTCCATGTCGACGTGATGGACAACCACTTCGTGCCGAACCTGACGCTGGGTCTGCCGGTCGTGGAGTCGCTGCGCAAGGCGACGGGTACGCCACTCGACTGCCATCTGATGATCGAGAACCCGGACCGCTGGGCGCCGGCCTACGTCGAGGCGGGCGCCTCCTCGGTGACCTTCCACGCCGAGGCGGCCGCCGCCCCGGTCCGTATCGCCCGGGAGATCCGCGCCAAGGGCGCCCGCGCCGCGATGGCACTCAGGCCCGCCACGGCGATCGAGCCGTACGAGGACCTGCTGCCGGAGCTGGACATGCTGCTGATCATGACCATCGAGCCGGGCTTCGGCGGCCAGCAGTTCCTGGACATCATGCTGCCCAAGATCCGCCGCACCCGGGCGCTGATCGAACGGCACGGTCTCGACCTGTGGCTGCAGGTGGACGGCGGGGTGTCCGCCGAGACCATCGAGCGCTGCGCCGAGGCGGGCGCCGACAACTTCGTGGCCGGCACCGCGGTCTACGGCGCCGACGACCCGGCGGCGGCGGTACGGGCGTTGCGCGAGCAGGCCGCCGGGGTCCACCGGCACTGACCGCGGACCTTTGGGCTACGCGCCCGTAACCCCCGGCGTCTGCGAGGATGGGCAGGGAGCCGATCAGCTGGGCAACTGGGGAGAACCGACGTGAGCACAGGTCGCACGCACGTGCGCATGGGCCCCGGAGAGATGGTCCAGGCGGCGGCGATGGCGCGTCGCTTCTACCTGGAGGGCAAGTCCAAGATCCAGATCGCCGAGGAGTTCGGCGTCAGCCGCTTCAAGGTGGCCCGGGTGCTGGAGACCGCCCTCGAACGCGACCTGGTGCGGATCGAGATCCGGGTCCCCGCCGAGCTGGACGCCGAGCGCTCCGACGCGCTGCGCGCGCACTACGGGCTGCGGCACGCGGTCGTCGTGCAGACCCCGGCCGACCAGGCGGACGCGCCCGACCCGGAGAATCTGGGCGCGGTGGCCGCCGGCCTGCTCGGCGAGCTGGTCAGTGACGGCGACGTCCTGGGACTGGCCTGGGGGCGCTCCATCATCACCATGGCCAACGCGCTGGACCGGCTCGCCCCCTGCACTGTCGTCCAGCTCACCGGGGTCTACGACGTGGGCACCGCCGAGCGCGGCTCGGTCGAGGCGGTACGCACCGCGGCGGCGGTCTCCGGCGGCGAGGCGCACCCGCTGTACGCCCCGATGGTGCTCGCCGACCCGGCGACCGCGGCCGCGCTGCGGGCCCAGAGCGGCATCGCGGCGGCGATGGGCTACTACGACAAGGTGACCGTCGCGGTGGTCTCGGTCGGCTCGTGGGAGGCCGGCATCTCCACCGTGCACGACGCGCTCACCGACGCCGAGCGGGAGCACTACGCCGGGCTCGGGGTGGCCGCCGAGATGTCCTCCCACCTCTTCGACTCCCAGGGCCGCCGGGTCGGCCGTGACCTGGGCGAACGCTGCATCACCATCGACGCGGACCGGCTGCGGCGCATCCCCGAGGTGCTGGCCATCGCGGGCGGTACGCGCAAGGCCGCCGCGATCGACGCGGTGCTGCGCTCCGGCCTGGTCACCAGCCTGGTCACCGACACCGCGGCCGCCGACCAGCTGCTGCGCTCCACCGCGGCCGCCCGCCGCCCGGCGCTGGACCGCGCCGACCCCGACGGGTCCTGAGAGCCCCCCGCCGCACCGGCGCGAAGAGCGCCCCGCCGCACCCGGGCGCGCTGCCGCGCCGCCGGTGACCTGCTGTGGCAGCATCGGCGCATGCTCGTGCTCGACCTGGCCGGCGTCGGCGACCGGCAGGCGTTCATGGATCGGTGCACCGCCGACCTGGCCCTGCCCGACTGGTTCGGCCGCAACTGGGACTCCCTCGCCGACTGCCTCACCGATCTGTCCTGGTGGCCGGTGGAACCCGGCGGTCGCCGGCACCTGCACGTCCGCGACTGGCACGGTTACGCGGAGGCGCTGCCGCGCGAGTGGCGGATCGTGAAGGACATCCTGCGGGACGCCGAGCTGTTCTGGCGGGACACCGACACCGAGCTCTCGGTCGTCCTGGAGGACTGACCGGGGGGCGGCTGGAGGAACGGACAGCCGGCGCCGGCAAGAGCCGGATGTTCATCCGTAGGCAGCGCCGCCTCGCACATGCAAATATGAAGTACGTGCGTTTCCTCAACGATCTGCAGCCTCCGTACGACCTGACGTACGACGACGTTTTCATGGTGCCGAGCCGCAGCGCGGTGGGCTCCCGCCAGGGGGTGGACCTCAGGTCCCCCGACGGGACGGGCACCACCATTCCGCTGGTGGTGGCGAACATGACCGCCATCGCCGGCCGACGGATGGCCGAGACGGTGGCCCGCCGCGGCGGCCTGGTCGTCATCCCGCAGGACATCCCGATCGACGTCGTCGCCGACGTGGTCGGCTATGTCAAGCAGCGCCATCTCGTGCTGGACACCCCGATCACCCTGGCGCCCGGCCAGACCGTCGCCGACGCGCTGTCGCTGCTGCCCAAGCGGGCGCACGGGGCCGGCGTGGTGGTCGAGGACGGCCGCCCGGTCGGCGTGGTCACCGAGTCCGACCTGACCGGCGTGGACCGCTTCACCCAGCTGTCCGAGGTGATGTCCACCGACCTGCTGGTGCTGGACGCGGGCATCGACCCGCGGGAGGCCTTCAACCGGCTGGTCGACGGGCACCGCAAGCTCGCCCCCGCGGTCGACGCGGACGGCCGGCTGGTCGGCATCCTCACCCGTACGGCCGCGTTGCGCGCCACCCTCTACCAGCCGGCGGTCGACGCCGACGGCCGGCTGCGGATCGCCGCCGCGGTGGGCATCAACGGCGACGTGGCGGGCAAGGCCGCCCAGCTGCTCAAGGCCGGCGTGGACACCCTGGTGGTGGACACCGCGCACGGCCACCAGGAGTCGATGATCGCCGCGGTGCGCGCGGTCCGGGCGCTGGACCCCGGCGTGCCGCTGGTCGCGGGCAACGTGGTCGCGGCCGAGGGGGTGCGCGACCTGATCGAGGCGGGCGCCGACATCGTGAAGGTCGGGGTGGGCCCCGGCGCGATGTGCACCACCCGGATGATGACCGGGGTGGGCCGCCCGCAGTTCTCCGCGGTCATGGAGTGCGCCGCGGAGGCCCGCAAGTACGGCAAGCACGTGTGGGCGGACGGCGGGGTGCGGCACCCGCGGGACGTGGCGATGGCGCTGGCGGCCGGCGCGTCCAACGTGATGATCGGCTCGTGGTTCGCCGGCACCTACGAGTCGCCCGGTGACCTGCAGCAGGCCGCGGACGGGCGGCTGTACAAGGAGTCCTTCGGGATGGCCTCGGCCCGCGCGGTCCGCAACCGCACCAGCGAGGAGTCGGCCTACGACCGGGCGCGCAAGGCGCTGTTCGAGGAGGGCATCTCCACCTCGCGGATGTTCCTCGACCCGGCGCGGCCCGGTGTGGAGGACCTGATCGACTCGATCATCGCCGGGGTGCGCAGCTCGTGCACCTACGCCGGTGCCGGGTCGCTCGCGGAGTTCGCGCGCAACGCCGTCGTCGGCATCCAGAGCGCCGCGGGATACGCCGAGGGCAAGCCCTTGCACGCCAGCTGGCAGTAGCCGGAGGTAGCGTCGGGGCTCGTGCCGCTGAACGAACTCGACGAACGCATCGTCCACGCCCTGGCCGTCGACGCCCGCCGCTCCTACGCCGACATCGGCGCCGAGGTGGGCCTGTCGGCGCCCGCCGTCAAACGCCGGGTCGACCGGCTGCTGGCGGCGGGCGCCATCACCGGTTTCACCGTACGGGTCGACCCGGCCGCGCTCGGCTGGCAGACCGAGGCGCTGGTGGAGCTGTACTGCCGCCACAACACCTCGCCCGCGGACATCAGGCGGGGCCTGTCCCGCTACCCCGAGGTGGCGTCCGCCTCGACCGTGACCGGCGAGGCGGACGCGGTGGTGCAGGTCTTCGCCGCCGACGTGCGGCACTTCGAGCAGGTACTGGAACGTATCGCCGGTGAGCCGTTCGTGACCCGTACGAAGTCGGTGCTGGTGCTCTCGCCGCTGCTCCGCCGCTATGGCGCGGGCAGTCCCGGCTGATCCGACCTGCGGCTTTACCAAGTCATGCCACTGTTTATGGATTTTGTCCGTATTTCTGGGTTTTGCCGGAATCTCCCGGGTAATCCGTTCATTGACCGTTCCCAGGTCACGGCAGCCCCGAGGAGGCGACATGATCACGCGCGAACAGATACCCCAGGTGGTGGGCCATCCGGTCCATGACGCCGAAGGCAAGAAGGTCGGCGATGCCAAACACATGTACCTGGACGACAAGTCCGGAAACCCCGAGTGGGTGACGGTCAAGACCGGGTTCTTCGGCAGCAACGAGACCTTCGTGCCGACCCGTTCCGCGCGGCTGGTCCAGGACCATCTGGAGGTGCCGTACCCGAAGGAGAAGATCAAGGGCGCTCCCAACGTGGACGTCGACTCCGGCGGCCACCTGTCGGTCGAGGAGGAACAGCACCTCTACCGCTACTACGGCATCGAGCGGACCGGCGAGAAGGACATGGACGCCGGGACGGCCCCGGCGGCGGCAGGCACCGCAGGGGCTGCTGCGGGCGCGGGCACCGCGGCGGCCATGAAGCCCGGCGGTGACATGGACACCGACACCACCCGGGACGCGGACACCGGCACCCCCGACATGGACAAGACCACCACCGCCGGCGCCGGATCGGGCGCGGCCTACGCGGCCGGCCGCAGCGGCTCCGCGGAGCGGCTGGGCGCGGGCGACGTCGAAGCCGAGGCCGACGCCATGACGCGCTCCGAGGAGGAGATGCACGTCAAGGTCGAACGGCACGCCGCGGGGAAGGCCCGGCTGCACAAGTACGTCGAGGTCGAGGAGGTCGAGCAGACCGTGCCGGTCAGGCACGAGGAGGTCAAGCTCGAACGCGAACCCCTCAGCGCCACCGACCGCGAGGCGCTGCGCTCGGGAGCCGACATCAGCGAGGCGGAACGCTTCGTGACGCTGCACGAGGAGAGCCCCGTGGTGGAGACCGAGGTCGTCGCCAAGGAGCGGGTACGGATGCGCGTCGAGGAGCACGTCGAGCAGAAGAAGGTGCACGGGCGGGTCCGCAAGGAGCGGATCGAGGCCGACATGGACGAGCCGAGCGATGCCCTGCCGGGTACCGACGACCCGAGCCGGGGCGGCCGCCCGGAACGCTGACCGCCGGCCCCGCACGGCGCCCGGACCCCTCCCCGGAGGCGTCCGGGCGCCGCCGCGTTCGGCCCCGGCGGGCACCGCACGACGCCCGGAGCCGCCGTCGCGCAACGAATCACCGCGCAGGCGGCCCGAGACGCAACGGATCGCGCCCGCAGGCGCAATGTTCGGCCCTTCCCTGCGCGGGCGGCAGCCGTTAGCGTCGAAGGTGCCCCCGTACCCCGCCTGACCAGCAGAAAGAGGCCGCCTTGCGGATCGCGATCGCCCAGGGGATCGCCCCGGGACCCGACGCGCTGGACGCGGCGGCGGCGGAGGCGGCCGGGCACGGCGCCCGGCTGCTGGTCACGCCCGAGCTGTCGCTGACCGGCTACGCACGCGGGCTGCGGGGCGCGATGCCGGCGGACGACATGGTCGGGGAGATCGCCGCCCGGCACGGGGTCGCCGTCGTCCACGGCGGGCCCGAACGGGACGGCTCCGCCGTCTTCAACACCGCCCGGCTGACCGGCCCCGACGGGGCGACGCTGGCGGCGTACCGCAAGACCCACCTGTACGGCGACCAGGAGCGCGCCGCCTTCACCCCCGGCGACCGGCTGGTCGTCCAGGCCGACCTGGACGGCGTCAGGATCGGCCTGCTGATCTGCTACGACGTCGAATTCCCGGAGGCCGTCAGGGCGCACGCGCTGGCCGGCACCGAACTGCTCGCGGTGCCCACCGCCCTGATGCGCCCTTACGAGTTCGTGCCGCGGGTGCTCGTCCCCGCCAGGGCGTACGAGAACGGCCTGCACATCGCCTACGCCAACCGCTGCGGCCCGGAGGGCGACCACGACTTCGCCGGGCTGAGCTGCCTGGCGGGACCCGACGGCGAGATACGCGCCCGGGCCGGATCCGGGCCCGAGCTGCTGATCGCCGAGGTCGACCCGGCACGCAACGCCGACGCGCGGGCGGCCACGCCGTACCTGACCGACCGCCGCCCCGATCTCTACCGCAGCCCCGCCAGGAGCCCCCGCCCATGACGTCCGTGCCCACCGCCGTCCACGACGAGCAGCACATCGCGGCGCAGACCGAACCGCCCATCACCATGTTCGGCCCGGACTTCCCCTACGCCTACGACGACTTCCTCGCCCACCCCGCCGGGCTCGGCTCGGTGCCGCCCGCCGAGCACGGCACCGAGGTCGCGGTCATCGGCGGCGGCCTGTCCGGCATCGTCACCGCCTACGAGCTGCTGACGATGGGCCTGCGCCCGGTGGTCTACGAGGCCGACCGGATCGGCGGCCGGCTGCGTACCGTCGGCTTCGACGGATGCGACCCGGGGCTGACCGCCGAGCTGGGCGCGATGCGCTTCCCACCGTCCTCCACCGCCTTCCAGCACTACGTGGACCTGGTCGGGCTGGTCACCAGGCCCTTCCCCAACCCACTGGCGCCCTGCACCCCCTCCACGGTCGTCGACCTCAAGGGGGAGTCGCACTACGCCACCTCGGTGGCTGACCTGCCGGAGGTCTACCACCAGGTCATGCACGCCTGGAACGCCTGCCTGGAGGACGGCGCCGACTTCTCCGCCATGCAGCGCGCGCTGCGCGAGCGCGACGTGCCGGCGATCCGGGCGATCTGGTCGGCGCTGGTGGAGAAACTGGACAACCAGACCTTCTACGGCTTCCTGTGCGACTCGCCGGCCTTCCGGTCCTTCCGGCACCGGGAGATCTTCGGCCAGGTCGGCTTCGGCACCGGCGGCTGGGACACCGACTTCCCCAACTCCATCCTGGAGATCCTGCGGGTGGTCTACACCGGCGCCGACGACGACCACCGCGGCATCGTCGGCGGCAGCCAGCAGCTCCCGCAGCGGCTGTGGGAACGCGCCCCGGACAAGGCCGTGCACTGGCCGAGCGGTACCTCGCTCGCCTCGCTGCACGGCGGCGAGCCGCGCCCGGCCGTCACCGGCCTGCACCGCACCGCAGGCAACCGGATCACCGTCACCGACGCCACCGGCGACCTGCGCTCGTACAAGGCGGCGGTCTTCACCGCCCAGTCCTGGCTGCTGCTGTCGAGGATCTCCTGCGACGACGCGCTCTTCCCGATCGACCACTGGACGGCGATGGAGCGCACCCACTACATGGAGTCCAGCAAGCTCTTCGTGCCCGTCGACCGTCCGTTCTGGCTCGACCAGGACCCGCGCACCGGCCGCGACACCCTGTCGATGACGCTGACCGACCGGATGACCCGCGGCACCTACCTGCTGGACGACGGCCCCGACCGGCCCGCCGCGATCTGCCTGTCCTACACCTGGTGCGACGACAGCCTGAAGTGGCTGCCGCTGAGCGCGCACGAGCGGATGGAGGTGATGCTCAAGTCGCTCGGCGAGATCTACCCGGGCGTCGACATCAGGAAGCACATCATCGGCAACCCGGTGACCGTGTCATGGGAGAACGAGCCGTGGTTCATGGGCGCCTTCAAGGCCAACCTGCCCGGTCACTACCGCTACCAGCGGCGGCTGTTCACCCACTTCATGCAGGACGCGCTGCCCGCCGACCGGCGCGGTCTCTTCCTGGCCGGCGACGACATCTCCTGGACCGCCGGATGGGCCGAAGGCGCCGTGCAGACCGCGCTGAACGCGGTGTGGGGCGTCATGCACCACCTCGGCGGCGGCACCGACCCGCTCAACCCGGGCCCCGGCGACCGCTACGAGGAGATCGCGCCCGTCCTGCTGCCCGAGGACTGACGCCCGCCCACCGGCGTCAGCAGCAGCCGGCCGACCAGCCCGACGCCGGCGTCCAGCCGGCTCACGCACTCCTCGAAGGCGTCGTCGCTGCGGCGCAGCGCCCACAGCAGCCGGGCCGCCGCCCAGGCGGCGTCCCTGGCCCTGGCCAGCGACCACGACCCGACCAGATGCGTCAGCGGATCGGCCGCCTCCAGCACGTCAGGGCCCGGCATCAGCAGCTCCCTGACCTCCACCTCGATCACCGTCAGCGCCTCACCGACCCGGTCGAAGTCCGCTTCGAGCTCCGGCAGTTCGCGGCCCGTCGCCCGGCAGGTGTCCAGCACCGCCAGCGCGAGGTCGTGGCCCACATGGGCGTTGATACCTGCCAACGCGAACTGCAGCGGCCGGATGCCCGGGTGGGCGCGCAGCCGCAGCAGCGGCCGCCAGCACGCCGGCGCCCTGCGGCCCGCCGCGTCGTCAGCCACCGCCGCGAGATACCGCCCGGCGAACCGTACGGCCAGCTCGGCGGCGGCCACCCGGTCCGCGAAGTCCCCGGCGGCCAGCCGCCGCCGCACCTCCTCGGTCACCGCGACATAGACCCGGTTGAAGACGGCGACCCCGTCGCCGTGCGGCAGCCCCGCGTCCACCCCTCGCATCCGGTCGAGCACACCGCCCACATCCGTCATCATGCGTCCCAGTCTGCGCACCCGGCGCCGCCGGCTCCCGCGGCACGCCGCAGCCGGTCACCGCCGGTGGACCCCCGCGGACACCGACCCGCTGATCGGGGGAGTGCCACGCCCTGGATAGCCGGGCGCGGACGACGCATGCTGGAGGGGTGGACCGACCAGAACTTGCCGACTTCCTGCGCCGCAGCCGCGACCGGCTGGCCCCCGCCGACGTGGGGCTGGGCGGCGGCGCCCGGCGCCGCACCCCGGGCCTGCGCCGCGAGGAGGTGGCCCAGCTCGCCGGGATGTCAGTGGACTACTACACCCGCCTCGAACAGGCGCGCGGCCCGCACCCGTCCCGGCAGATGCTCGGCGCGCTCGCCCGCGCCCTGCGGCTGACCACCGACGAGCGCGACCACCTCTTCCACCTTGCGGGCGAGGAACCGCCCCGGGAGACCGGCTCCAGCGGGTACGTACGCCCCGGCCTGCTGCTGATCCTGGACCGGCTGCACGACACGCCCGCCCAGGTCGTCAGCGACATCGGCGACATCCTGGTGCAGAACGCCATGGCCTCCGCCCTGCTCGGCGACGTGTCCACCCGCCCGCCGGGGATGCGCAACGTCGTACGCCGGGCCTTCACCGAGCCCTCCGGCATGGACATCTTCCCGCCCGAGGACCACGAGACGCTGGCCCGCAGCCACGTCGCGCACCTGCGGGCGGTGCTCGCCGCCCGCCCCGACGACCCGCGGGCGGCCGGCCTGGTGGCCGAGATGCGCGCGGCGAGCGAGCTCTTCGCCCGGCTGTGGGCCGAGCACGAGGTCGCGGTCCGGCGCTCCGACACCAAGCGGATCAGGCACCCGATCGTGGGGGAGATGGAGCTGGACTGCGAGGTGCTGCTCAGCTCGGGACACGGCCAGCGGCTGATCGTCTACACCGCCCGGCCCGGCACCGCCGCGTACGAGCGGCTGCAACTCCTGCGGGTGGTCGGTATGCAGGACCTGACGACCGGCTGAGCCGTGCCGTCAACTCCCGGACAGGGCAGGGAAGATGGCGGCGCGCCTGTGCCATGGCGTAATCCCGCGGAATGAAATGCCCGTTGCGGGCTCCCCGATTGGCGGGGCGCGCCGGTACCGTGGTTCTCGGTTCGGCGGGCGCGATTCCCCCGTGCGCGTCCGCCGAACTCCCCTGACCTGCCGCGTTGCGACCACTCCCGCGGCTGCACCCCATGACGACGCCGGGCGGCGGACGAGACCGCCCCGGCTCCCACTCCGGTCGGGCCCGCCTGCCACCCGGCGGGCTCAGTCGGCGGTGACGTGGGCCGGCGAGGGCGAGCCCGCCACCTTCACCGCGGTCGGCCGGACGACGCCCGCACCCACCACCAGACCCAGCGTCAGCACCGTGACCAGCGTGAAGGACACCGTCAGCGAGCTGGCGCCGGCGATCCCGCCGATCGCCGCGGGCGCGATGAGCCCCGAGGTGTACGTGACGGTCGCGACACCCGCGATGGCCTGGCTCGGATTCGGCCCGCTCCGCCCCGCGGCGGCGAAGCACAGCGGGACGACCACCGATATGCCCACGCCGATCAGCGCGAAGCCGGCGATCGCCGGGACCGGCGCGTGCGAGAGCACCACCAGCAGCCCGCCGCCGGTCGCGACCACCCCGCCGGCCCGGATCGCCGTCACCGCGCCGAGCCGGCGCACCGCGAAGTCACCCAGCAGCCGGGCCGTCGCCATCGTGCAGGAGAAGGCGGTGTACGCCAGCGCCGCCACCGCGGGCGAGGCGTTGGCGATGTCGCGCAGGTAGACCGCGCACCAGTCGGCGCTGCCGCCCTCGGCGAAGACCCCGCAGAAGCCGATCGCCCCGATCACCAGTGCCGCACGCGGCGGCAGCGCGAACCTCGGCGGCGCGGCCTCGTCCGCCGCCGGGTGCAGATCGGGCACCTTGGCACACACCAGGAAGCCGATCACCACCAGCGCGCCGGCCACCGCACCCAGATGGATCCGGCCGTCAAGCCCCGCATGCGCGGCCGGCACGCCGATCGCGGCGCCGGTCAGGGTGCCGACGCTCCACATCCCGTGCAGCCCGGACATGATCGACTTGCCCTTGTGCTCCTCGACGGCCACCCCGAGGGCGTTCATCACCACGTCCGCCATCCCGGCGGAGCCGCCGAAGACCAGCAGCGACAGGCACAGCCACGGCAGCCCGGGCGCCAGCGCCGGCAGGGCGAGCGCGGCGCACCACATCCCGAGCAGCAGCCGCAGCGCGGTCCGCGACCCGAGCTTGTGCATCAGCCGCCCGGCCAGCGGCATCGTCAGCATCGACCCCACCGCGGGACACACCAGCGCGATGCCCAACGCGCCGGCGCTGAGCCCGAGATGGTCCTTGATCCAGGGAATCCGGGTGGCGAACGTGCCCTGCACCGCGCCATGCACGGCGAAGATGGTGGCGATCGCCATATGGGCGGTGCGTACCTTCGCGGGGGCCCACCGGGCCGCTGGAGGACTCATGGGCGGTAAACTATCAGGAAGCCTGCCTGAAAGTTAAGACACCGGGGCCGTCTGGAAGGATCGCCGGCATGACCGTGACCCGCGCGCAGCCCGGCCTCAACGCCTCACCGCGTACGGCCAGGGCGATCAACGACCGGCTCGCCCTGCGCCTGCTCCAGCAGGAAGGGCCGCTCACCGCCGCGCAGCTGAAGGAACTCACCGGCATGTCCCGGCCCAGCGTCGCCGACCTGGTCGAGCGCCTCCAGGACTCCGGCCTGATCGAGGTCGTCGGCGAGTCCGGCGCCGCCCGGCGCGGCCCCAACGCCCGCGTCTACGGCATCGTCGCCCACCGCACGCACGTCGCCGGTCTCGACGTCCGCATCGACAGCATCGGCGTCGAGATCGCCGACCTCCTCGGCCGCACCCAGGCCAGGGCCGACCTGGCCGTCCCCGCCGACGCCGACCCGGCCCGCACCATCGAGGCCGGCGTCGGCCTCCTCCTCGGCGCGGCCGCCGGCAAACCCCTGCACACCGTCGCCTTCGGCGCGCCCGGCCTGATCAACCCGGTCACCGGCCGGCTCAGCACCCACGGCGAACTCCCCGGGTGGCACGGCGACCTCGTCGACGAGGTACGCAACCGGCTCGGCGTGCCCGTCCTGCTGGAGAACGAGGTCAACCTCGCCGCCATCGCCGAGCAGCGCGAACGCGGCGGCGCCGCCGGGGACACCTTCGTGCTGCTCTGGATCGGCGGCGGCGTCGGAGCCGCCCTCGTCCTCGAAGGGCGCCTGCGGCGCGGCAACTCCGGCGGCGCCGGCGAGGTCGGCTTCCTGCCGATCTCCGCGAGCGGGCGGCTGCCGACCTCCACGAACTGCGACGACGGCTTCCACGGGCTCGTCGGCAGCCGCGGGGTCTGCGAGCTGGCTCGCGCCCACGGCCTTTCCGCCCCCGGCTCCGACGCGGCGGCCGCCGCCGCTGCCGTGCGCTCCGGCACCCCGGCCTTCCTCGACGAGCTCGCCGCCAGGATCGCCGTCGGGGCGGCGGCGGTCTGCGCCGTGCTCGACCCCGGGCAGGTCGTACTGGCCGGCGAGGTCGGCTCCGCCGGTGGGCCCGACCTGGCCGAGCGCGTCTCGGCCCGCCTCTCCCGCCTCTCCCCCCTCCGCACCGAGGTCCGCCCCACGGCGGTCCCCGCCGGCCCCATCCTCCGCGGTGCCGTGATCACGGCGATGGATTCCGCCCAGGAGACCCTCTTCACCCCTGCGGCCTGACCCCCGCCCCAGGGGGCCGCCCCGGTCGCGGGGTGCGCCCGCGCCCGCGGCCCGGGGGCCCGCCACCGCCGGCGGGCCGCCACCCGTGGGCGGGGGCACGCCCGTGCGGGGTGCAGGCCGCCACCGCCGGCGGGTGCGCGTCCGTGGGGGGTTTCCCGCGCCTGGCGGCGCGGGGTGTTTCCCACCCTCCCCCACGGCTCCGCGTGGGGGAGCCCCCAGACCCGTGCGGATACGACGTCGTCTGCGGGTCTTCTTGTGGGGGGTGGCCCGCCATCGGCGGCTGTTACGGCCGTGCGTGCGGGGGCGCCGCAGGCGTTCGTGCGGGCAGGCGTGACGCCCGCGGCAAGGGTGCCCGGGGAGTCATCCACCTTCCCCGGGGGCGGGTGCGGGAGGGGGTGCGCAGGTCCCGACGCCTCCTCCTCAGCCAGTGTCGGCAGGGGGCCGCCGGCGGCGGGGAGGAGACGGTCCGGGGGTGTCCCCGCAGGCATGCGCACAACTCCCGCTGGAACATCCCGTAAGAGCCATGGTGCGCAGGCCGAGGAGATACCCCCGGGGCGGCACCGACCCACCTACCAGCGGCACCCGCACCCGACAAAACACCCGCACGGGTGGGCGGGCGGGCAAAAAACCCCTGGAGCCCAGCATGGAACCCGTGGCAGACTGGACCTCGTACCAGTGACGTTTGCGCACTCCGGGGTCGGTGTAATTCCGAACCGGCGGTTACAGTCCGCGACCCGTCCGCAGCCAGCGGCCGGTTGACCAGGTGAAATTCCTGGACCGACGGTGAAAGTCCGGATGGGAGGCAGTGCGCGGCGGGCGTTCACAACGGTGCGCCGCCGCAGGGCGGGCCGCTCAGGCCCGCGTCGTGCCGGTGCCCCGGACGTGGAGACGTCCGCTCACCCCGGAGTCCGTGCCCGATGCGGCAGGAGGACCCGGTGGCCACCACGGACACCCCAGACGGGCGGCGCCCCGACGGCACGCCCCGTGCCCCAGGCACAGCCATGGGCGCAGCCCGAGGCGCGACCCCGGGCACAGCCACGACCGAAGCCGACGCGATGCGCCGGGCCATCGCGTTGTCGGCTCGCGCGCTGGGCGCCACCGCCCCCAACCCCGTCGTCGGCTGTGTGATTCTCGACACGACGGGCGCCGTCGTCGGCGAGGGATGGCACCGCAAGGCCGGCGGCCCGCACGCCGAGGTGCACGCGCTGCGCGCGGCGGGCGAGGCGGCCCGCGGCGGCACCGCCGTGGTGACCCTCGAACCGTGCAACCACACCGGCAGGACAGGCCCGTGCGCCCAGGCGCTGATCGAGGCCGGGGTCGCCCGGGTGGTGCACGCGGTGTCCGACCCGAGCCCGGCCGCGTCCGGCGGGGCGGCCACGCTGCGGGCGGCGGGCGTGGACGTGGAGAGCGGGCTGCTGGCGGCCGAGGCCGAGGCGGTCAACGTCGCATGGCTGACGTCGGTGCGCCGCGGCCGCCCGTACGTGCGCTGGAAGTACGCGGCCACGCTGGACGGCCGGATCGCGGCCGCGGACGGCAGCAGCCGCTGGATCACGTCGGCCGAGTCGCGTGCGGACGTGCACCGACTGCGGGCGGAGGCGGACGCCGTGGTGGTCGGCTCGGGCACGCTGCTTGCCGACGACCCGCACCTGGCGGTGCGCGGCGTCGAGGGTGCGGTGCAGCCGCTGCGGGTGGTGGTGGACTCCCGGGCGCAAGTCACCCCGGCCGCCCGCGTGCTGGACGACAGCGCGCCGACGCTGATCGCGGTGTCGAAGGACGCCGACACCACGCACCTCCCCGGCGTGGACGTCCTCCGCCTCCCGTACGCGCCCGACCTGGGCCCGGCCGCCCACGAAACGAAGCCGGCCGAAAGCAGGCCGGCCGAAAGCAAGCCAGCCGAAAGCAGGTCAGAGGAATTCAAGCCGGCTGAAACCGAGCCGGCCGAAGCCAAGGAGACCGCCCCCACCGGCCTCGACGTGCCGACCCTGCTCGCGGAACTGCACGCCCGCGGCGTCCGCTCGGTCCTGCTGGAGGGCGGGCCGACCCTCGCCGGCGCGTTCGTGGCCGCCGGGGCCGTCGACGCGGTCGTCGGCTACCTGGCGCCGGCGCTGCTCGGCGCCGGCCCCGCCGCCCTCGGCCCGGCAGGAATCAGCACCATCGCGCAGGCGTTGCGGCTCGACGTGACCGATGTCGCCCGCCTCGGGCCCGACCTGCGTATCACCGCCGTCCCCACTGGCACCCCCACCCACATCGCCGTCCCCACTGCCGCACAGGAGAAGTGACGTGTTCACCGGAATCGTCGAAGAACTGGGTGAGATCACCGCGGTCGAGGACCAGACCGACGCCTCGCGTTTCACCGTGAGCGGCCCGGTCGTGACCGAGGGCGCCAAGCACGGCGACTCGATCGCGGTGAACGGCGTGTGCCTGACCGTCGTCGAGTTCGGCGGCGGCACCTTCACCGCCGATGTGATGGCCGAGACGCTCAGCCGCTCCAGCCTGGGCGCCCTGCGCCCCGGCTCGCGGGTCAACCTGGAGCGCCCGATGGCGCTCGGCGGACGGCTCGGCGGGCATCTGGTGCAGGGCCACGTGGACGGCACCGGCACGGTCGTCGAGCGCACGCCGGCCGAGCATTGGGAGATCGTGAAGATCTCGCTGCCCGCCGAACTCACCCGCTACGTGGTGGAGAAGGGCTCGATCACCGTCGACGGCATCAGCCTCACCGTTGTCGAGGCGGCGGCCGACTACTTCACCGTCAGCCTCATCCCGACCACCCTCGCGCTGACCACCCTCGGCATCAAGCAGCCGGGCGACCCGGTGAACCTCGAAGTCGACGTGGTCGCCAAATACGTCGAGCGCATGCTCACCACTCCGGCCCCGGCGACCGCCTCGACCCCCGCCCCGGCCCCGAGCAGCGGGGAGGATCCCCGATGAGCGACACCGGCGTACTGCACTGGCTCAACAGCGAGGCCTTCACCGCCTTCGACCAGCACGTCATCTGGTCCGACATGATCGGCAACCTGCTGGGCCTGGGCGCGCTCGCGCTCGGCTGGCGGCGGGCGATGCTCACCTGGCCGGTCCAACTGCTGTCCGGCGTCGTGCTGGTGGCGGCCTTCTGGTCGGCGCAGCTCGGCGGCGGGGTCGGCAAGCAGTTCGTGGTGATCACCGTCGCGGTGTGGGGCTGGTACCAGTGGCGGCGCGGCGGGGCCGCCTCCGGCCGGCTGACCGTGAGGTTCGCCACCTGGCGGGAGCGGGCGGTGCTGGTGGCGGCCACCGCGGTCGGCACGGTCGCGGTCGCCTCGCTCTTCCTGGCGTATCCGAAGCTGTCCTGGAACCCGTGGCCGGACGCGTACATCTTCGTCGGCACGCTGGCCGCGATGTACGCCCAGGCCCGCGGCTGGGTCGAGTTCTGGTTCGCCTGGCTGGCCGTCGACCTGGTCGGGGTGCCGCTGAACTTCCACAGCGGCCTGCCCTTCTCCGGGCTGGTCTACATCGTCTACTTCGTCCTGGTGATCGCCGGGATGTACGCCTGGTGGCAGCAGACCCGCAGGGCCGCACCGGCCGCTGACGGGCCGTCGCAGGCGAAGCCGAGCACCACCGTCGCGGAAGGAGTGACGGCATGAGTGCCGTGACCGCACTGCAGGACGACTGGTACGACGAGGCCGACCTCGGTCTCGACCCGGTGGAACGGGCCATCGCGGAGATCGCGGCGGGACGCCCGGTCGTGGTGGTGGACGACGAGAACCGGGAGAACGAGGGCGACCTGATCGTCGCCGCGGAGAAGGTCACCCCGGAGATCGTGGCGTTCATGATGGCCGAGTGCCGCGGGCTGATCTGCGTACCGATGGAGCCGCCGGACCTCGACCGGCTTGACCTGCCGCAGATGGTGGGCGCCAACACCGAGTCGATGCGCACCGCCTTCACCGTGTCGGTGGACGCCGGTGCCGCGCACGGGGTGACCACCGGGATCTCCGCGGCCGACCGCGCCGCGACGATCCGGCTGCTGGCCGAGTCCTCGTCGGTGGCCGCCGACTTCGTGCGCCCCGGGCACGTCTTCCCGCTGCGGGCCAGGAGCGGCGGTGTGCTGGTGCGGGCCGGCCACACCGAGGCCGGCGTGGACCTGGCAAGGCTCGCCGGGCTGCGGCCGGCCGCGGCCATCGTGGAGATCGCCCGGGAGGACGGCACCATGGCCCGGCTGCCGGACCTGGTGCCCTTCGCCCGCAAGCACGGCCTGGCCATCATCTCCATCGAGGACCTGATCGCCTACCGCCGCTCGTCGGAGCCGAGCGTCCGCCGGGAGGCGGCCACCACGCTGCCCACGGCCTTCGGCGACTTCCGCGCCTACGGCTACCGCAGCACCGACGACGGCGTCGAGCACATCGCGCTGGTCGCCGGCGAACTGGGCGACGGCACCGACGTCCTGGTGCGGGTGCACTCCGAGTGCCTGACCGGCGACGTCTTCGGCTCGCAGCGCTGCGACTGCGGGCCGCAGTTGCAGGGCGCGCTGCGCCGGATCGCCGAGGAGGGCCGCGGGGTGGTGCTCTACCTGCGCGGCCACGAGGGCCGCGGTATCGGCCTGCTGTCCAAGCTGCGGGCGTACGAGCTCCAGGAGCGCGGCCGCGACACGCTGGACGCCAATCTGGAACTCGGCCTGCCCGCCGACGCCCGCGACTACGGCGCCGCCGCCCGGATCCTCACCGACCTCGGGGTGCGCTCGCTGCGGCTGATCACCAACAACCCGGCCAAGACCGGCGCGCTGGTGGGGCACGGTCTCGACGTGCTGGGGCGCGAGCCGATGCAGGTCGGGGCGGGGGAGCACAATCTGCGGTATCTGCGGACCAAGCGCGACCGGATGGGGCACGACCTGCCCTGGCTGGAGAGCGCTGGCCGCACCCACACGCCCGTCGGCACCGCCGAGGGCAGCACAGGAACCGAGCGAGGAGAGAAGTAGAAGTGAGCGGTAAGGGCGCCCCCGAGCTGACCGTCAAGAACTGCGGCGACCTGCGGGTCGCGGTGATCGCGGCGCAGTGGCACACGCAGGTGATGGACGGCCTCGTCGACGGCGCGATGCGCGCGCTGCACGACCTCGGGATCGAGGAGCCGACGCTGCTGCGGGTGCCTGGCAGCTTCGAACTGCCGGTCGTCGCCCGCGCGGTGGCGGGCCGCGGCTACGACGCGGTCGTCGCGCTCGGGGTGATCATCCGCGGCGGCACCCCGCATTTCGAGTACGTCTCGCAGGGTGTCACCGCCGGGCTGACGCAGGTCAGCGTGGACAGCGGTGTCCCGGTCGGCTTCGGCGTGCTGACCTGCGACGACGAGGAGCAGGCGCTGGACCGCGCCGGACTTCCCGGGTCGAACGAGGACAAGGGCCACGAAGCGGTCACCGCGGCGGTGGCGACCGCGGCGGTGATCCGCTCACTATCCGAACCGTGGCGGTGAACGGCGGGCGGTTCCCCGTAGGCTAGGACCACCATGGCCAACAAGACATTCGAGCAGCTCTTCGCCGAGCTGCAGCGCAAGGCCGCCACCGGCGACCCCAGCACGTCACGTACCGCGGAACTGGTCGGCAGCGGCGTGCACGCGATCGGCAAGAAGGTGGTCGAGGAGGCCGCCGAGGTGTGGATGGCGGCCGAGTACGAAGGCGCCGACGCCACCGCCGAGGAGATCTCCCAACTGCTGTACCACGTTCAGGTGATGATGGTCGCCCGCGGCATCTCCCTGGACGACGTCTACGCCCATCTGTGAGCCGTACGGCCGGCGCGGCGCACCGCGCGGGCCGTACGCGCACCTCCGCAACCCCCCGGCGCCACAGCGACCCGGCACCACAGCACCACCCCACCGCACTCACAGCGAAGGAACCAGACCCCATGCTGCGCATCGCCGTCCCGAACAAGGGCTCACTGTCCGGACCCGCGGCGGACATGCTCCATGAGGCCGGATACCGCCAGCGCAAGGAGTCCAAGGAACTGGTGCTGTTCGACAGCGCCAACGACGTGGAGTTCTTCTACCTGCGGCCGCGCGACATCGCCATCTACGTCAGCTCCGGGCGCCTCGACATCGGCATCACCGGGCGCGACCTGCTGCTGGACTCCGGGGCGAGCGCCGAGGAGATCCTGCAGCTCGGCTTCGCCCGCTCCACCTTCCGCTACGCCGCCAGGCCCGGCACCGCCACCGGCGTCGCCGGCCTGGGCGGGATGACGGTGGCGACCTCGTACGAGGGCATCGTGGAGAAGCACCTCGCCGACAACGGGGTGGCCGCCTCCGTGGTGCACCTCGACGGGGCCGTCGAGACCGCCATCCAGCTCGGCGTCGCCCAGGTCATCGCCGACGTGGTGGAGACCGGCACCTCGCTGCGCAACGCGGGCCTTGAGGCCTTCGGGGAGCCGATCATGGCCTCCGAGGCGGTGGTCGTCCGTCCCACCGGCGCGCCCGCCGGCGACCCGAAGGTGCAGAAGTTCCTGCGCCGGCTGCAGGGCGTCCTGGTCGCCAGGCGCTACGTGATGATGGACTACGACATCCGTGCCGAGCACGTCGACAAGGCCGTCGCGCTGACCCCCGGCCTGGAGTCGCCGACCGTCTCCCCGCTGCACCACGAGGGCTGGGTCGCCGTCCGCGCCATGGTCCCCACCAGCGACGCCCAGCGCATCATGGACGAGCTGTACGACCTGGGCGCCCGGGCGATCCTCACCACCGGCATCCACGCCGCCCGGCTGTGACCACCGCCGGCGACGACCGCGCGCTGGCCGCCGTCGCGCAGTTGCCGGTCACCTTCCGGCCGCTGGTCACCCGTGTGGTGCTGCTCACCATGGGGACGCTGCTGCTCGGCACGCTCAGCACCCTCGCGGTGGTGATGCCGCACGAGGGGGCGTCCCCGTGGAGCAGCGGCGACCGGATCACCGTGGTGGTCGTCGGGGTGCTCTCGCTGGCCCTGCTGACGCTGCTCAGCCGCCCCAAGGCGGTCGCGGACGCCGGCGGCCTGACCGTGGTGAACCTCACGGTCAAGCGACGGCTGGCCTGGGCCGAAGTGCTGGCCGTGCGGCTGCGGGCCGGCGACGCCTGGGTCCATCTGGACCTGGCCGACGGCACCACGCTGGCCGTGATGGGCATCCAGCCGGGGATCGCCAGGCGGCAGGCCGTCAGCGACGCCCGGCGGCTGCGCGCCCTGGTCGAAGCGCTCGGCGAGGCCAGGGACCGCGACCCGCGCGACGGGGCCGGTCCCGGGTGAAAGTGGCGCCTGCCGTCCTACGCGGCCGCGACCGCACTGGCTACTCTGGATCCGGGCGGTGCCACGACGGCGCCGCCCGCCGAACCGCCCGACCTACCGAGGAGTGACACTCACACCCCGATGGACGAACCGTCCGGTAATACCTGCGCCGCCCCTCCCGCCCCGTTCCATGGAGCGGCGGCCTCATGAGCACGTCACTGCTGCTGCTCGCAGCCGCCTTCGTCCTGATCCTCGCCAACGGCTTCTTCGTCGCCGCCGAATTCGGCCTGGTGACGGTGGAGCGCCCGGCCGCGGAACGCGCCGCCGCCGAGGGTGACCGGCGGGCGGCCGGCGTGGTCGCCGCCCTGCGCAAGCTGTCCTTCCAGCTGTCCGGCACCCAGCTCGGCATCACCATCACCTCGCTCGTCGTCGGCATGCTGGCCGAACCCGCACTCGCCGACCTGCTCACCGGGCCGGTCAGCGCCACCGGGATACCGGACGGCGCGGCCCCCGGGGTCGCGGTCGTGGGCGGCATGATGGCCGCCTCGGCCGTCCAGATGGTGATCGGCGAGCTGGTCCCGAAGAACTGGGCGGTCTCCCGGCCGCTGGCCGTCGCCAGGATGGTCGCCGGACCCCAGCGGGCCTTCTCCCGCGCCTTCCGGCCGGTCATCGAGCTGCTCAACTCCGCCGCCAACCACCTGGTGCGGATGCTGGGCGTGGAGCCCGCCGACGAACTGGCCTCCGCGCGCACCCCCACCGAGCTGGTCTCGCTCGCCCGGCACTCCGCCCTGGCCGGAACGCTGGAGCAGGACACCGCCGACCTGTTCGTCCGCACCCTGTCGCTCGCCGACCTCACCGCGGAGAACGTGATGACCCCCCGGGTCAGGGTCAGCGCCCTGGAGGACACCGCCACCGCGGCCGACGTCCTCAACCTCACCCGCGCCACCGGCCTGTCCCGCTTCCCGGTCTACCGCTCCCGGCTCGACGACATCGTCGGCATGGTCCACCTCAAGGACGCCCTCGCGGTGCCCGCCGAGGTGCGCGACCGCACCGCGGTCGGCCGGATCGCGGTCGTGCCGCTGCTGGTCCCCGAGACGCTGGCCGCCCAGCCGCTGCTCGACCTGCTCCGCAGCCAGCAGCCCATCGCGGTCGTCGTGGACGAGTACGGCGGCACCGCCGGGGTGGTCACCCTGGAGGACATCGTCGAGGAACTGGTCGGCGAGGTGCGCGACGAGCACGACGCCGTCGACCTGCCCGACCTCGCGCAGGCCCCGCCGGAGAACGGCCACCCCGCCTGGGACGCCGACGGCGGCTGCCGGATCGACACCCTGGCCCGGATCGGCCTCGACGCGCCGGAAGGACCGTACGAGACCGTCGCCGGCCTGGTCGCCGACCTGCTGGGGCGGATCCCCGAGGTCGGCGACACCGCGGAGCTGTCCGGCTGGCGGCTGCGGGTCGCCGAGGTCGGCCACCACCGGGCCGAACGGGTGCGGATCACGCGTACGGCGCCGGCCGCGGGGGAGGAGAGCGAACGATGAGCGCACTCCAGCTCCTGATCGCGCTGCTCCTGGTGCTCGGCAACGGTTTCTTCGTCGGCGCCGAGTTCGCCCTGGTCTCCGTCCGCCGCAGCCAGATCGAACCGCTGGCCGCCGCACAGCGCAGGGCGCGCACGGTCCTGTACGGCCTGGAGCACCTGCCGCAGATGATGGCCGCCGCGCAGTTCGGCGTCACCGTCTGCTCGCTGACCCTCGGCGCGGTCGCCGAACCCACCGTCGCGCACCTGCTGGAGCCGGTGTTCACCGCGGCCCACGTACCGGACGACCTGGTGCACGCGATCGGCTACGTGCTGGCGCTGGCCCTGGTGGTCTTCCTGCACCTGGTCATCGGCGAGCTGGTGCCGAAGAACCTGGCGATGGCCGACCCGGAGAAGACCGCCCTGTGGCTCAGCCCCGGGCTGGTCGGCTTCGCCCGGGTCTTCCGGCCGGTGATCGTGGTTCTCGGCGCGAGCGCCCGGGTGATCCTGCGCGCCTGCGGCGTCGAGCCCAAGGACGAGGTCGACGCGGTCTTCACCAGCGCCGAGCTGACCGTGCTGGTGGAGGACGCCCGGCGGGCCGGGCTGCTGGACTCCGACGAGCAGGAGCGCCTGGAGGACGCGCTGGAACTGGGCACCCGCCCGGTCACCGAGGTGCTGCTCACCCCGGACCAGCTGATCACCCTGACGCCGACGGTGACCCCCCGCGAGGTCGAGGAGCTGACCGTGCGCACCGGTTACTCCCGCTTCCCGGTGGCCGCGGAACCCGGCCCCGGCTACCTGGGCTACCTGCACGTCAAGGACATGCTGGACCTGGAGGACCAGGACCGCCCGGTGCCGCAGCGGCTGTGGCGCCCGATCACCACGCTGCGCGCCGACCTCCCGCTGGACGACGCGCTCACCTCGATGCGGCGGGCCGCCTCCCACCTGGCGGCGGTCGCGGACCCGGCCGGGCGGGTGCTCGGCCTGGTCGCCCTGGAGGACGTGCTGGAAATGCTGGTCGGCGAGGTCCGCGACCCCTCGCACCGCTCCGCGCCCGGCGAGCTGGTCGGCTGACGGCCGCCCCCGCCCGATCCGGCTACTCGGCCGGGTCGGGCGGCGGGACGCCGGGCCCGCGGCCCGACAGCACCTCGCCGTAGGCCTGCATCAGATCCGGCAGCCGCAGCGTGGACAGCTCCTCGCGGGTCGGCGTCGTCGCGTACTCCGACAGCCGCAGATCGCGGTAGGCGCAGCTCTTCTCGTACAGCGTGCGCAGCAGCCGCCCGTTGCCCAGCTCGTCGATCCAGCCCTGGTCGACGACATGGCCGCTGATCGCCCGCAGCTCCTCCAGCGCCTCGTCGTCCCACTGGTCGCCGTTCTCGCCGGCCAGCACCTGGCCGATCCGGGTCAGCTCCAGCGGGCGGTAGCTGGGGAAGTCCACCCGGGTGGTGAAGCGCGAGCTCAGGCCCGGGTTGGCGGCGAGCAGCCGGTCCATCCCCTCGGGGTAGCCGGCCAGGATGACCACCAGCCGATCGCGGTTGTCCTCGGCGCGCTTGAGCAGGACCTGGAGGGCCTCGTCGCCGTAGGCGTCACCCTTGCTGTAGCCGGAGTTGGACAGCGCGTAGGCCTCGTCCACGAACAGCACCCCGCCCAGCGCGGAGTCGATCAGCTCGTTGGCCTTGACCGCGGTCTGGCCGAGGAACTCGCCGACCAGGTCCGAGCGCTGCGCCTCCACCAGGTGGTCACCGCCGAGCAGGCCGAGGGCGTAGAAGACCCGGCCCAATATGCGCGCCACCGTGGTCTTGCCGGTACCGGAGGGGCCGGAGAAGACGAAGTGCCGCTTCGGCGGCTGCACCGGCAGGCCCTGCCCGGCCCGCAGCCTGGCCATCCGCAGCTGCGCGGACAGCGCCTTGACCTGCCGCTTGACCGGTTCGAGGCCGACCATGCCGTCGAGCTCGGCGAGAGCTTGGGCGAGCAGCGCCGGATCGGACCCGCCCAGCGGCAGTTGCGCGGGCAGCGTGCCGCTGAGCGGGGCGGCGGCCCGGTCGCGTATGTCGTCGTCCAGCGCGCCCGCGGAGGCCAGCAGCGCCTCGTCCATCTCGGTGGCGCCCTGCGGGCGGCCGTCGCCGGGGTCCGCATACAGCGCCGCGTCCAGGTCGCCTGCGCCCTCCGGGACCGCCTGCCCGCCGCCGTGCAGTGAGACGGCGGTGGCCAGGCCGGCGCTCTCGTCCAGGCCGTCGTCGGTCTCGTGGATGGCCGCCAGCCGTGCGGCGGTGTCCATGAACGCCGGGTCCACCCGGTGCACCGCCCGATACAGCGGCACCGCCGCCGCGGTGCGTCCGGTGCCCTCGTAGGCGCGGGCCAGCCAGTAGCGCAGCTCCTTGCGCTGCGGCTGCTCGCTGCGGCAGCGCATCAGGGCGGCGGCCAGCAGCGGCTCGGCCTGCCCGCACATCTCCAGGCGCACCCGGGCCATGCCGCCGAACAGGCCCGCCTCGATGCCGAGCAGCGGGTCGCCGAGCAGCGGCTCGGTGTGCCGGACCAGGTGCTCCCAGTCCTTGACCAGATACGCCCGGCAGGCGTGCAGGAAGCGCACCTGCGGGTCGGTGTCGACCGGCGGGCAGTCCGCCAGCGCCCGGTCCAGCTCCGCGACATGGCGGCCGTCCAGCCAGTGCGAGGCGTGCGCGAGCAGCAGGTCCCTGCCGGTCTCCAGCACCGGCTGCACCCACCAGCCCAGCCAGTACCAGGAGTTCAGGGTGCGGCGGTGCGCCGCCCGCTGCTCCCCGAAACGGTCCCGGTGCCGGTACATCTGCAGCAGCGCGGTGGCGGTGTCGGCCCGCAGCGCGTGCAGCCCGAGCCAGGCGTCGGCCATGCCGGGGTCGATACGGACCGCGGCTCTGAACTCCTCCTCGGCCTGGACGTAGGCGCCCATGGTGTACGCGTCGATGCCGCGCAGCCACGCGAGATCGGCCGGGGCGCCCGCGCGGTCGGTGCCGAAGTCCATCTAGTCCCCACCCATCGTTCCCCCGCGCCCCTCGCCGCTCGCCCGCGCGGCCAACCGGTGGGCAGCACGCGGGAGTTGAACCAGGCGGCGGCACCCCACGCCCCCGCCCACACCCTCCGGCATCGTACCCGCGAAGAGGTCAACTCCGTAGAGTGCGTAGCCCTGCGGGGCTTTGAGGGGTGCTGCCACGTGCGGTGGCGCCGCGTCCTCCCCGGCCCCGCGGGCCTGGCGCTCCCACTTGCGGTGGCGGTGCTGCTTCCCCGCCGTTGTGGCTTGTCGCGCCGTTCCTCGCGCCCCTGGGAAACGCTCGCCCTCCGCGTGGAGGGGAACCCCTCAGGGGCGCGGGGAACGGCGCGGGCGGGCGGGGTGGTGGTGGGGGCGGACGCGCACTGTGAGTGGCAGTCACCTGGGGGTGCGGGGAACCGCACGACCAGCCACGACGGCGGACAGGTCGCGGTGGCAGGGTCGGAGGGCAGGACGAAGCCCCCGGTCACGGGGGAACAACCGGGGGCTTCGTGCTACGAAGCGGCCTTCCGGGGCCGCTTGGTTGAAAACGTAATTGCTCCGCGCGGAGCGGTCAAGTACGTCACCCGCCGTGATCGTACGGGCCGGGAGCGGCGCGATATCCGCCCTCCGTCTGGTGGACCAGAAGGTCCGCGAAGGGCCGCGTCGGATCCGCCGCGAAGTGCTGGTCCTCCGCCGCGGACCACCCGGTCCAGAAGTGCTCGAGCGCGGGCCCGTCCCTGCGGATCCCGCGCGACCTGGCGGTGGCCGGGTCGACCTCAAGCCACAGGGTCACCGCCAGATACGGCCGCAGCGCCAACTGCCCGCTGCCGACCCCTTCCAGCAGCACCACCGGCGCCGCCGGCACCGCCCGCTCGCCGGCGAACCGCCGCGCGGTCCAGTCGTAGACCCGGTGCCGGGCCTCCCGGCCCTCCTGGAAGGGCACGACCACCTCGGCGACGAGCCGGTCCGCCCAGCCGAACGGCTCCTCGTGCGTGGCGAGATCGTCCGTGTGCACCACCGGCGCCCCGCCGGCCTCCGCGGCCAGCCGGGCGGCCAGCGTGCTCTTGCCGGCGCCCGCGTGTCCGTCGACGGCCACCAGCCGCACCGGGCCGCAGGACGGCGGCAGCAGGTCGAGCGTGCCGGCGAGACCGCGCAGCGAGAGCGGCGAATTCCCGGCCGGGCGGTGAGCGTCCATGGTCGGGGAGCATAGGGCCGCAGGCACGCCGTCCCGGTGCGCGCCGGGCCGTAAAGGTCTCCGTGTCGGGGGGCGGCGCCGTCTACCGTGGTCGGCGTGACCGACTCAGAAGACTCCGCCGCCGCCCTCCATCCCGCCGAGCGCCTCGAACTCGCCAGGCGGGCCACCGCCGACGCGGGCCTGGACGCGCTGCTGGTCTCTCCTGGGTCCGACCTGCGCTACCTGACCGGCTATCAGGCGCTGCCGATGGAGCGGCTGACCTGCCTGGTGGTACCGGCCGAGGCGGACCCCTTCCTGGTGGTGCCCGCCCTGGAGCGGGCCGTCGCGCAGGCCTCGCCGGCCGGCGGCCTCGGCCTGGAGATCACCGACTTCGGGGAGACCGACGACGCGTACGAGCTGATCGCCCGCCGGCTGCCGGCGGGCGTCCGCCGTTTCGCGGTCGACAACCACATGTGGGCGGAGAAGCTGCTGGCCTTCCAGGCCGCGCTGCCCGACGCCCAGGCGAGCCTGGCCGCCGACGTGCTGACCGAGCTGCGGGTGCGCAAGAGCCCCGCCGAGGTGGCCGCGCTGCGCCTCGCGGGCGGCGCCATCGACCGGGTGCACCGCAGGATGGGGGAGTGGCTGCGCGCCGGGCGGACCGAGCGGGAGGTCGCCAGGGACATCGCGGAGGCCATCGTGGAGGCCGGCCACGCGACCGTGGACTTCGTGATCGTCGCCTCCGGGCCGAACAGCGCGAGCCCGCACCACGACGTCTCCGACCGGGTGATCCGGGCCGGCGACCCGGTGGTGGTCGACATCGGCGGCACCACCGAGGACGGCTACTGCTCGGACTCCACCCGCACCTACGCCGTCGGCGAGCCGCCCGCGGCATTCCGCGAGCTGTACGAGGTGCTGCTGCGCGCGCAGACCGCGCAGACCGACGCGGTGCGCCCCGGCCTCACCGCCGAGCAACTGGACGCGGTCGGCCGGGACATCATCACCGCGGCCGGCTACGGCGAGCACTTCATCCACCGCACCGGCCACGGCATCGGCCTGGAGACGCACGAGGAGCCGTACATCGTGGCGGGCAGCAGGCGGGCGCTGGCGCCGGGGATGGCTTTCTCCGTCGAGCCGGGCATCTACCTGCCCGGCACCTTCGGCGCGCGCATCGAGGACATCGCGGTGTGCACACAAGGTGGCGGCGAGCGGCTGAATCTGACCGGGCGTGACCTGGTGGTCCTGCCCGGCTGAGCGTCACAGGAGCAGACCAATGTTGGTGGCGCCACGCGGCCGGAAAACCTGGTGGAAAGGGCGGCCGGGCTGCAATGGTGGTGCGACCTGCCGCCGGGCGGCGCGCAGGGGTGTCCCGCACCCGTCGAGGGAAAACGAGGGGATTTCGCCATGACCAGTAACGCGCCCCGCCGCGCCGTGATCGCCGCGGCGCTGGCCGCCGCCGCGGCCGCGGCGACGACCGCCACCGCGCAGCCGGCGTCGGCCGCGCCGTCCGGCGCCGCCGCGTCCGGCGCCGCGCCGCTGCGGCACGGCCGCACCGGTGAGCGCGACACCGCCCCGGTGGACTACCACGGCTGGACGTCCTTCGCCGACTGGCTGTTCGGCGCGCACGCGGGCACCCGGCCGGTGGCCGGCAAGCGGGCGGGCCTGGAGATCAGCCGGGCCACCGGCTCGCTGGACTACACCGACCCGCACACCGGCCTCACCGCCACCTGGGAGTCGGCCTCCTGGACCTCGCCGGTGCGCCGGGTGCCGCACCCGGCGAGCGAGCTGATCTCGTCGTGGAACGCGCACACCCCGGCCGGCACCTGGATCCAGGTCGAGCTGCTCGGCACCTACACCGACGGCACCGCCACCCCGGCGTACGTGATGGGCCGCTGGACCGCCGGCGACGGCGACCAGGACATCCGGCGGACGTCGGTGGACGACCAGACCGACGGCAAGAGCAGCATCTGGACCGACACCTTCTCCATCGACGACGCGGCGGCCGGGCCGCTGCTCGCCTCGTACCGGCTGCGGCTGACGCTCTTCCGCAAGCCCGGCAGCAAGTTGACCCCGACCGTGTGGCGGCTCGGCGCGATGGCGTCGAACATCCCGGACCGCTTCACCGTGCCGGCCTCGGTGCCCGGCGAGGCCACGGGTGTGGAGCTGCCGGTGCCGGCCTACTCGCAGAACATCCACAAGGGGCAGTACCCGGAGTACGACAACGGCGGCGAGGCCTGGTGCAGCCCGACGTCGTCCACGATGGCCATCGAGTACTGGGGTCGCGGCCCGACCGCCGAGCAGCTGGCCTGGGTCGACCCGTCGTACGCGGACCCGCAGGTCGACCAGGGCGCCCGCTACACCTACGACTACCAGTACGAGGGCTGCGGCAACTGGCCGTTCAACGCCGCCTACGCGGCGACGTACAAGGACATGCAGGGGATCATCACCCGGCTGCACTCGCTGGCCGACGTCGAGAAGCTGATCAAGGCCGGCATCCCGGTGATAACGTCCCAGTCCTTCCTGGCCTCCGAGCTGGACGGCGCCGGATACGGCACCTCGGGGCACCTGATGTGCCTGGTGGGCTTCACCGCGGACGGCGACGTGATCGCCAACGACCCGGCGAGCGACAGCGACGCGGTGGTCCGCAACGTCTACAAGCGGGCGCAGTTCGAGACGATCTGGCTGCGGACGAAGCGGATCAACGCCAGCGGCGGGGTCAGCGGCGGCACCGGCGGGGTCTGCTATCTGTACTTCCCCGCGCAGCCGAGCCCGGGGCAGCGGCGGGCGCTGGCGGCGGTCGGGGTGGCGTGAAAAGGGGGCGCTCCGGGCGCCCCTGACGTGCGGCGGCCTGCCGGGACCCGGTAATTGGTAGAGACCAATTTTGTGGGTTGCTCTAAAGGTCTGGACCAACTCATTGACGGGTTCGCGTCAGCGCAGGATTCTGCTGGCACGTCCCCCCACAGGAGGTCCAGACGTGAAGCGTCTCCAAGCACTGGGTTCCGGCGTGGCCGCCGTCGCCCTCGCCTTCGCCGGGCTCGGCGCCGCCGCCGCGCTCGGCACGGGGCAGGCCAGCGGCGCCACGGCGTCGGCGAACGCCCTGAGCAACCAGTGGTACGCCGCCGCCCCGTACCTGATGCCGACCGACAACAACCCGCCGGACGCGACCGCGATCATGGACGCCACCGGCCTCAAGGCCTTCCAGCTCGCCTTCATCCTCGCCCCCAACGGCGGCGGCTGCAGCCCGACCTGGGGCGGCACCAGCGCGGTGTCCTCCGACACCGCGGTCGCCGGGGTGATCTCGGCGATCAGGGCCAAGGGCGGCGACGTCTCGGTCTCCATCGGCGGCTACGGCGGCACCAAGCTCGGCCAGGCCTGCTCCGACGCCTCCTCCACCGCTGCCGCCTACCAGCAGGTCATCAGCAAATACCAGCTCAAGGCGATCGACTTCGACCTGGAGGAGCCGGAGTACGAGAACACCGCGGCCGTCGCGCACGAGATCGGCGCGGCCAAGATCCTCCAGCAGAACAACCCGGGCCTGTTCGTGTCGGTGACCACCGCGGGCACCGCGGCCGGCACCGGCTGGTTCGGCCAGCAGATGCTCAACGAGGCCAAGTCGCAGGGCTTCACGCCCAACAACTTCTCCATCATGCCCTTCGACGGCGGCTTCAACGGCGCCGCCTCGCAGACCGCCGCGCTGACCGCCTTCAACGGCCTGCTCAGGACCACCTTCGGCTGGGACACCGCGACCGCCTACGCCCACGAGGGCTTCTCCGGCATGAACGGCCGCAGCGACTCGGGCGAGTACTTCTACCAGGCCGACTTCCAGACCGTGCTGGACTACGCCACCAGCCACGGCATGGGCCGCTTCACCTTCTGGTCGCTCAACCGGGACCGGCAGTGCAACCCGCCCAACAACGGCGCCACGTCGGGCACCTGCAGCAGCGTGGCGCAGGCCAGCTGGGACTTCGCCAAATACTCGGTGAAGTTCGCCGGCGCCACCCCGCCCAGCAGCCCGCCGCCCACCACGCCGACCAGCCCGCCCGGCGGCGGCACCTGCACGGTCGGCGAGTGGAGCGCGTCCGCGGTCTACGTCGGCGGCAACGAGGTGGCGCACCACGGCCACAAGTGGAAGGCCAAGTGGTGGACCACCAACGAGGAGCCCGGCACCACCGGTGAGTGGGGTGTGTGGCAGGACGAGGGCGCCTGCTGACGGCCGCTGACTGGCTGAAAACGACGGTGGACCCGGGGCCTTCACGGCCGCGGGTCCACCATCGTTTCTGCACGTGCCCTGCCCTGTGTGCGCACATTCGCCGTTGCGCGTACCCGCACCTGTACATGCCGGTGGTTGTTGACCGAAAACGGACCTCGCATCTCCGGTCGCGTGTTTCGCTCCGAACAGGTGATCAGTAGCCTCACAGAGTAAGCGGCCCACCGTCCGCGAGAGTTGACTCCGGACAGGTTGAACCCGGCCCGACGACCTGGAGACTCCCACCGTGACCGACCGTCCTTCCTGGGCACCGCCCGGCATCGACATCTCCGTGCCCAGCGTGTCGCGGGTCTACGACTACTTCCTCGGCGGTTCGCACAACTTCGAGGTGGACCGGGAAGCGGCCAGAGTCGCGCTCAAGGCCATCCCCGGCATCCCCAAGGTCGGCCAGGCCAACCGGGCGGTGATGCGCAGGGCGGTGCGGCACGCGGTCGGGCAGGGCATCGACCAGTTCCTCGACATCGGCTCCGGCATCCCCACCTTCGGCAACGTGCACGAGGTCGTCCACACGCTGAATCCGGCCGCCGACGTGGTCTACGTCGACAACGACCCGGTCGCGGTCGCGCACAGCAAGGCGGTCCTGGACGGCAACGAGCACGCCACCATCGCCGCCGCCGACCTGCGCGACCCGAAGTCGGTGCTCGACCACCCGGAGACCCGGCGGATGCTGGACCTCGGCCGGCCGGTCGCGCTGCTGCTGGTGGCGGTGCTGCACTTCCTGCGCGACAGCGACGACGCCTACGCCGTCGTCGCCACGCTGCGCGACGCCCTCGCCCCCGGCAGCCTGCTGGTCATCACGCACGCCACGCCCCAGCTCGGCCCGCTCAACGACGACCAGCGCCGGGTCCAGGACGTCTACCAGCGCACCAGCACCCCGCTGATCATGCGGACCGTGCCCGAGGTGGAACGCTTCTTCACCGGATTCGAGCTGCTCGAACCGGGAGTGGTACCGCTGGCGTACTGGCGGCCAGACAGCCCGCCGAGCGACGACGAGGACCCCGTACTGCGCACCGGGCTCGCCGGCGTGGGGCTGAAAGCGTGACCGCGCGGCCGGTCCTGTCCGGTCACGGGGCGGCGGGCGCGGCGTCCGTGGCGGGCGGCACCCCGGCGGCGGGCGGGGACAGCCTGGAGCGGTTCGCCGCGATCTGGGGCCGGGCGATCTACCCGGTCACCGCCACCTCGATGACCCGGGCCGAGTTCGAGCAGCACCTGCTCCCGCTGGCCCGCACCCTCAAGGACACCCTGCACGCAGGACGCTTCGACCCGCGTGACGCGGTCCCGGTCGGCGAGGGGCTGGTCGCGGCGCACTGCACCGACCCCGAGGCGCTGCCCAGCATCCTCGGCATCATCGACGCCTACCTGGTGCTCTTCTGCGGCCCGGTGCCCGGCCTGCCCGCCGACGAGTGCCGGGTGCGCTGCTCGCGGCTCCAGCACGCGGTCGCCGTCGGCTTCTCGCACGCGATGCGCGAACGCACCCTGCACGAGCAGGAGTCGATCTCCCGCGCCGCGCTGAACGCCAAGACCGAGGCGGAGAGCGCGCTGGCGGCCAGCGAGGCCCGCTTCCGCGCGGTCTTCGAGACCGCCCCGGTCGGCATCGGCATCGCCGACCTCGACGGCAAGGTGCTGGAGGTCAACGAGGCGCTCACCCGGATGCTCGGCAGCGAGTCGTACATCAGGCACCGCAAGGCCGGCGAGTGGGCGCACCCGGACAACGGCTCCGAGGCCGGGCAGCTGAACCGCGAGCTCGCCCGCGGCGAGCGCGACCACTACCACATCGAGAGGGCCTACCCGCGGGCCGACGGCTCGGTGCTGTGGGCCGACGTCCAGGTCTCGCTGCTGCGGGACTCGGCCGGCCGGCCGCAGTACCAGCTCGGCCTGCTGGAGGACATCACCGAGCGGCGCCGGCTGCTGGAGCGGCTGCGCCACCAGGCCACCCACGACGCGCTCACCGGACTGCCCAACCGCGCGCTGTTCTTCGAACGCCTCGACCGCGCGCTCAGCGCCACCGACGACCAGGGCGTCGCCCAGGCCGACCGCAGGATCGGCGTCTGCTACCTCGACCTGGACGGCTTCAAGGCGGTCAACGACAGCCTCGGCCACGCGGTGGGCGACCGGCTGCTGGTCGCCGTCGCCGACCGGCTGCGCGGCTGCGTGACCTCGCCCGACCAGCTGGTCGCCAGGATCGGCGGCGACGAGTTCGTCGCCCTCTACGCCGACCCGCCGAGCCAGAGCGCCGTCACCGACCTGGCCGCCCGCATCCTCAAGGCGCTCTCCATCCCGGTGCTGCTCGACGACCGCCCGCTGCCGGTGCACGGCAGTATCGGCATCGTGCACGGTCCGGTCGGCGCCCGCGGCCCCGCCGACGTGCTGCGCAGCGCCGACATCACGATGTACCGCGCCAAGGAGCGCGGCGGCAACCGCTACGAGGTCGCCGACGCCGACGCCGACGCCCGCGCCATCACCCGGCACGGGCTGACCAACCAGCTGCCGAGCGCGCTGCGGCACGGCGAGTTCTTCGTCGAGTACCAGCCGCTGATCGGCCTGGAGGACGGCGCGGTGCTGGGCGCCGAGGCGCTGGTGCGCTGGAGCCACCCGGTGCACGGGGTGCTCGGCCCCGACCAGTTCATCCCGCTCGCCGAGAGCACCGGGCAGATCGTGCCGCTGGGCCGCTGGGTGCTCGAACAGGCCGCCGCCCAGGCCCGCGACTGGCAGGACGGGCAGTTCAGCGGCGCCGCGCCACGGATCAACGTCAACCTGTCACCGGTGCAGCTCGGCCACCCCGACCTGGTGGCCGAGGTCGCCGCGGTGCTGGACGAGACCGGCCTGCCGCCCAGCGCGCTGTGCCTTGAGGTCACCGAGAGCGCGCTGATCGGCGCCGACGAGGACGCGCTCAAGCCGCTGCGCCGGATCGCCGACCTCGGGGTGGCGATCGCGCTCGACGACTTCGGCACCGGATACTCCAACCTCTCCTCGCTGCGCTGGCTGCCGGTCAGCGTGCTGAAGCTCGACCGGTCCTTCACCCGAGGCATGCGCCAGCAGCCCGCCGACCCGATCGAACTCAAGATCGTCGAGGGCATCGTCTCCCTCGCCCACACCCTCAACCTCACCGTGACCGTCGAGGGCGTCGAGACCCGCACCCAGGCCGAGCACCTGCGCGCGCTGGGCTGCGACACCGCCCAGGGCTGGTACTACGGCAAGGCCGGGCCGGCCGACCAGCTGCACATGCTGACCCTCGCCGACGCCGGCTGACGCAGCCGCGGCGCCCCGCACCGCGGCGCCGGACCCGCCAGGTCCGCTCCCGCCGGACGGCCCGCACCGGCGCCGCTGCGCGGACCGCTTGGGCCGCTGTGATGAAATCCCTGGGTAGACCGCATCCGGACCTGGGAGTTCCACTGAGCGCCGCAGCCGCAGAGACGCTGTCCGTGGCCGCGCTGCTCGTCGTGCTGGGCTTCGCGGTGCTCCGGCCGCACGGCTGGCCCGAGGCGGTGGCCGCGGTGCCCGCCGCGGCGCTGCTCACCGCGGTCGGCGCGGTGCCGCTGTCGGCCGCCTGGGGGCAGATCAAGGAGCTGGCGCCGGTCGTCGGCTTCCTGGCCGCCGTCCTGGTGCTGGCCGAACTGTGCGCCGACGACGGGCTGTTCACCGCCGCGGGGGACGCCATCGCGCAGGCCTGCCGCGGCGAGCCGCAGCGGCTGCTCGCCGGGGTCTTCGCCGTCGCCGCCGTGGTGACCGCGGTGCTCAGCCTGGACGCCACCGTCGTGCTGCTCACCCCGGTGGTCATCGTCACCGCCTCGCGGGCCGGCGCCCGGCCCCGGCCGCACGTCTACGCCTGCGCCCACCTGGCCAACTCCGCGTCGCTGCTGCTGCCGGTCTCCAACCTGACCAACCTGCTGGCCTTCACCGCGGCCGGCGTGACCTTCACCCGGTTCGCGCTGCTGATGGCCGTGCCGTGGCTGCTCGCCATCGGCATCGAGTACCTGATCTTCCGCCGCTTCTTCGCCGCCGACCTGGCGGTCACCGAGCACCCGCCGGAGCAGGGCGAGCCGCCCGCCGTGCCGGTGCTCACCCTGGTGGTGCTCGGCCTGACGCTGGCCGGTTTCGCGATCACCTCGCTGTTCGGGATCAACCCGGCGTGGGCGGCGCTGGCCGGTGCGCTGGTGCTCGGCGGGCGGGCGCTGTACCGCCGCCGGGCGACGGTCGGCTCGCTTGTGGTCGCGGCGGGGCCGCTGTTCTGCCTGTTCGTGCTCGCGCTCGGCGTGGTCGTCGAGGCGGTGGTGCGCAACGGGCTGTCGGACGCGGCCGACGCGGTCCTGCCGTCCGGCAACGGGCTGCCCGCACTGCTCGGGATCGCCGCCTTCGCCGCCGTGCTGGCCAACGTGATCAACAACCTGCCCGCCGTGCTGGCGCTGCTCCCGCTGGCCGAGACCGGCGGCGCCGGTCCGGTGCTCGCCGTGCTGATCGGCGTGAACCTCGGCCCCAACCTCGGCTACGCCGGGTCGCTCGCCACCCTGCTGTGGCGGCGGGTGCTGCACGACCACGGCACCGACGCCTCGCTGCGCACCTTCACCCGGCTCGGCCTGCTCACCGTGCCGCCGACGCTGGTGGCGTCCACCGTCGCGCTGTGGGCGGGCCTGCAGCTCACCGGCACCTGACCCGCACCCGGCGGTCAGCCCTGCTTCTCGAAGGTCGTCGGCGCGCCCGCCGCCTGCGAGCCGCTGCCCAGCCGCAGGTGGTCCGTGCCGGTCATGGAGAGGGTGTAGACGTTGCCGGTGGGGCAGCGCAGGTCGGAGTCCGGGTCGGTGGGGGTGCTGGTGACCGCACGGAAGACCATCGTGGTGCCCTGCGCCTGGGACAGCTCCAGCTCCTCGGTGCAGCCCGCCTCCGCCGTGGTGCCCGTCGTCCTGGCGTGGCTCACCTGACGGCCGACCGTGCTGCCGCGCGCACCGCCGGTCAAGGTGAGGGTGACCTTGATGTCCTCGGTCCCCTGGGCCAGGCTGCCGGGACCCTCGCCGACCCAGGTGCCGACCCACGCGGCGGGCAGCGCGCCGGCGGACGACGGCCGGGTCGAGGAGCTGCTGGTGCCCTTGCCGCCGGAGTCCCCGTCCCCGCCGGAGCCGCCGTTCTGGTCGAGCACCACGGCCACCACACCGCCGAGCACGACGACCCCGGCCACCGCGAGCGCCAGGCTCGTACGCCGCCGCTGCGGACCCGGCCCGCCGGGGGCGCCGGCGGCCGGGGGGCCGCCGTACGGGCTGTACGGCTGCGGGGCCGGGTGCGCCGCGGCCGGTGCGGGAAGGGTCGGCGCGGGACCGGCTACGGACAGCGGTGCCGGGCCGGCGGGTGAGGGCGGCGGGTAGGCCGCGCCCGGGCCGTACGGCGACGGGCCGAGGTCCCCGGCCGGCGGCGCCCCCAGCGCGGCCCGCGTCATCGACTCCCTGGCCGCCACCTCGGCGGCCAGCCCCGGCAGCGCGCCGGGCCAGTGCCCGGGGGCGTCGCCGCCGGGCAGCAGGGCCGCCGCGGCCCGGGCGTCCGGACGCTCCCGGGGGTCCTTGGCCAGGCACGCCCGCAGCAGCGGCAGCACCACGTCGGGGACGCCGCTCAGGTCCGCGTCCTCGTGCACCACCCGGTAGAGCAGCGCGGGCGCCGAGGGGTCCTCACCCGGACGCTGGAACGGCCCGCGCCCAGTGGCGGCGTAGACCAGCACCGCCGCCAGCGCGAACAGGTCGCCCGGCTCGGCGGCCGCCCCCGCCGTCGCCTGCTCAGGCGGCATGTAGCCGGGGGAACCGATCATCCCGCCTGTCCTGGTGTGGCGGGAGTCCTCCGCGGCCCTGGCGATACCGAAGTCGATCAGCAGCGGGCGCTGCCCGGCCAGCAGCACGTTGGACGGCTTGACGTCGCGGTGGGCCAGGCCCGCGTCATGGACGGTCCGCAGCGCCGCGCACAGCTCGGCGGCCAGCGCCGCCACCGCGGGCGCCGGGAGCGGGCCGTGCGACACGACATGGTCGGTGAGCGACGGCGCCGGTACGTACTCGGTCGCCAGCCACTGCGGGGTGGCGCCGGGCGGGCTGAAGTCCACCACCGCGACCGTCCACGGCGACCGCACCCGGTCGGCATGCCGGATCTCCCGGGCGAAGCGGTCGCCGAAGCCGGGATCGAGGGCGAATTCCGGCCGTACGGTCTTCAGCGCCAGCGCTCTGCCCGCAGGAGTACGCGCCAGGAACACCTGTCCCATCCCGCCCGCTCCGAGCCGCGCGAACAGCGGATAACCGCCGATCGACCGCGGATCGCCGGCCCCCAAGCTCTCCATGCGCTGAGCGTACGACGCCGCACCCGTCCGGCCCCGCCGGTTCCGGAAACCGACGGCCCGGCGCCGCAGCCCGCCAGGGCCGCCCCACCCGGGGCTGGGCACCGGTGACGGGGCGTCGCCGATCGGGCATACTCCAACCCGCCGGTCGTTGATCAATCCGTGCCGTGATCCGGTACGGAAACCTCGCGTCCGGGTATGCCCATCGGACGGCACCGCCCACCCACGGTGGTTTGCCGCCGTCGCCCCCGAGAGGGAGGAGTGCGCCGCCATGCAGCAGTACGGCCCGCAGCCGGTGTCCCGTCAACTGCCCACCGAGGAGGCGCGGGACCTGCTCGCGCTCACCCGGGACGTGGCCCAGCGGGAGATCGCTCCCGCCGCGGCCGCCGAGGAGGAGGCCGGGCGTTTCCCGCGTGAGACGTTCACCCTGATCGGCCGGGCGGGGCTGCTCGGCCTGCCCTATCCGGAGGAACACGGCGGCGGAGGCCAGCCGTACGAGGTGTATCTGCAGGTGCTCGAAGAGCTCGCGGCGGCCCGGCTGACCGTGGGCCTCGGAACGAGCGTCCACACCCTGTCCTGCCACGCCGTCGCCCACTACGGCAGCAAGGAGCAGCGCGCCGAGTACCTGCCCGGCATGCTCGGCGGCGCCCAGCTGGGCGCGTACTGCCTCTCGGAGCCGACCTCGGGCTCCGACGCCGCAGCCCTGCGGACCCGGGCGGCGCGCGACGGCGACGACTGGACGATCGACGGCACCAAGTCGTGGATCACCCACGGCGGCGTCGCGGACTTCTACACGGTGCTGGCCCGCAGCGGCGGCGAGGGCGCGCACGGCATCTCGGCGTATCTCGTACCGGGCGACGCGCCGGGCCTGGTGGCCGCGGTGCCCGAGCGGAAGATGGGCCTGAAGGGCTCACCGACCGCGCAGGTGCACTTCGACGCCGTCCGGGTGCCGGACTCCCGCAGGATCGGCGAGCTCGGCCAGGGCTTCGCCATCGCGCTCGACGCGCTGGACTCCGGGCGGCTCGGCATCGCCGCGTGCGCGACCGGCCTGGCACAGGCCGCGCTGGACGCGGCGCTCGGCTACGTCATGGAGCGGCGGCAGTTCGACCGGCCCGTCGCCGACTTCCAGGGCCTGCGCTTCATGCTCGCCGACATGGCCACCAGGATCGAGGCGGGCCGGGCGCTGTATCTGGCGGCGGCCAGGCTGCGCGACGCGGGACAGCCGTTCTCCGCACGGGCCGCCATGGCGAAGCTCTTCTGCACCGACACCGCGATGCAGGTGACCACCGACGCCGTCCAGCTGCTCGGCGGGTACGGCTACACCGCGGACTTCCCGGTCGAGCGCTACATGCGGGAGGCGAAGGTGCTGCAGATCGTGGAGGGCACCAACCAGATCCAGCGGATGGTCGTCGCCCGCCATCTGGCCGGCCCCGAGTCCAGGGCCTGACCGGGCGGCCGCCGCGGCCGCGGGGGAGTGCCTGGCCGACGTCGTCCACGCCGGCCGGGGGCGCGTCCTGTTACGCGGCGAGCCGCTGCTCGGGCATGTGGATGGGCCGCGACTCGGGCCCGCCGACGTGCGAGAACGGCTGCGTACGCCAGTCGAGGCCGACGGGGAGGGTCAGCAGCGCGGCCAGGTCCTGCTGCCCGGGCGCGCCTGCGTCGCCGTCGGCCGGGCGGGCCTCGGCCACCGCGCGGCCTGAGCCGCCGCAGACCGTCAGGCCGAACGGGTTCCAGGGCGTCGGGCACAGGGCGTGCTGGGGCAGCTGCTCCTCGTCGGTGAAGACCGCGATGGGGCGCCCGCAGTCCGGGCAGGACAGCCGGACGACGTCGCCGAAGTCCTCCTCGAACGCCTCGTCGGCGTCGATGCCGTCCATGAGGTCGTCCGGCGCGTCGGCGTCGGAGTCCGCCGGCTCAGCGGCGGAGAAGGTGAACGCGTCGCGTTCGTGGCCCTCCTCGAACGCGGGCCTGATCCGCTCGCTGCGGCTGTGGCGCACATGGTTACGCATGCTGCGTCTCCCCCTCGGGTGGGATGCCCTTCATCGGGTCGGCCCGGCATCACGCCAGCGGCCATAGCGAGCACTTCCCGCCACGCTACGCGGGTAACCACGTCATAGCGGGCAGAGGGGTTCACCACGTGTGGCCTTCGTCACACTCGCCGTGATGGCCGGTTCATGCGCCCCTCCCGTGCGCCCGCGCACCCCCCTGCGCCCCCGCGCGGCGCCTTGCCGTCCGGCCGGATAAGGTGCCAACGGGCGAGGCCAGGACAGGTCGCGCCGGAAGCGGAAGCGTGACGTGATGCAGAGCAACTGGGCGGGGAACCTGACCTTCTCCGCGGCCGAAGTACGCCGTCCCGGCACCGTCGCGGAGTTGCGGTCGCTGGTCGCCGCCAGCCGCCGGGCCAAAGCGCTCGGCAGCGCCCACTCGTTCAGCGACATCGCCGACACCGACGGCACCCTCATCGAACTGTCCGGGCTGCCGCCGGAGATCGACATCGACTCGGCCGCCAGAACCGTCCGGGTCGCCGCCGGCGTGCGCTACGCCGAACTCGCCGCACACCTGGACGCCCGCGGCTTCGCGCTGCCCAACATGGCCTCGCTGCCGCACATCTCGGTCGGCGGCTCCGTCGCCACCGGCACCCACGGCTCCGGCGACGCCAACGGCGGCCTGGCCACCTCGGTCTCGGCGATCGACCTGGTCACCGCGGACGGCGCCATCCACACCGTCAGCCGGGCCGCGGACGCCCGCACCTTCGACGGTTCCGTCGTCGCCCTCGGCGCCCTCGGCGTCGTCACCCACCTGACCCTGGACCTGCGCCCCGCCTTCGAGGTACGCCAGCGGGTCCTCACCGGCCTCGAACTCGACGACGCCACCGCGAACTTCGACGCGATCACCTCGGCCGCGTACAGCGTCAGCCTCTTCACCGACTGGCGCGGCCCGCGCTTCACGCAGGTATGGCTCAAGCAGCTCGCCGACGCCCCCGACGCCGACTTCCCGTGGGCCGAGCCCGCCGGCACCAAGATGCACCCGGTGCCGGGGGTCGACCCGGTGCACTGCACCGAGCAGTTCGACGTCCCCGGCCCCTGGCACGAGCGGCTACCGCACTTCCGGCCCGGCTTCACCCCCAGCAGCGGCCAGGAGCTGCAGTCCGAGTACCTGCTGCCGCGCGCCCACGCGGCCGCCGCGCTGCACGCCGTGGACGCCATACGCGACACCGTCGCGCCGATCCTGCAGATCTGCGAGGTCCGCACCGTCGCCGCCGACCGGCTCTGGCTCAGCCCCGCCTACGGCCGCGACACCGTCGCCCTGCACTTCACCTGGATCGAGGACACCGCGCGGGTGCTGCCGGTCCTCGCCGTCCTCGAACCGGCGCTGGCCCCCTACGACCCGCGCCCGCACTGGGGCAAGCTCTTCACCGTCGACCCCGCCGAGGTCCGCGCCCGCTACCCCCGGCTGCCCGACTTCCTCGCCCTGGCCGCCGCCACCGACCCGGCCCGCACCTTCTCCAACGGTTACCTCGATCGATTGCTCCACGCATGACCGAAACCACCGGTGTGCCGGTAAGGTCGTCGGCTGTGGAGGAGCTGGATCGCCAGATCGTGGAACTGCTCATGACCGACGGGCGCATGAGCTACACGGACCTCGGAAAGGCCACGGGCCTTTCCACGTCCGCGGTCCACCAGCGGGTCCGCCGGCTCGAACAGCGCGGCGTCATCCGCGGTTACGCCGCGATCGTCGACGCCGAGGCGGTCGGGCTGTCGCTGACCGCGTTCATCTCGGTGAAGCCGTTCGATCCCAGCGCGCCCGACGACATCCCCGAGCGGCTCGCCGACGTGCCCGAGATCGAGGCGTGCCATTCGGTGGCGGGCGACGAGAACTACATCCTGAAGGTCAGGGTGTCCACGCCGATCGAGCTCGAACACCTGCTGTCCCGGGTCAGGACCCTCGCGGGCGTCTCCACCCGCACGACGGTCGTCCTCTCGACCCCTTACGAGTCCCGCCCACCCCGCCTCTAGCCTCACGGCCGCTCGGGGTCGCCACTCGCGGTCGCCTGCGCCCAGCCTGAACGGCGGGAAAGTGGCACGGCCACGGCAAGTGGCACCCACCCGGGAGCGCGGGGTGCGCGCGCAGCCAGCACGGCGGGAAAGGGGCAGGTCGGGGGGACCCCCCGGGCCGCGGCGGGCCAGGGGAGGGGGAGACTGGGGACATGCGCACCAGTTCCGCGACCACCGGCACGTCCCACAGCACCCGAAGCGGGAGCGTCCTGCTGCGCGGGGGGTTCGTGTACAGCCCCGCCGACCCGTTCGCGACAGCGATCGTCGTGGACGGCGACACCCTCGCCTGGGTCGGCGAGGAGGCCGCCGCCGACTCCTTCGCTGACGGCGTGGACGAGGTGGTCGACCTCGACGGCGCCCTGGTCACCCCGGCGTTCACCGACGCCCACGTGCACACCACCGCCACCGGCCTGGCGCTGACCGGCCTGGACCTCACCGGTGTCGCCTCGCTGCCTGAGGCACTGGCCAGGACCGCCGCGCACGCGGCCGCGCACCCCGCGGACCGCGTCCTGCTCGGGCACGGCTGGGACGAGAGCGGCTGGCCCGAGCAGCGGCCGCCGACGCGGGCCGAGCTGGACCGGGCGACCGGCGGCCGCCCGCTGTACCTGTCGCGCACCGACGTGCACTCCGCGGCCGTCAGCAGCGCCCTGGCCGCGCTCGTACCGGACCTCGCGGGGCTGCCCGGCCACCACCCGCAGGCACCGCTGACCCGCGACGCGCACCACGCCGTACGCCGGGCCGCCTACGCCGCCGTCACACCCGCCCAGCGGGAGGCCGCCCAGCGGGCCGCGCTGCGGCACGCGGCCGCCCAGGGCATCGGCGCGCTGCACGAGTGCGCGGGCCCCGACATCTCCTCGCAGGACGACCTGAGGGGCCTGCTGGCGCTCGCCGCGGCCGGCGACGGGCCGCGGGTGCTCGGCTACTGGGCCGAGCCGGTCCGCACACCAGCCGACCTGGACCGTGTCCGCGACCTCGGTGCGGTCGGCGCCGCCGGCGACCTCTTCGTGGACGGCTCGCTCGGCTCGCACACCGCGTGCCTGCACGCGCCCTACGCCGACGACGCCGCCACCACGGGCGTGTCGTACCTGGACGGCGAGACCATCGCCCGGCACCTGCTGCTGTGCACGCAGGCAGGCGTCCAGGCCGGTTTCCACGCCATCGGGGACGCGGCCGTCGACGCGGTCGTCGCCGGAGTGCGGGCCGCCGCCGAGACGGCCGGCCTGGACCGGGTGCGGGCGCTGCGGCACCGGGTGGAGCACGCCGAGCTGCTGACCGACGCGGCCGTCGCGGCCTTCGCCGAATTCGGCCTGGTCGCCTCCGTGCAGCCCGCCTTCGACGCCGCCTGGGGCGGCCCCGACGGGATGTACGCGGCCAGGCTCGGCACCGAGCGGGCCGCGGCGCTCAACCCCTACGCGGCGCTGACCCGGGCCGGGGTGCCGCTCGCGCTCGGCTCCGACAGCCCGGTCACCCCGCTCGACCCGTGGGGCGCGGTCCGGGCCGCGGCCTTCCACCGCACGCCCGCGCACCGGATCTCCGCCCGCGCCGCCTTCACCGGGCACACCCGCGGCGGCTGGCGGGCCGTCGGCCGGGACGACGCCGGCGTCCTGGTGCCCGGCGCGCCGGCCGACTACGCGGTGTGGAGCGTCGGCGACCTGGTCGTCCAGGCCCCCGACGAGCGGGTCGCCAACTGGTCCACCGACCCCCGCTCCGGCACCCCCGGCCTGCCCGACCTGACCCCGGGCAACGAGCTGCCCACCGCGCTGCGCACGGTCGTCGGCGGCCGCACGGTCCACGCGCGCCCGAACGGGTGACCGGTGGCGTTGCCCGATGGGGCCGAACGGTGCGCCCTCGGCCCGCAGCGGCGTGTCGCATGGCGGCCGACCGGTCCGCACTGACCTGCTGATTTGACGAAAGCCCGCAGGTCACAGGGCTGTTGACAGTTGCCGGTCGGAGGCGAGTAGGTTCGGCGAAGTCCACCACAGGATGTCGAACCGGGGGTCCTCCGCGGTTGCGTCGACCGCCGCTGGGCCATGGGGTGTCGCGCCGCACGTGCACGCCGCCACTGGCAGCCAGGTCCAGCGCGCACGACGCAGAACGCGGCTCGCCAGTGGGCCTCTCCGCCCGTGAGGGTACGGAGGGTGAGCGCCGCCCGATCGGCAGGTGTGACCCGGGAGGGGCCCGGACGCCCAGTAGACAACGGCCTTGGTACGACCCGCAGCCAGCAGGTCCCAGGTCGGCCCGAAGGGCGTCCGGGCCCGTTCCGCAGGTCGGGCGGGGAGCGCCGACTCCGGGCGGGGCGCGGCGGGATGGGAAGCTTTGCCCCACCCGCGGCCCACCCTCGCGTCATCACGAGGTACGGTCGCCTTCACCACCCCTCCACCTGCAGGAAGGCCGCGACCGTGCGCCTGCGCCCCGAAGCCGCGCCCGCGGCGCCCCCGGCGGATCCCGGCGGCCCGGCGACCGATCCCGGCGCCGCGCTGGACGAGCCGGCCCGCGGCCCCGGCGCCGGGCCGCCGGCGGCCCCGGCCCGCGCCCCGCGGCGCAAGCGCTTCGCCGCACTGGCCCGCAGGTCCGCGCCCAGCAGCGCGATCGCCGCGGCGAGCGGCCTGGCGCTGGCGGCGGCCTTCCCGCCGTACGACCTGTGGCCGCTGTCGCTGGTCGCGGTCGCGGCGCTGTCGCTGCTGCTGCGCGGCCGGACCGTACGGCAGGGCGCCTGGCTCGGATTCGCCTTCGGCTGGCCCTTCTTCATCTGGCTGCTGCAGTGGCTGCACACCGTCGGCTGGGACGCCGTGGTGGGCCTGGCGGCCATCGAGGCGGCGTTCCTGGCCGCGCTGGGCGCCTGCCTGGTGCTGAGCCGCCGGCTGCCCGGCTGGCCGGTCTGGGGGGCCTGCCTGTGGGTGACCGAGGAACTGGCCAGGGACCGGCTGCCCTTCGGCGGATTCCCGTGGGGGCGCCTGGCGTTCGCCAACACCGGCTCGCCCTACACCCCGCTGGCCGCGGTCGGCGGCGCCCCGCTGGCGACCTTCGCGGTGGCGCTCAGCGGCACCCTGCTGGCCGCCGCCGCGGTCGGTGCCGTCCGCCTGTACCGCGAGCGCGCGTGGAGCCCGCGGGCGGTCCTGCCCGCGGCGGGCGCCCTGGTGCTGTCCGCGGCGGTGCTGCTGGCCGGGCTGCTCGTACCGGTCCCGACGAACGCCAGCGACCACGTACGGATCGCGGTCGTGCAGGGCAACGTCCAGCAGCCGGGGCTGCACTTCCTCGGCCGCCCGATGATGATCCTGGACAACCACGTCAAGGCCACCCTCAAGCTCGCCGCCGACATCAAGGCGGGCCGGGTGCCCAAGCCCGACCTGGTGCTGTGGCCGGAGAACTCCTCCGACCTCGACCCGTTCTCGAACCCGGCCGCCTACGACAAGATCACCCAGGCCGTGCAGGCGGTCGGCGTCCCGGTCCTGGTGGGCGTGCTGGTCGACGGGCCGGACGCCGACCACGTGCAGAACGAGGGCATCGTGTGGGACCCGGTCAAGGGCCCGGGCGCGCACTACACCAAGCAGCACCCGGTGCCGTTCGGCGAGTACGTGCCCTTCCGCAAGGAACTGACCAAAGTCATCAGCCGGCTCGACGAGATCCCCCGCGACTTCTACCCGGGCAGGACCACCGGTGTGCTGCAGATCGGCCCGGCCAGGCTGGGCGACGTGATCTGCTTCGAGGTCGCCTACGACAGCATCGTCCGTGACACCGTGAACGCCGGGGCGCGGGCCATCGTCGTGCAGACCAACAACGCCACCTACGGCAGGACCGGGCAGCCCGAGCAGCAACTGGCCATGTCCAGGCTGCGGGCGATCGAGCACGGGCGGGCCGTCGTCACGGCCGCGACCAGCGGGATCAGTGCGATTGTCGGCCCTGATGGCAAGATCGAACAGCGCAGCAAGGAATTCACCCAGCAGGTGCTGAACGCCGACATCCCGCTGCGCGACGGCACAACGCTCGCCGATCGCGTCGGTGCGGCACCCGAGTGGACCCTCGCTATGGTGGGGCTTCTGTCCTGTGCGGCCGCCATCGCACTCGGCAGGCGGGACCGTACCCGCACCACGAAAGGAACAGAACAGCAGTGAGCGACGGCGAGCAGCGGAACTTCGGGCCGCTCGGCAGGGTCCTGGTCATCATCCCGACCTACAACGAGGCCGAGAACGTGGTGCCGATCGTCCGGCGGGTACGGGCATCCGTACCGGACGCCGACATCCTGGTCGCCGATGACAACAGCCCCGACGGCACCGGCAAGCTGGCCGACGACCTGGCCGCCGCCGACCCCTCCGTCCGCGTCCTGCACCGCGAGGGCAAGGAAGGGCTCGGCGCCGCCTATCTGGCCGGCTTCCGCTGGGGCATCGAGCACGACTACGACGTCCTGGTCGAGATGGACGCCGACGGGTCGCACCAGCCCGAGGAGCTGCCCCGGCTGCTGACCGCGCTCAAGGGCGCCGACCTGGTGCTCGGCTCGCGCTGGATCCCCGGCGGCCGGGTGGTGAACTGGCCCAAGAGCCGCGAGTTCATCTCCCGCGGCGGCAGCACCTACTCCCGGCTGATGCTCGGCGTCACCATCCGCGACGTCACCGGCGGCTACCGCGCCTTCCGCAAGGAGACCCTGCTGGGCCTCGGCATGGACGACGTCGCCTCGGCCGGCTACTGCTTCCAGGTCGACCTGGCGTGGCGGGCGGTCAAGGCCGGCTTCCACGTCGTCGAGGTGCCGATCACCTTCGTGGAACGGGAGCGCGGCGACAGCAAGATGAGCCGCAACATCGTCGCCGAGGCCTTCCTGCGGGTCACCGCGTGGGGCATCACCTCGCGGGCCGGCCGGATCACCGGCGGCAAGCCCGCCGAGGGCGAGGCGGACGCCGTGACCGCCGCCGAGGACGGGCGCGAGGCGGAGGCAGCCGGGGGAGCGGACGGAGCCGAGGGGACCGAGGGGGCCGAGCCGCAGGCGGCGCCGCGGGTCGGCGCCCAGGCGGACGGCGAGGCGGACGCCGCGGTCACCGCCGAGGTCGGCCGCAAGCCCACACCCTGACCCCGGCTCCCGGCCCGGGTCAGCCCAGGATGTTCACCGCTCGCGCCACCACCAGCACCACCGTCAGCAGCGACACCGCGGACTGCGCGAGCATCAGCGCCTTCGCCCACCGCGTCACCGGCATCACGTCGGTCGGGCTGAACGCGGTGGAGTTGGTGAAGGACAGGTAGAAGTAGTCGAAGAACGCCGGCTCCCAGTGCGGCGGTGCCAGATCGGGCGACTGCATCTGGACGAAGAGGAAGTCCGGCACGTCCCGCTCGCCCTGGGCGCGGGCGGCCGGACCGCCCCGGTCCAGCTCCCAGTACAGCAGCGCGAAGATCACGGCGTTGGTCAGCCAGATCGCACCGCCGGTCAGCAGCAGCGTCCCGGCCGCGGAGGTCTCGGTGCCGCGGATCAGCCCGGCCACCAGGCGTACGGCCGAATAGGCGTTGGCGCCGCCGATCACCAGGGCCAGCCCCAGGCCGGTGGCGCGGTAGGCGGCGGAGCCGCGCTCGATGCGGTGCGGATTGGCGGCGATCAGCGCCAGCAGCAGCGCCAGCTCGACAGCCGGCATCAGCCACTGCGGGGGCACGGTCAGCCGGGCCGGCAGCGTCAGCTGGATCACCACCACGGCCACCACCGCCGCCGTGGAGGCCCACCGCGGCTCCCCCCGGGTCACCCGGCGCCAGGCCGGTGAGAGCTGCCGCCCGGGTGGTTCCTGCGCATTGTCCGTCACGTGCCACATCGTGTCGGTACGCCGCTGCCGCAGTCCACCGGGGGCCACCCCTTCCGACCCGGGCTTTACCGGTCTTTGGCACACTTGGGCTATGACGATCAGCAGTCCGCCCCCCGGCCGCCCGGGCACCCCCCGGCCGCGGCGGCGCTCCCGCGCCCGCACCCTGGTCCCGCTGGCCGTCGCGGTGTGGGCGGTGCTGGAGATCTGGCTGTTCGTGGTCGTCGCCGAGGCCACCAACGGCCTGGTGGTGCTGCTCGCCATCGTCGCCGGCTTCGTGCTGGGCGCGGCCGCGGTGAAGCGGGCCGGGCGCAGCGCCTGGCGCAATCTGACGGCCGCGGTGCAGCAGCAGCAGAACGCTGAGCCGGGCGCCGAGGCACCTGCCCCGCAGCCCGGCGGCGGGCGCACCGGCCTGCACATGCTGGGCGGGGTGCTGCTGATCATCCCCGGCTTCATCTCCGACGCCGTGGGGCTGCTGCTGCTCTTCCCGCCGACCAGGAAACTGGCCGGCGCGCTGGCCGAGCGGGCCGCTGCCCGCTCGCTGCGCAGGCACCCGGTGTCGGCGGACCCCGGTTCGCTGGGCGACCTGCTCCAGCAGGCGCAGCAGGCCGGCGAGCAGACCCGGATCCACCGTCCCGACGGCAAGGTCATCCCCGGCGAGGTCGTCGACCGCGACCAGGACCAGCACGACAAGGACTGAGCGACCCGGTCGGCGTAAGGCCCGGGCACGAGGCCCGGGCACCCGCCCGGGCGCCGGGCCCGGGCACGACAAAGCCGCCCGGCGGAAAACGCAACGCTGCGTTCCGCGCCGGGCGGGATGGTCGGGGCCGACCCCGGATGTCAGCCGGGGTCCGGCGTCAAGCGCTCTTGCGGTTGTCCCGCGGATGCACCGCGATGTTCATCGCCCCGGAGCGCAGGACGGCCAGCCGCTCGGCCAGCACCTCCTCCAGCTCCTCCAGCGTGCGGCGCTCCATGAGCATGTCCCAGTGCGTGCGCGCGGGCTTGGTGGTCTTTTCCTCCGGGCCCTCTCCGTCCACCAGGAGTGCGGTCTGGCCGCAGGCGCGGCACTCCCACTCCGGCGGAATCTCGGCCTCGACCGAGAACGGCATCTCAAAACGATGTCCGTTCCGGCATGCGTACTCAACGGTCTGGCGCGGGGCCAGATCGATACCGCGGTCGGTCTCGTAGCTGGTGGCCCCGAGTCGCGTGCCGCGGAGAGCTCGCTCACTCATGAATCGTGCCTCCCGGGCTTGGTCGCCCACAGGACAGGTGTCGCTGTCGTCGTCATCCGGTCAACGTCCGGTCGGCGGTGAAGATTCCCGATGAGGGAGATGCGTCGCCCGTCGTGTCGCCCCTGTTTGTACCCACCGGCGCCCGGTTTGTCACATCTGAGGGGAGATGTCACCCGGTGTTGTCATATCTTTCGTGCGCAGTAACGGTCAAGCTGTAGGGCCAACCGCGTACACTACCGGTCCGCACCGTCCCCGGCTAAATCGTGTCCGCCACCGCGCGTTCCCGAGGTGGCGGCCCCGCCGGTGCACCGGCGCCGGTTCGCGTACCCGCCCCGCCGTCGCCGAAAACCCGCAGGAAGAACTGCGCGAGCGGGCCGATCGCCAGCGCGTAGAGCACGGTGCCGACGCCGACCCCGCCGCCGAGCAGGAAACCCGCGGCCAGCACGGTCAGTTCGATGCCGGTGCGGATCAGCCGCAGCGAGCGGCCGGTCCTGCGGTGCAGCCCGGTCATCAGCCCGTCACGCGGACCGGGGCCGAACCGGGCCGCTATGTAGAGGCCGGTCGCGACACCGTTGAACAGCACCCCGGCGAGCAGCAGCGGGATGCGGACGCCCAGCGCCTCGACATGCGGGATCAGCGCGCAGGTCGCGTCGATCGAGACGCCGACCAGCACGACGTTCGACACCGTGCCGAGACCGGGCCGCTGCCGGATCGGCCACCACAGCAGCAGCACCACCGCACCGACGAGAATGGAGACGTTGCCGATGCTGATCCCGGTGTGCAGGGAAAGGCCCTGGTGGAAGACATCCCAGGGGTCGAGCCCGAGGTCGGCGCGGATCACCAGGGCGTCGGTCGCGCCGTAGAGGACCAGGCCGACATAGAGCCGTACGAGGCGGTCCACCGGCAGCGGGCCACGCGGAAGGACGGGCGGACGGGACGGAAACGGGCGAAACGGCGACAACGGTACCCCCCTGGCGGTTGTGCGGGCGCGCATGTCACTGTGTGGCCTGTCAGGGGACACAATCCATGGCCAATCTGCGGAAGGTGGACTGAATTTCATGTCGCAGTGGACTGCGTCGGTGAGCGCGGCACATCTGGCCCGGCTGCTGGAGCCGGGGCCCGCCCCCGGCGGCAACGGCCGCAAGCTGCCCGCCTACCGCGGACTGGCCGACGGCGTACGGCTGCTGGTGCTCGAAGGCCGGGTCCAGGTCGCCGCCAGGCTGCCCGCCGAGCGGGAGCTGGCGCTCGCGCTCGGAGTGAGCAGGACCACCGTGGCGGCCGCCTACGAAGCGCTGCGGGCCGAGGGCTTCGCCCGCTCCCGGCGCGGCGCCGGCAGCTGGACGGCGATCCCCGACGGGCACGTGCTGCCCTCCCGCAGCCTGGAACCGCTGCCGCCGGACGCCGCGGGATCGGTCATCGACCTCGGCTGCGCCGCGCTGCCCGCGCCCGAGCCGTGGCTGACCCGGGCCATGCAGGGGGCGCTCGCCGAACTGCCCGCCTACGCCGCCACCCACGGCGACTTCCCCGCGGGCCTGCCGGTGCTGCGCGAGGCCATCGCCGACCGCTACACCGCGCAGGGCGTGCCCACCATGCCCGAGCAGATCATGGTGACCACCGGCGCGATGGGGGCGATCGGGGCGGCCGCCCGGCGGGTGGCGGGCTTCGGCGACCGCGTCGCCGTGGAGTCGCCCAGCTACGCCAACGTGCTGGAGCTCTTCCGCGAGACCGGGTCGCGGCTGGTGCCGGTCGCGCTGCGCGAGGGCCTGGGCGGCTGGGACATGGGGGCCTGGCGGCGGGTGCTGCGGGACGCGGCGCCGCGGATGGCGTATGTGATGCCGGACTACCACAACCCCACCGGGACGCTGATCGGCGACGAGCAGCGGCGCGAGCTGGTGGAGGCGGCGCGGGCCGCCGGGACGATCGTCGTGGCCGACGAGACGATGGCCGAACTCACCCTCGACGGCGGGGAGTCGGGTGTACGCCCGATGGCCGCGTTCGACCGCGGCGGGACGGTGATGACGGTCGGCTCGGCGAGCAAGGCGGTCTGGGCCGGGCTGCGGATCGGCTGGGTCAGGTCCACGCCCGACGTGGTCCGCCGGCTCGTCTCGGCCCGCGCCTACCTCGACCTGGGCTCGCCGGTCGTCGACCAGCTCGCCGTCGCCTGGCTGCTGCGGGGCGGCGGCTGGGACCAGGCGCTGGCCACCCGGCGGCAGCGGGCCCGCGAATGCCGCGACGACCTGGCGGCGGCGCTGCGCGAGCACACTCCCGGCTGGGAGTTCACGGTGCCGCGCGGCGGCATGACGATGTGGGTACGCACCGGGGACGTCTCCGGCTCCCGGGTCGCCGTGGCCGGCGAACGCCTCGGCGTCCGCGTCCCCTCGGGCCCCCGCTTCGGCGTCGACGGCGCCTTCGAGTCCTACGTCCGCATCCCCTTCACCGTGAGCGGCACGACGGCGGTGGAGGCGGCCACCCGACTCGCCTCCGCCGCCGACCTCGTCCGATCCGGCGCGGCCCCCGACGCCGAGGCCACGGGCCTCTTCGTGGCCTAGCCCCTCCGGGGCGGGTTCCCTGACGCGGCTCCTTGCCCCGGGGCCCGGGCGGCTCCCCTCCGCGGGGGGGCGCTGCCCCCGGGTCGGGGTGCCCTTCCGCTGCGCGCGGTGCCCGGGCGGTCCCCTTTCGGCAGGGGGGTGCCTGACAGGGGCGCGGGGAACTGCGCGCTCAGCCACCCACCGGCCGGTGGTCCGGGGCGGACCGGGCAGCCCCTGTGGGCCGGTGACGACCCGCGCCCCGGTGGTGGGCTGGTCGCGCAGTTCCTCGCGCCCCTGGGGTGGTGGCGGTGCGTTGCCACACGACGCTGGGTGGGGGCTGGTCGCGCAGTTCCTCGCGCCCCTGATGGGCGGCGCCTGCCGCCGAGGGCGACCCCCCGAGGGGCGCGGGGAACTGCGCGACCAGCCCCCACCGGGCGGTGGTCCGGGGCGGACCGGGCAGCCCCGTTGGGGCGGGGGCGACCCGCGCCCCCGGGGGATGGCGTGGGGGAGGGCGCCGATTGGGCTCAGGTCAGATCGGCGACCGTGCGGATGACCGCCTCCTTGCGGAGGGCCGTGGGCTCAGGGTCCGGCGCCGGAGTGGTCGTGGGGGCCGCCGGGGGTGGCGGGGGAGTGCCAGGGAGGAGGGCGAGGACGGCCTCGCGCTGCGGGGAGGTCGCCTCGTCGTCGTAGGGGTCAGGGGTCGCCGGCACCTGCAGGCGCAGCACCGGCCCGGTGCCGAGCCGGGCGTAACCCCGGCCCGGGGGCACCTCCGCGGCCGGGGTGGTGCGCTGGGCCGCCCCCAGCACCGCCTCGACGTGCTCGGGGGCGAGCCGCCCGAGCACCACCCGCGCACGGGTGTGCGCGATCACCACCGGCACCAGCGCCTCCGTCGCGTCGAGCTGGTCGGCGACGGCGACGGCGACATTGGCCGTACGCCCGTGCCGCAGCGGCACGTCGAGCAGCAGCTGCGGGTCCGGCCGCCCCTCCGCCAGCGCCAGCTGGCTGAGCGCGGTCGGCCGGTCGACCAGGATCCACAGCGGGCGCCGCGCGTCCTCGTCCACCGGGCGCCCCTCCTGCCGGGCGCGGCTGACCGCGATGAGCCGCCGCTCGGTCTCGTGCGCGGCCCATTCGAGCGTGGCGGACGCCCCGAGCAGGCCGTCCTCGACGGCGAGCACTCCCGGCCGCCCGGTCAGGCACGCGTATTCACCGGTGCCGCTGCCGTCGACGATGACGACGTCGCCGTGCACCAGCGACTGCAGCGCGATGGACCGCAGCAGGCTCGTCGTCCCGGTGCCGGGCTGGCCGAGCGCCAGCAGGTGCGGCTCGGTGGAGCGGGCGCCGGTGCGCCACACCACCGGCGGCGCGTCCCGGGTCTCGACGGCGACACCGCCGACACCGCCGCCCCCGGCGACCGGCACGGTCCGCGGTACGGCCTCGGGGTCGGTGAAGCCGAGCACCGTCTCGCCGGGCGCGGTGACGAAGCGCTGGGCGACGATGTCGGTGGGCAGCGGCGGCAGCGCGGTGAGGGTGAGGTGGTTCTCCTCCTCGTCCCAGTCGAAGCGGTACTCCCGGCCCCGCCCGGCCTTGGCGTGCAGCAGCTGCTCGATCCGGGTGCGGGACTCGGCCTCACCGTCGGTGAAGTACGCCGGGTAGCGCAGGTGGAGCCGGGTCAGCCGGCCGCCCTCGAAGTCGAAGGAGCTGAACGCCTTCGCCCAGCTGCCGTCGTAGGTGTAGAGCGGCGCCGGGTCGGCCGGGTCGGACAGGTAGGGCACCAGCGCCTCGTACAGCGACTGCAGCCGCCCGGTCTCCGCCTCGCCGGGTCCCGCGGGTGTGGTCCCCGAGCGGTCCCGGCCCATCCAGGCCGCGGACGCGATCAGCGCGACGATGGCAAGCAGCGGGCCGTACGGCATCATCACCACGACGACCAGCCCCGCGAGGGCCAGCAGCAGCGCGGGACCGCGGCGGTCCTTGGGCGTGCGGCCCCACCACCCGCCGGTCCAGGCCGCCTGCCGGCGCATGCCGCGGGCGATGGTGATGACCGGGTGCAGCACGTCGGAGGCGCCGTCGGCGGCGCTGCGCGCCAGGTCGCGGCCGCGGACGAGTGCCGGTCGGCTGCTCAGGATGCTGGGAAGGGGACGCCTGGCCACGGTTGCTCCATGGGGTGGTTCGGGTGCGGGGACCGCGGGGGACACGCGGCGGTGCAGGAGGGGAGGGGAAGCGGGTGGGACCGAAAGCGACCCGGGAGCGGGGCGACCGCTCCCGGGCCTGCGGGTGGCATCCGTCGTGCCGTCGGCAAGGGACGGCGGCCTAGATCTTGATCCCGCCCAGGAGGCTGGCAAGGCTCGCGCCGCCTGCCGTGATGCTCGGCGCGATGGCGGTGCTCGCGAGGTAGAAGCCGAAGAGAGCGCTGACGATGCCGTGGGACACCTTCAGCCCGTCTTTGCGGAAGAAGAGGAACACAATGACGCCGAGCAGAACGACGCCTGAGATCGACAGGATCATGGGCTTTCTCCTGGGTGATGGGGACGGTCACCATGAGTTCTTCCAGGGTCACAAAAAGTCATGGTTCGCGCGCGGTGGCAAACGGGTGATTTGTAGAGAATTTCGCCCATATGAGGGGACTCGCCGAAGATCTTGCCGCTGCGCACCCCACCCGTCTCGTCCGACCGGGTGACCGCCCGTGACCCGGGCGCGCGGGTCCGCCCGCCCGCCGCCAGGGCGGCCCGCTCCGGCAGGATGGCCCCGTGCAGCTCACCCCGATCACCTGGCCGCGGCTCGCCGCGGCCCTCGCCGACCGGATCAGCGCGGGCCCGCCGCCCGCGGGGCCCTGGTGGCGCGTCGCGGTGGACGGCGCACCCGCCGCCGGCACCGCCGACCTGGCCGACGCGCTGGCCGCCGAACTGCCCGCGCTCGGCCACCCGGTGCTGCGGGTACGGGCGCAGGCCTTCTGGCGGCCCGCCTCGCAGCGGCTCGAGTACGGCCATCAGGACGTGGACGCGTTCTACCAGCTGTGGCTGGACACCGGAGCGCTGCGCCGCGAGGTGCTCGACCCGCTCGGTCCCGGCGGCAGCGGCCGCGCCCTGCCGTCGCTGCGCGACCCCGGGACAGACCGCTCCACCCGGGCGGAGTACGTGGCTCTGCCGCCGGGCGGGGTCCTGGTGCTGGACGGTCCGCTGCTGCTCGGCCAGGGCCTGCCGCTGGATCTGACGGTCCATCTGCGGTTGTCCGAGGCCGCGCTGCGGCGCCGTACGGAACCGGCCGAGCAGTGGACGCTGCCCGCCTACCGCCGCTACGCCCGCGAGGCGCTGCCGGAAGAGAGCGCCGATGTCCTGGTGCGTGCCGACGATCCGCGGCACCCGGCCTGGACCGGCTGACACCGCCGCGGCGTCCGGCCCCCGGCACCGCCTTGCCGTGGAGGTGCGCGCTTCGCTAGCGTCCTCGAACACCATGACTGTCGCCACCGCGCCGCTGACCGCCGAGCACATACCCCTGGCCGTACAGCGGTACGACCGCTGGTTCTCGCGCGCCCGGCGGCCGCCGTCCCAGCGGTCCTGGCTGACCGACGGACCCGTACGCGGCGACGAGCTGGTGGCCAAGCTGCACGCCGTCCCCGGCCTCGAAGCCTGCCGCGCACTGGACGGCGACGGCAACCTGATCGGCTACCTCGCCGCCCAGCCGGTCACCCTCGCGCCCGACGACCCGGCGGCGCTGCGCACCCACCCGCGCTCGGCCCTGGTGCCCTACGGCGGCCACGCGCTGCCCGGCGGGCGGGAGACCGAGGTGCTGCGCTCGCTCTACGCCAGGATCGCCGACCGGCTGGTCGCCGACCGCCGCCTCGTCCACTACGTCCAGGTGCCGGCCGGCGAGGTCGCCACCGCCCCCTGGGCCGACCTCGGCTTCGGCCGCGAACTCGTGCACGGCCTGATGGCGGTCAAGGCCAGGGGCCGCCAGCCGCGCGGCGTCGAGGGCCTCGGCATCCGCCGGGCCGGTCCCGGCGACCTGCCGCAGATCGGCCGGATGGCGGCGGAGTCCTCCCGGCGGCAGCGCGAGTCCGCGATGTTCCAGCCGCAGCCGGAGGGCGCGCTGGCCGCGCTGCGGCTGCACTACGCCGACGCGCTCGCCGATCCGCGCTGCGGAGCCTGGATCGCGTCCCGCAGGGGCGAGGAGATCGCCATGGTGCTGGTCGTCCCGGCCGTGCCCGACCCGGTCGTACCGGAGTCGTGCGTGGAACTCGCCGAGGCGTACGTGGAACCCGCCGCGCGCGGCGAGGGCATCAGCCGGGTGCTGCTGGCCACCGCGCTGGCGTGGGCGTACGACAACGGCCACCGCTACATCTCGGCCCGCTGGCACTCCGCCTCCCCGCTGGCCGCGGGGCACTGGCCGGCGGTCGGCTTCCGGCCGGTGGCCTACCGGCTCAGCCGGACGCTGGACGCGCGCATCGGCGGAGTGCCGGGCAGCTACTGAGGACGGGCTGACGTCCCGTCGGCCGCGATCCCGGCATATCCGAAACACCGTGCCAATTCCGGCATTTCGCAGTGACGCCGATCACTGCCGGCCGGATCCGTGACCGGCGTCACGGGCCGAACACGGTCCGGCTCCCCGGCGACACCCGCTGTTTCCGGTCCGGGCCGTTTGTCACCCTGTGCGGCCCGCCGCTCGACTCGCGGTGACCGGTCCGCATACGTACCGGCGTGTACGGATGGCGAGGAGTAACCGCCGGTACGGGCGGATTGGGGCGGCATGCCGCGTTTGGTTGCCCGCCGCTCCCGGCGTCGTCTAGCTTCGCCCTACCGCGGGCCGGACGTCCGCGGTATCCGCCGGGCGGGACGCCGAATCCTGCCGCCGCCCGGTATCGGGAACAGCCGAGCACTCAGGGCAGGAGCGGGGGACCCAGGTAGGTCGCCGTCCGGGGACACCGGACGGCTCGGGGTGAAGCCGCGCGACCGTACGCGCTCCTCGGAGCGCGGCCACGGCGGACCGCGGCCGGGCATCTCCTGCCCGAACCCGACAGCTCACCTCGCAGGCGTAGGAGAGGAATTCCCCCATGCCCGCAAAGGGACAGCACCGCAAGCCCCGCTCGCTCAACCGCCTGACCCGGGTGTGCATCGCGGCGGGCACCGGAGGCGCCGCCCTCGCGGTGCCGCTGCTCGGCGTCGGCCACGCGTCGGCCGCCGAGCCCACCAAGGCCCCCGCCGCTTCCGCGAAGTCGCACGAGTACACCGTCGTCCGCGGGGACACCCTGGCGAAGATCGCCACCACCCACCACGTCAAGGGCGGCTGGAAGTCGCTGTACAAGGCCAACAAGAAGGTCATCGGAGCCAACCCGAGTCTGATCCGCCCCGGCCAGCACCTCACGCTGAACACCGCCCCGGTCAAGGCCGCGCCGGCCCCCGCGAAGAAGGCCGCCCCGGCCCCGGCCAAGAAGGCCGCGCCCGCGGCCGCCAAGAAGGCCGTCAGCTCCACCGGCTACACCAAGCCGGTCGGCGACGCCGCCATCGGCACCCCTTACCACGCCCAGGGCTCCAACTGGTCCTCCGGTTACCACACCGGTGTCGACTTCCTGGTCTGGACCGGCACCCCGGTCCACTCCGTGGCGGCGGGCACCGTGGTGCACGCAGGCGCCGACGGCGCCTACGGCAACGACGTGATCATCCGGCACGCCGACGGCAAGTACACGCTGTACGGCCACCTGACCAAGCCGGTTGTCTCCGTCGGCCAGACCGTCGCCTCCGGCCAGGAGATCGGCATATCCGGCGCCACCGGCAACGTCACAGGACCGCACCTGCACTTCGAGGTCCGCACCACGCCGAACTACGGTTCCGACATCGACCCCGTCGCCTACCTCGCGGCGCACGGTGTCACCATCTGAGTCGCCTGACGCCCCACGGCAGTGCCCGCCCGGTCTTCACCACCGGGCGGGCGCTGCCGTGTGTCCCTCCTCGAACAGCCCGGCCAGCTCGCCGCGGGAGACCACGCCGAGCTTCGGATACGCCTTGTAGAGGTGGTAGCCGACGGTCCGCGGGCTCAGGAACAGCCGGGCCGCGATGTCCTTGTTCGACAGCCCCGCCGCCGCCAGCCGGACGATCTGCGACTCCTGCGGGGTGAGCCCCGCCCGCGCGTCCACCGGGCCGCTCTGCCGGGCCGCGTCCGGCACCGCGCCGCCCGCCGCGGCCAGCTCGCCGCGCGCCCGGTCCGCCCAGGGGCGCGCGCCGAGCCGCTCGAAGGTGTCCAGCGCGCCGCCCAGCCGCACCCGGGCCTCGTTCTTGCGGCGCGCCCGCCGCAGCCACTCCCCGTACAGCAGCGCGGTGCGGGCCGACTCCATGGCACGGCGGTGCGGGTTGTGCGCCGCCAGCGCCCGCAGGAAGTACGCCTCCGCACCGGTGTCCGGCGCCCGCAGCGCCGCGCAGCGGGCCACCAGCGCCGCCGCCCACTGCTGCCCCGAGCGGGCCGCCCAGTCCTCGAAGCGGGCGAAGGCCGCGTCCCCCCGCCCAGGCACCCCGAGCCGGACCGCGGCCTCCACCAGGTCAGGGACGCTGCGAATCGCGCAGATGTGGTGCCGCACCGACTCCTCGCCGAGCAGCGCGAGCCGGTCGAGCGCCGCCTGCGCCCGGCCGAGCCCCAGCTCCAGCAGGCCCTGGGACCAGTACGCCCAGGGCGCGCCCGGCGCCATTGCCGTACCCGAGCCGCCCGCGAGCGCCGTGTCCACCAGCCGGCGGCAGCCCTGCTCGTCGCCGCGCACCGCGGCGACATGGGCCAGGGCGCTGCTCAGCTGGCTGACCCACTGCCGCTGCCCGGTGTCCGCGGCGATCCGCAACCCCTCGGCGGCCGTCGCCGCCGCGTCGTCGTAGCGGCCGTCGAAGATCTCCGCCTCCGCGCGGAAGAACATGATCGTGGTGAGCCGCCCGACCCCGCCGCTCTCCCGGCTCTCCGCCGCCAGCGTCGTCGTCAGCTCGTGCGACTGGGCGTCCTGGCCGAGCGTCAGGCCCACCCCGCACAGCATCACCAGGTCCCGCGGGTCGACCCGCCCGCCGCGCGCGGCCCGCGCCGCGGCCGCCGCCGCGCAGACCGCCGGCGGCTCCCGCCCGGCCGCGCCGCGCCCGAGCGCCGCGGTCAGGAAGCGCGCCACCGGCAGGATCGGCGCGTCGGCGGGCAACTCCAGTGCCGCCAGGCGCTCCACGGTGCCGGCCACCTCGACCGCGCCGAGATACCACGCGGTGTGGGTGGCCTGCACCAGCATCCGGGCCGCCCGCGCCGGATCGTCCCGCCCGGTCAGCGCGGCGCCCTTGATGAGCAGCCGGTGCGCCCCGGGGAAGTCCCCCTCCCAGAAGTCCGCGAGACCCCGTACGTGCAGGGTGCGCGCCACCGCCTCGCCGCTCCCGGAACCGGCCGCGGTGCGGGCGGCCTGCTCGGCGAGGGCCCGGGCGCGCGGCAGCTCGCCCGCCTCTGAGGCGGACTCCGCGGCCAGCAGCAGCCGGCGCAGCCGGGCCCGCGGGTCGGTGCTCAGCCGCGCGGCACGGTCGTACGCGGCTGCCGCCGCGGTGTGGCCGCTGCGCTCCCTGGCGCGGCCCGCGGTCCGTTCGAGCGCCGACGCCACTTCCTCGTCGGGGCCGGTCGCCGCCGCGGCCAGGTGCCAGGCCCGGTGGTCCGGATCCTGCTCCGGGTCGGCGGCCGCGGCCAGGGCGCGGTGGGCGGCCAGGCGTTCCGGCAGCGCCGCCCGCTGGTGGATCGCCGCCCGCACCAGCGGGTGGCGGAAGCGCAGCGCGGTGCCGTCCACCGTGACCAGCCCGGTGTCCTGCGCGGGCGGCAGGTCCGCGACGCCCGCGCCGAGACCCGCCGCGGCCCGCAGGATCGTGCCCAGCTCGCCGGTGTGGTCCGCGGCGGCCACCAGCAGCAGCGTTCGGGTGGCCGGTGGCAGGTGGCTGACCCGGCCGTGGAAGGCCAGTTGCAGCCGGCTGGTCAGCGGCAGCGTCTCCGGCGCCCCGGGGCCGGGGTCGGTCCCGCGCAGGCCGGCCGGCAGTTCGAGCAGCGCCAGCGGATTGCCCCGCGCTTCGGCGAGGACCCTGCGGCGTACCGGCGCCGCGAGCGGCAGCGCCCGGTCGGCGAGCAGCGCGGTGGCCGCGGCCTCGGTCAGCGGGGCGGGGCGCAGTTCCGGCAGACCCGGCGCGCTGAAGGCGCCCTCGCCGTCCCGCGCGGCGAAGAGCATCACGATGCCTTCGACGTCCAGCCGCCGGGCCGCGAAGACCAATGCGTCGGTGGACGCCCGGTCCAGCCACTGGGCGTCGTCCACCACACACAGCAGCGGGCCGTCCCCGGCGTGCTCCGACAGCAGCGACAGCACCGCGAGCCCGACGAACATCGGCTCGCCCGCCCCCTCCGTCGCCAGGCCGAAGGCGGCCCGCAGCGCCCGCCGTTGCGGCCCGGGCAGCGCGTCCAGCGCCCCCAGCGCCGTACGCAGCAGCAACTGCAGCCCGGCGAAGGGCAGTTCCGCCTCGAACTCGACGCCGGAGCCCCGCACCACCGTCAGGTCGCCGGCCCCGGCCACCAGGTCGTCGAGCAGCGCGGTCTTGCCGATGCCCGCCTCCCCGCGCAGCACCAGCACCCCGCTGCGCCCCGCCCGCGCGTCGTCGAGCAGCGCGCGCAGCGCGGCCGCCTCCCCGTCCCGTCCGTGCAGCATGCCCGCACGCTAACCGATCGCGCGGCCGTCGTCCCGGCCGCCCCGAGGCCCCGCCATATCGCCGACCCGACCGGCGCATACGCACCGTCGGCCCGCTCCAGGGTCCAGCGGCGCCGGCGGACACAGCGGCGGCCGCGCCAGGAAGCGCGGTGCGGTGCCGTGGTCCGGCTGCGCCGCGTGGACCAGGAAGTGACGGCACAGGAGAACACGCGGGGCGGTCGCCGGGAGCCGGCGGATCTCTATCCGCGGGTCAGCCGGCGGCGGGGAGGGTGCCCTGCACCTGGCGCAGGAAGGCCGCGTTGTCCGGCGTCTTGCGCAGCTTGTCCAGCAGGACGTCGAGGCCCGACTGCGCGTCCCGGCCGTGCAGCACCTGCCGCAGGCCGTGCACCACGGACAACTCGGGCGTCGGCAGCAGCAGTTCCTCGCGCCGGGTGCCGGAAGCGGTCACGTCGACCGCGGGGAAGATCCGCCGCTCGGCCAGCGAACGGTCCAGGTGCAGCTCCATGTTGCCGGTGCCCTTCAACTCCTCGTAGAAGAAGTTGTCGCCCCGCGACCCGGTGTCGACCAGCGCGGTCGCCAGGATGGTCAGCGAACCGCCCTCCTCGGCCAGCCGCGCCGCCCCGAACAGCCGCTTCGGCCCGAGCAGCGCGGCCGCGTCCACGCCGCCGGACAGCGTACGGCCGCTGCTCGCGCCGGCCGTGTTGTGCGCCCGGCACAGCCGGGTCAGCGAGTCCAGCAGGATCACCACGTCCTGCCCCAGCTCCACCAGCCGCTTGGCCCGCTCCACGGCCAGCTCCGCCAGCGCGATGTGCTCCTTGGCAGGCCGGTCGAAGGTCGAGGACAGCACCTCGCCGCGCACACTGCGCCGCATGTCGGTGACCTCCTCGGGACGTTCGTCGAGCAGCACGACCATCAGATGGCACTCGGGGTGGTTGGCTGCGACGGCCGCCGCGATGTTCTGCAGCAGGATGGTCTTGCCTGCCTTCGGCGGGGCGACGATCAGGCCGCGCTGGCCCTTGCCGACCGGCGCGAGCAGGTCCATCAGCCGCCCGGACAGCGCCCCTGAGCCCTTGAGCAGCCCGCTCTCCAGGCGCAGCCGCTCGCGGGGGTGAAGCGGCGTCAGTTCCGCGAAGTGCGGGCGGCCGTGCCGCGCGGGCGCACCGTTGACCAGCTGCACCTCGCCGAGGGTGCCGGGCCGCAGGGTCGTGCCTTCCACCAGGTCGCCCCGGCGCAGTCCCGCCTTGCGGATCTGCGCGGCGGAGACGGTGACGTCGCCCGGCGACGCGTGCCACCCGGAGGTGCGCAGGCGGCCCTGGCCGCCGGCGCCCTGGATGTCGAGGACACCCGCCACCCGGGCGGATGTCTGCGGCCGTACGTCCGGCCGTTCGAGAATGTCGGTCATGTAAGTCGTCCTTTCGAGGACGGAAGAGGAGTGTGCGGCGCGAGCGGAAAGATCACGCTCCGCGGACCGCGGACGTCGCCCGGTGGCCCGGGCCGTGGCAGCCGGCCACGGCGCTGGGGGCGAACCGGCGCACATCGCTGTGCATGAGGGTGTGACGTACCCGCACGCTCACGACTGCGGAGAAGAGCCACCGGGCCGGAGATGAACGCCGACGGGCGGTGGGAATTCGGAACGAGCACCGGCGCCGCTGAAAAGAGGGCGCAGACATGTGCTACTCGAACCATAGCACGGACCGCGCCGGGCGCCGAGGCCGCCGGTCACCGGTTGCGGCCGCCGCCCGTCCTGCGCCGCAGCAGCACCACGGAGGCCGCCGCCACGACGGCGAGACCGCCGCCCACGTACCAGGCCCGCGCCGAGGCGTTCGAGGAGTGCGCGGCGGGCTCCGGCGCCGGGTGCGACTCCTGCTTCGCGGGCACAACGACCTGCGGCGGAGCGCTTTTGAGATGGTAGGCGGTCGGCGCGGCGTTCAGCGTCCCCACCGAGGCGGTGTGCCCGGCGGCGGCGAAGCCCCAGTCGAGCAGCTTGCCCGCCTCCTTGTAGACCGCCTGCGGCAGGCCCGACTGCGGGTTCATCACCGTGACGATGAGCGTCCTGCCGTGCCGGCTCGCGGCGGCGACCAGGGTGTTGCCCGCGTTGGTGGTGTAGCCGTTCTTCACCCCGATCAGGCCGGGATAGGCGTGGACGCCGCCCGCGCCGGTCAGCAGCCGGTTGGTGTTCTGGATGCCGAACGACTTCACGAACACGCCGTGGGCGTCGTAGCCGCCGGGGAACTGCGCGCTCGCCGTCGAGGCGTAGCCGGCGAAGTCCCGGTTGGCCAGGCCCGCGCGGGCGAACAGCGCGAGGTCGTACGCGGAGGAGACCTGGCCGGGGTTGTCGTAGCCGTCGGGGGAGACGACATGGGTGTCGTCGGCCCCCAGCATCCGCGCCTTGGCCTGCATCTGGGACACCGTCAGCGGCACGGAGCCGTTCATGTGCGCCAGGACGTGCACGGCGTCGTTGCCCGACGCGAGGAAGACGCCGCGCCACAGGTCGGCGACGGTGTACGTCTGCCCGGCCTGTACGCCGACCAGGCTGCTGCCCTCACCGATGCCGGCCAGGTCGCCGTCGGTGACCTTGTGGGACTCGTCGGCGGGGAAGCGGGGGAGCACGGTCACCGCGAACAGCGTCTTGAGGGTGGAGGCGGGCGGCAACTCCCGGTGCGCGTTCTTCGCGGCGAGGACCTGCCCGGTCCTGGCGTCGGAGACGGTCCACGACAGTGCGCTGATGCCGGAGGGCAGCATGGGGGCGCCGTCCTCGCGCTGCACATGCACGCCGGGCTCGGCCAGCAGCGCGCCGCCGACCGCGCCGACGCCGCCGTCCCCGGCGACGCCGCCGTCTCCGGGTCCTGCCGCCTGCGCCGGATGGGCGAGCACGGCCAGGCAGCACCCCGCGCCGAACACGGCGGCGACGCGGCGGCGGACACGGGTGGCTGCGCGGCGGTTGCTCATACGTTCACCGTATGAACGCCAACGCCCTCCGGGCGCGGTGACGAGGCCCATCCGGGCCCCCTCTCCCACCCCCGGGTGAACCCCCTTCATCCGACCAGCCCATCCCCCTCCGGGGATCACCCTCTGCGGCCGGGCGGCGCCCACCAGGGGCGCGGGGAACTGCGCGCCCAGCCACCCCACCGGCGGGTGGTCCGGGGCGAACCGAACAGCCCCTTCGGGCCGGTGACGACCCGCACCCCGGTGGCGGGCCGGTCGCGCAGTTCCCCGCGCCCCTGGGGTGGCGGCGGCTCGTCGCCACGCAACGGCCGGCGGGGGCTGACCCCGGGACCTGGGAGGGGTCAGGTCAGGAGGTCCGCCAGCAGGCGGTGGGACTCAAGGAGCCGACGGCGGTCATACGTACTGGTCGTCACCAGGAACTCGTCCGCCCCGCTGCGCCCCAGCAGCGCCCGCAACCCCGCCGCCACCTCCGTAGGAGACCCGTGGAGCTGCCCGGCCAGCGCCGCAGCGAATCGGTCCCGTTCCGGCCCCGTCATCGTCATCGCCTCGACCGTCTCCGGGGGCAGCAGCGGGGGGAAGACGCCGTGGGTGCGGGAGTACGCGGTCGACCAGGCCTCGGGGAGGAGCAGGCGGCGGGCCTCCGCCGTCGAGGGCGCGACGGCCACCGTGCCGGACAGCACCACGTAGGGGGTGGCCGCCCAGGGCGAGGGGCGGAAGGCGGCCCGGTAGCGGTCGACGGCCCGCAGCATCGCGTCCTCGCCGCGTATCCCGCCGATGACCAGCGGCAGCCCCAGTTCCGCCGCGAGGTCGGCGCCGCTGCCGGTGGCCAGCAGGAAGGGCGCGGGCCGCAGGCCCTCCGCCGGGAAGGCGTGCACCCCCGGGTAGGCGGTCTGCCCGCCGCTGAACCAGCCGAGCAGTTCCGCCACCTGCCCGCCGAAGGCGCCCGCCGCGTCCTTGCCGGCGCCGAGCGCCCGGCGTACCGCGTCGGTGAAGCCGACCGAGCGCCCGAGGCCCATGTCGATCCGGCCGGGGAAGAGGGACTCCAGGACGCCGAACTGCTCGGCGATCACCAGCGGCTGGTGGTTGGGCAGCATCACCCCGCCGGTGCCGACCCGGATCCGCGAGGTGGCCGCGGCGACCGCGGCGGCCAGGACCGTGGGGGCGGAGCCGGCGACCCCCGGCACACCGTGGTGCTCGGAGACCCAGAAGCGGTGGAAGCCCAGCGCCTCGGCCTCCCGGGCGAGGGCCACCGTCTCACGCAGCGCCCGCGGGCCGTCCTCGCCCTCCCTGATCCGTGACCGGTCCAGGATCGAGAACGGGGTGTCACGCAGTACGGAGCTCACGTTCATTCCAACGCTCATGCCCGCGGGTGATTCCCGCGCCTGCACCGGGCGGCGTACGGGGGGCGTAACCGCGCCAATGCGCCCTTGTGGCGCGCCCGGGACGGGCCTAATCTGTGCCCGCCCGGCAATTCGGGCGTATGACAGCCCGGGTCGCGGAGCGCGGCGCCGGGCCGGTCCTGGGGAGGACTCGCGCTATGCCCTTACGCGGACGCCACCGTCGTTACCGCCCGAGCAGGGTCTCCCAGGCCTCGCTGACCGTCACTGCGGGCGGTGCGGGTCTCGCGCTCCCGCTGATCGGGCTGAGCAGTGCGCACGCCGAGTCGGCCGGTGTGTGGGACAAGGTCGCCAACTGCGAGTCGTCGGGCAACTGGCACATCAACAGCGGCAACGGCTACTACGGCGGCCTGCAGTTCGCCGCCTCCACCTGGAAGTCCTTCGGCGGCGGCGCCTACGCCTCCCGGGCCGACCTGGCCACGAAGAACCAGCAGATCGCGGTCGCCGAGAAGGTGCTGCGCAGCCAGGGCCCCGGCGCGTGGCCGGTCTGCTCGGTGCGGGCCGGGCTCACCCGGGAGTCGGCCACCGCCTCGCACACCGTGAAGGTGCCGGCGTCGAAGATCCGGCCGGTCTCCGGGCACACTGGCACGGCGAAGAGCCGGGACAGGACGCCCGCCAAGACCCCGGCGAAGACCCCCGCCAAAACTCCGGCCAAGGCCGCCGCGAAGGCCCCGGCGGCGGCACCAGGACACGACCGCTACACGGTCGTCCACGGCGACACGCTGTCCGGCATAGCCTCCGACCAGCACGTCAGGGGCGGCTGGCCGCAGCTCTACGCCGACAACCGCTCGGTCGTCGGCGACGACCCCGACCTGATCCTGCCCGGCCAGCGGCTCGCGCTGTCCGCGCCGCAGGCGGCGCCCGCCAAGGCCGCGCCGAAGGCGGCCCCGAAGACCGCGCCCGCGCCGAAGGCGGCCCCGAAGGCCGTCCCGAAGGCGACGCCCAGGGCGGCCCCGAAGAAGACCGCCACCGCCGCGTCGGCCCACACCAAGCCGGCCACCGCCCCGCACACCGGCTACACCCTGCCGGTGCACGCCCCGCTCGGCACCCCTTACCACGCGTCGGGCAGCCACTGGGCAAGCGGCTACCACACCGGGATGGACTTCCTGGTCCCGACCGGCACCGCCGTGCACTCGGTCGCCGCGGGCAAGGTCGTCACGGCCGGCTGGGGCGGCTCGTACGGCTACCAGGTGGTGATCCGGCACGCGGACGGCCACTACAGCCAGTACGGCCACCTGTCGCAGATCTCGGTCAAGGCCGGCCAGCACGTCAACGAGGGCCAGCGGATCGCCCGCTCCGGCTCGACCGGGAACGTCACGGGGCCGCACCTGCACTTCGAGATCAGGACCGGGCCGGTCTACGGCGACGACATCGACCCGCTGCGTTACCTGCGCGCCCACGGCGTGTCGGTCTGACCGCCGGACCGGCCCGCGTGGGCCGCCGGGACCGCAGGGCCGGGGTCAGTCCGCCGGAGGCGCCGGATCCGCCATGCGGTCCGCGTAGCCGGTCAGCGGCGGCAGCAGGGCGGCGAGCCAGCACGCGGCGAACAGCCAGCCGCCGACCACGTCGGACGGCCAGTGCACGCCCAGATAGACCCGCGTGCAGCCGACCGCCAGCGCGAGCAGGCCGCAGAGCGCGGCCAGCGAACGCCCCGGCGCGCCGGGCCACGCCCGCAGCAGGCCCCAGGCGAGCAGCGCGGCGGCCATCGCGCTGGACGCGGTGTGCCCGGAGGGGAAGGAGTGGCCCGCCACGTGCACGGCCCAGTCCGCGGCGGGCGGCCTGGCCCGGTGCAGCGCCGTCGAGAGCGCGGTGCGCAGTGACTGGCCGAAGAGCAGGACCGCCACGGCGAGCAGCGCCACCACCAGTCGCCGCCGCACGGTGGTCCGGCCGGCGGCCAGCCAGCCGCCGAGCCCGGCGGCCAGGTAGGGGTAGGGTCCGGTGCCCGCGTCGGTGACCACCCGGGCCGTGGTGGCGGCGTCGTGCGGACGGTGCGCGACCGACCAGCGGTGCGGACCGGTGTCGAAGCCGTAGGGGGTGCCGTGCCGGGCCAGCACCAGCCAGGCCAGCAGGGCGAAGGCGGCGGCGAGCAGGGCGGGCGGCAGCAGCCGGGACCGGTTCAGGCGGGCGGTCATCGCGCGGGTGGCCCCTTCCCCCGGTAGCGGGCGCGCGGCCGTGCGCGCGGCCGCGGCGCTGAGTGACTACAGATCTGTAGTCACTCTACGCCGCGGGCCGGCACCTCGACGCTACGGGCGGGACGTCGGGACGTTCTCGTGCACCTTGAGCGGGTCGGTCACCGCGACCGGCTCCAGGATCCGCTCGATCGTCGCCATCACCTCGGCGTCCAGCCGGACGCCGGAGGCCTTGGCGTTCTCCGCCACCTGCTCGGGGCGGGACGCGCCGACGATCGCCGCGGAGACGTTGCTGTTCTGCAGCACCCAGGCGACCGCGAGCTGCGCGAGCGACAGTCCGGCGTCGGCAGCCAGCGGCTTGAGCTCCTGGACCCGCTCCAGCAGATCGTCCCGCATCCAGCGGCCGATCATGTTGGCGCCGCCCTTGTCGTCGGTGGCCCGCGAGCCGGCCGGCGGCTGCTGCCCCGGCAGGTACTTGCCGGTGAGCACACCCTGGGCGATCGGCGAGAACACGACCTGGCCCAGGCCCAGTTCCTCCGAGGTCGGGACGACCTCGCCCTCGATGATCCGCCACAGCGCGGAATACTGCGGCTGGTTGGACACCAGCGGTATCCGCAGCTCGCGGGCCAGCGCGTGGGCGCGGCGGATCTGGTCCGCGGTCCACTCCGAGACGCCGATGTAGTGCGCCTTGCCCGAGTGCACGACGTCGGCGAAGGCCTCCATCGTCTCTTCCAGCGGCGTGAACCGGTCGTAGCGGTGCGCCTGGTAGAGGTCGACGTGGTCGGTCTGCAGTCGGCGCAGCGAGTTGTCTATCGACTCCATTATGTGCTTGCGCGACAGGCCCCGGTCGTTGTGACCGGGGCCTGTCGGCCAGAAGACCTTGGTGAAGATCTCCAGGCCCTCGCGGCGCTCGCTCTTCAGTGCCCGGCCGAGTACGGACTCGGCGCGGGTCTGCGCGTAGACGTCGGCGGTGTCGAAGGTGGTGATGCCGACGTCCAGGGCGGCCCGGACGCACGCGGTCGCCGCGTCCTCCTCGACCTGGGAGCCGTGGGTGAGCCAGTTTCCGTAGGCGATCTCGCTGACGATCAGGCCGCTGCGGCCGAGGTGACGGTATTCCATGGTCAAGGACCTTAATCGCCACCTCGGCGCGCGGTGAAGGCGGCCTAGGAGGTGTAGGCCTCCAGTTCGGAGAGCTGGGCGGCGGGCCAGCCGGTGTTGCCGGTGACGGTGAGCCGCAGGTGGCGGGTGCTTGTGGGGGTCAGGGTGATGGTGGCGGTGTTGCCGGTGGCGGGGTTGAGGGTGTAGCCGGCGGAGGCCTTCAGGGTGGTCCAGGTGCTGTTGTCGGTGGAGCCCTGGACGGAGAGGGTCTCGGTGCGGGTGGCCCAGGCGGTGGCGGGGGGCAGTTTGATCACGAGGCGGCCGACGGTCTTCGCGGCGCCGAGGTCGACGGTCAGTGACTGGGGGAAGGCGTTGTTGGTGGATTCCCAGTAGGTGTTGGCGTTGCCGTCGACGGTGTTGCCCGCGGTGTAGACGTCGGCGTGGCCGGTGTCACTGGCCGGACGGCCCAGCGCCAGGTTCCCGCTGGCGGGGGTGGTCGGCGGGGTCGTCGGGGGAGTGGTGGGAGGCGTCGTCGGCGGGGTGGTGGGGGGAGTGGTCGGCGGGGTGGTGCTGCCGCCGGTGGTGCCGCCGCTGCCGCCGGTGGGCACACCGCCGTTGGTCCAGATCGGTGCGGGCCAGGTGCCGGTGCAGGTCTGGCCGGTGTTCCAGCCGGAGTTGCCGCCGCCGTCGGTGATCTGCAGGCTGGTGCCGACGCAGTTGTGGATCGGGGTCGCGGCCTGGCCGATGTGCTTGGCGGTGACGTTGACGAAGGTCATCTGCGCCGCGGCCTGCGCCTGGATGGCGTAGGTGCCGGCCCCGTCGATGTTGACGTTCTTCATCGTGACGCCGGTGACGCCGGTCTCGATGGACTGGATCGCCTCGTAGGAGCTGTCGAGGATGTCGGTGTCGCTGATCTGGATGTTCGCGTTGACCTGGCCCTGGAGGCCGTCGAACCAGATGGCGCCGACGCCGAACTGCCAGTTGTAGTCGCTGTTCCCGGTCCTGATCAGGGTGTTGCGGGCCGCGGTGATGGTGCCCGCGACCGCGGTGCCGGCGCCGGCGTTGACGCCCGGGTAGCGGTTGGCGATGTGCAGGCCGCCGCCGTTGGTGATGGTGTCGGCCATGACGTTGTCGGACAGGTTGAAGTCCTTGCCGCCGTAGGTGACGATGTTGTTCGCCAGGATCGGCAGCACCACCGTGTTGTGGTCGAAGCTGTCGTTGACGTTCGGCTGGTTCTCCGGCCAGCCCGCCAGGCCGTCGTCACCGGTGTTGCGCACGAAGGTGTTGGTCACCGTCGAGTTGGTCACGCCGATGTGGAAGTTGACGCCGTCGGCGGTGGTGTCCAGGATGCGGCTGTTCTTGATGGTGAAGTGGTCCATCGGACCGTCCATCCAGGCGCCGACCTTGACGTGCTGGATCCACAGGTCGTCCACCGTCGAGTTCGACATCGCGCCGCCGAGCCCGTTGACCTGGTCGTCGTCGACCCGCTCCTGGATGTCGCCGATGATGGCGAAGTCCTTGAGGTTCACGTTCTTGCTCGGGCCGCCCTGGTTGACGTACTTCCCGTAGAAGCCCGCCGCGTTGGCCCGGTTCACCGGGTCGCGGCCGCCGAAGACGGTGTACCAGGGGCCGGCCCCCTGGACGGTGACGCCGTCGACGATGACGTGGCTGTAGAGCGTGTAGGTGCCCTGCGGGACGTAGACGACCTTGCCCTGCGCCTTGCCCGCGTCGACCGCCGCCTGCATCTTCGCGGTGGAGTCGGTGGCGCCGCTCGGGTCGACGCCGTAGTCGGCGACCGCGTCGATGGCCCCCGAGGGCTTGCCGATCGCGGCGCCGACCTGCTCGAAGTCGGCCAGGTCGATGGTGAAGGTCGGTGACTGGGCGGTCGAGGTCACCTGCACCCGGATCTTGGTGCCCGCCGGGTAGGTGCTCGCGAACTTCGTCCGGGCCTCGTCGTAGAAGTGGTGCGGGTTGCTGTCGCCCGGGTTGTTGTTGAACGGATAACCCCCGTAGTACCAGCTGTACTTGGAGGTGACCGGCAGCGTCTTCACGGACTGCCCGTTGGCCTGGACGTCCAGCGTGGCGTTCCGGCCCTTGCCGTCTGCGGAGTCCGGCAGGCTGTAGCGCAGCGACATCGCGTTCGCCGGCGCGGTCAGCGTGAACTCCACGTACTGGCCGACCGCGTTGAGGGTGACCGCCTGGCGGCCGGAGGCCTCGGACGGCAGGCGGCCGTACAGCCGGTCGGGACCGATCAGCGTGCCGTTGGTGCTCGCGTACTCCGCCTCCAGCTCCTTGAACGGCACGTTCGCGCCGCGGCCGGAGATGCCGACGGGTGAGGGGGCGGGGACTCCGCCGGCGGCGTGCGCGGTGGGGGCGCTCACCAGGGTGACGGCGGTCAGCGCGGCGGCGCCCGCCACCGCGAAGGACAGGACCGCCGCCATTCCGCGGCGTCCGATCCGCCGGCGTCGGGGGGTCGGGGGAGTCGGCTGAGGGCTGTGCGGTGGGTGCGACACAGGCAGATCCTTGCGGCTCGGGGGTGGGGGGATGCGGAAGCGCCCGGCCGGGGCGCTGGAGAGACTACGAGCGTCACCGCAGTAAGTCCATGAGTCTGCGCAAAACAGCGATGGTTCTTCGCAATATTCACGACATCCAACCGTCATGGACGGGGCGGAAGTCAGTGATTTCCCGACCGTCCCGGACGGTGAGGGCGGCTGGCCACCGGACGCCCCGGGACAGCTGGGACGGCTGGGACTGACGAGGTCAGCGGGTCCGGCGCGGGGAGGCCAGCAGGAACGGCGCACCCCCGCGGGCGCGGTGCTCGGTGCACTGCCAGCCGTACCGCCCGAGCAGGTCGGCGCACCGGGCGAGCGCCCGCGCGGCACCCTCCTGATCGGCCGTGCCGCGCCAGGCGACCTCGGGCAGACCGTCCTGCCCGCCGGCCGTCACCGCGTAGCCGGTGCCCCCGGCCCCGGCCGGCGGGCAGCCGCCGGCCTCCAGGGCCAGCGCCACCGCGTGCACGGCGCGGTCCCGCTCCCAGGGGGCCGGCACGTCCGTCGCGCCGTCCAGCAACAGCGCCCGGATGCGCAGCAGGCCCTCCCACGCGGTCGCCACCTCGGCGGCCCGCCGCGCCCCGCCGGGCGGCACCGCCCCGGTGCCGTCGTCCGCGGTGAAGGCGTCCGCGGCCGGCGCCGGCCGGCCGGTCGGCGGCACCTCGGGCCGTCCCGCCGTCAGATCGGCCCGCAGCCGCAGCCCTTGGGGCGAGAGGTAGTACCCGTGGTGCCCGGCGCGGCCGTGCGGCACCGCGAGCCCGCGGGCGACCAGTGCGGCGCACACGTCGGTCCTGGCGGCCAGCCGCCCGGTCGCGGGGTCGGAGCCCGTGACCGCCCGCCGCTGGGCGGCGGTCAGGGCGCTGCTCACACCGGTCCTCCTCCCGCGCTGTCGTCCTCGCACCGTACCCCGGGCCACCGACATCCCCTGACGGTGATAACTCCGCTGAATTCGCTACGGAATACGTAAGGGCGCCGCCCGGTGAATGTGCGCCGGAGGGCAAGGTGTAACGTCCCGGTCCCACGGTAATTCGGCGGGCGGGGTCGTACGGGACGAAGTCCGGTCAGTAATGGGAGGGTTCATGAGATTGACGGTTCAGGGCCGCAGGAGATCCGCGGCCATCGCGGCGACCGGAATGGCCGCCATGATCGGTACGGTGCTCATGGCCGGTCCGGCCTCGGCGCACACGCCCGTCTGGTCGGTCACCTGTGACTCGGTGAAGGTCGACCTGACGAGCTACAACACCAGCCACGACATCCACAATTCGGTGACGCTCAGCATCGTCGGCGGCGAGGGCGCGCTGGCCGACAACCAGGACTTCGGCGGCAGCTTCCACTTCAAGGACGCGCTGCCCCCGCACGACAGCCCGATCAGCGTCCGCCTGGTGGTCAAGGCCGGCGACAACGCGAAGTACAACGTCGACGAGACCAAGGTCTCGCCGGTCTGCGACAAGCCGTCCAGCCCGCCGGTGACGCCGACCACCACCCCGCCGGCCTCGCCGTCCAGCACTGCGGCGACCACCGCGCCGCCCGAGACGACCGCGCCGGCCACCACCACCGCGGCCGCCCCCGTGGTCGCGGACACCACCTCCGCGGCTGGCACCGGGGACCTGGCGGAGACCGGTAGCTCCAGCGCCACGCCGATGATCGCGGGTATCGCCGTGGCCGTCGTGGTCGCGGGCGGCGGCCTGGTGTTCTGGACCCGCAAGCGCGGCTCCTCGGCCCACCGCTGACCGTCCCCGCGGGGCCGGCGGTAGGGCCGGCCCGCGCGGCCGGACACGCTCGACCGGGGAATGCGCCACCGATTCGTGGCGCATTCCCCGGAAAAGCCGATCACGCCGACCGCGGGCCGAAGGGCGCCCGGCGGAATTCCTTGATCGAACAATCCGGACGCCGATCCACCAGGCATTCGCCGCCGCGGTGGAGATCAACCAGCCGCACAATTCCCCGACTTGCGGGATTGCGCCGCGTGATCACCCCCGCCGGGCCCGCCGGCCGGCCGCACCGCCGACCGGCGACGCGGCGGGCGTGCGCGCCGGCCGCCGCGGAGTACGCCCTGCCGGGCGGACCGCTCCATGGGCCGGACACGGCCTAGGATCGGGGGATGGATCTTCGATGGCCGCGGCGCAAGCGGTGGTTGGCCGGGGCGGGGGCGCTCGCGGTTCTGGTGGCGGGCGGCGCGGCCGTCGGAAGCGCCGCCGCGGCCGGCGGGGGCGGCGCGGTACACCGCAGTGACGCGATGCTCACCGGCGCCGGCGGTGTACGCCTGGACACCTCGTACTTCACCACCGGCGGCAGCGCCTGCCGGCCCGCGGTCCTGCTCGGCCACGGCTTCGGCGGCAGCAAGGCGGAGGTGCGCGGGCAGGCGGAGGCGCTGGCCCGGCACGGTTACGCCGTCCTGACCTGGTCCGCCCGCGGCTTCGGGTCCTCCACCGGCACGATCGGGCTCAACGCGCCGGACGGCGAGGGCGCCGACGTCAGCCGGCTGATCGACTGGCTGGCCGCCCGCCCCGACGTCCGGCTCGACGCGCCCGGCGACCCCCGGGTCGGCATCTCGGGCGTGTCCTACGGCGGCGCGATCTCGCTGCTGGCGGCCGGCTACGACCACCGGGTCGACGCCATCGCGCCCCGCGAGACGTACTGGAACCTCGCCGACGCGCTCTTCCCGAACGACGTCTACAAGAAGCTCTGGGCCGGCATCTTCTTCTCCTCCGGATCGGCTCCCCTCCCCGGCGCCGCGCCGAAGGCGACAACGGCCCCGCCGGCCGCCACCCCGGCCGCCACCCCGGGCCGGCCGGCCTCCGCCGACCCGCTGTGCGGCCGCTTCAGCCCGGCGATCTGCGCGCTCTACCAGCGCGTCGCGACCGCCGGCCGGCCCGACGCGGCGGCCCGCACGCAGCTCGAAGCGCTCAGCCCCGCGGCGGTCGCGTCCCGTATCAAGGTCCCGGCGCTGATCGTGCAGGGCCAGACCGACTCGCTGTTCACGCTCGCGCAGTCCGACGCGATGGCCAAGGCGATCAGGGCGAACGGCGCACCGGTGGCCGTGGACTGGATCGCCGGCGGCCATGACGGCGGCGACACCGAGGACAGCCGGATCGACCGCCGGGTCACCGCGTGGTTCGACCACTACCTCAAAGGCAGCACCGGCACCGCCACCGGCCCGGCCTTCCGGGTCACCCGCACCGGCGGCCTCGACTCCACCGACGGCAGCGTCGTCCTGCGCGGCGCGGACGCCGGCAGCTACCCGGGCTTGGAGGGCACCACCGCCCGGCGGATCGCGCTGACCGGCCGCGAGCAGCGGATCACCAACCCGGCGGGTGGCGCGCCGCCGGGGATCTCGGCGGTGCCCGGCACCGGCGCGCTCAGCGACCTGTCCTCGCTCGGCGCGGGCCTCTCGCTCGACATCCCCGGGCAGTACGCGCGGTTCGACTCGGCGCCGCTGGCCGGCAGCACCCATCTGACCGGCGCGCCCACCGTCACCGTACGGGTGGCCACCGGCGCGCCCGACGCGGTGCTGTTCGGCAAGCTCTACGACGTCGCGCCGGGCGGCAAGGCCACGCTGCCCGCGGCGCTCGCCGCCCCCGTCCGGGTGCAGGGCTCGCCGGACGGCAGCACGGTCACGCTGCGACTGCCCGCGGTGGACCACGACTTCGCCGCCGGCCACCGGATGCGCCTGGTGCTGGCGACCACCGACCTCGGCTACGCCTCGCCGGCCGCGCCCGCCACCGTGACCGTCTCGCTGGTCTCGCCGGACCTGACCGTGCCCGTCGACAGCGCGATGGGCGACGCCGCCGCCCCGCTGCCGTGGTGGGCCTGGGCGCTGCCGCCGCTGGCGCTGCTGGTCGCGGCGGCCCTGCTGGTCACCGGCCGCCACCGGGTGCGCCCGCGGCCCGCCGACCCGGCGCTGGCCGCGGTGCCGCTGCAGATCACCGGGCTGAGCAAGCGGTACGCCAAGTCGGCCGACCGCTACGCCGTACGTGACCTGTCCTTCCGGGTCGAACCCGGCCAGGTGCTCGGCCTGCTCGGCCCGAACGGCGCCGGCAAGACGACCACGCTGCGGATGCTGATGGGGCTGATCCGCCCTGACGACGGCGAGATCCGGGTGTTCGGCGAGGCGGTGCGCCCGGGGGCCCCGGTGCTGTCCCGGCTGGGCGCCTTCGTCGAGGGCGCCGGCTTCCTGCCCCATCTGACCGGACGCGCCAACCTGGAGCTGTACTGGCAGGCCACCGGCCGCCCCGAGCAGGACGCCCGGCTGGCCGAGGCCCTGGAGATCGCCGGGCTCGGCGAGGCCCTGGGGCGTGCGGTCCGCACGTACTCGCAGGGCATGCGGCAGCGGCTGGCCATCGCGCAGGCCATGCTGGGCCTGCCCGACCTGCTGATCCTGGACGAGCCGACCAACGGCCTCGACCCGCCGCAGATCCGCGAGATGCGCGAGGTGCTGATCCGCTACGCGGCCGCCGGGCGCACGGTCATCGTCTCCAGCCACCTGCTGGCCGAGGTCGAGCAGAGCTGTACGCATCTGGTGGTGATGGACCGCGGGCAGCTGGTCACCTCGGGACCGGTCGCCGACATCATCGGCTCGGCCGACACCGTCCTGGTGGGTGTGGACGGCGAGATGTCGCAGAGCGTGGTGGACCAGGTCGCGGACCTGCCGGGGGTGGCCACCGCGGTCCGCGAGGAGGACGGGCTGCTCGCGGTGCTCGACGGCATGACCGCCGCGCAGTTCGTGGCCGAACTCGTCCGGCTCGGCGTGCCGGTGGCCCGGGTCGGGCCGCACCGCCGCCTGGAGGACGCCTTCCTGACCCTGATCGGAGGCTCGGCATGAGCGCCGCACCCCCCGCCCCCGCGCCCGCCCCCGCCTCCCCCCGGGCCGGCGCGGCCGGCTACCGGCCGGGCCGCACGCTGCGGCTGCGGGTCGAGGCCCGCAGGCAGCTGCGCCGGCGGCGCACCATGATCGTGGGCGCGCTGCTGGCGGCGCTGCCCTTCATCCTGATCGTCGCGTTCGCGATCGGCGGCACCCCCAAGGAGGGGCGCAACGGCCCCACCCTCATCGACACCGCCACCGCCTCCGGCGCCAACTTCGCCGCGACCTGCCTGTTCGTCTCCGCAGGCTTCGTCCTGGTGGTGCCGGTGGCGCTGTTCTGCGGTGACACCGTCGCCTCCGAGGCGGGCTGGTCGAGCCTGCGGTACCTGCTGGCGGCGCCGGTGCCCAGGACCCGGCTGCTGAGCGTGAAGCTGGCGGTGGCGCTGGGCTTCAGCGCGGTGGCCCTGGTGCTGCTGCCCGCGGTCGCGCTGGTCGCCGGGACCGTCGCCTACGGGTGGGGCGATCTGGAGCTGCCCACCGGCGGTGCGCTGGCCTCGGGCGACGCGCTGCCCCGGCTGGCCGTCGCGGTGGCGTACATCTTCGTCAGCCAACTGGTCACCGCCGCCCTCGCGTTCTGGCTGTCGACCAAGACCGACGCCCCGCTGGGGGCGGTCGGCGGCGCGGTCGGGCTGACGATCGTCGGAAACGTGCTGGACGCGGTGACCGCGCTCGGCTCGTGGCGGGACGTGCTGCCCGCGCACTGGCAGTTCTCCTGGGCCGACGCGCTGCAGCCCACGCTGGAGTGGACCGGCATGCTGCAGGGCGCCTCGGTGTCGGTGTCGTACGCGATCGTGCTGACCGCGCTGGCCTTCCGCGGGTTCCGCACCAAGGACATCGTGTCCTGAGCCGCCCCCGGCGGCCGCCGTGCCCGCGTCACCGCGGCTGGGCGGCGGCCGGAAACTGACCTGCGGTCATGTCATGGTCATGGAAGGGCAAAGGGAGGGCCATCCGGGTAAAACGGCGGCGGGAGAACGGCGGAGGCTCTTGTCCTGGGCATGCTCTGTGGGTCAGATCCCGTCATCCGTCTCGTGCGGTCGTCCTCCATACAGGGAGAGTCCATGCGCACAGTCCGTCCGCGGTCCAGCGCCGCGGTCGCAGCGGTCGGGGCCACCGCCCTCACCGCCGCCGCCCTGATAGCTGCCCCGATCGGCGGCGCGGCGGCCGCCGCCCCCGCCGGTCACGCACCGGCCGTCAAGCCGGTGCCCGCGGTCGCCGGCCACCGGCTGATCCACGGGGTGAGCAGCCCGCTGAGCATCGCCCAGTGCCAGGCGACCTGGGGCATCAACTGCTACAGCCCGCTGCAGTACCGGCAGGCGTACGACCTCAACCCGCTCTACCGCGCCGGCGTCACGGGCAAGGGCCGCACGATCGTCGTCGTCGACTCGTTCGGCTCGCCGACCATCCAGCACGACCTCGACGTCTACAGCGCCCAGTGGGGCCTCAAGAGCTCCAAGGTCCAGGTCGTCAAGTGGGGCCACGTGCCGCCGTTCGACCCGACCAACCCCGACCACACCGGATGGGCCGGCGAGAGCACCCTCGACGTCGAGATGGCGCACGCGGTGGCGCCGGACGCGCACATCGTGCTGGTGGAGACCGGGGTCGCGGAGACCGAAGGCGTCACCGGGCTGCCCGAGATGATGGACGCCGAGAAGTCCCTGATCGACCACGGCGTCGGCGATGTGATCACCCAGAGCTTCGGGGCGACCGAGAACACCTTCCCCGGCTTCGGCAAGGGCGACTTCTCCAGCATCCAGAAGCTGCGGTACGCCTTCCAGGACGCCGCCAGGCACGGCGTGACCGTGCTGGCCTCCTCCGGCGACGGCGGCCCGACCGACGCGATGGCCGACGGCAGCACCGACTACCCGTACCCGGTCAACTCCTGGCCGTCGGCGGACCCGCTGGTCACCTCGATCGGCGGCACCCAGCTGCACCTGGACGACAAGGGCGACCGCGTCGCGCCCGACAGCGTCTACAACGACTACGGAGCGGGCGGCGGCGGCCAGTCGCACGTCTTCACCCGGCCCGCCTACCAGAACGGCGTCAGGAACGTGGTCGGCGCCCGGCGCGGCACCCCGGACATCTCGATGGCCGCGGCGGTCGACGGCGGCGCGTGGGTGTACTCCAGCTACGACCCGACGGCCACCGGCTGGGACGTCTACGGGGGCACCAGCGAGGCCAGCCCGCTGTTCTCCGGCATCGTCGCGCTGGCCGACCAGCTCGGCGGCCACCGGGTGGGCGACATCCACCAGGCGCTGTACACGCTGGCGAAGGGCAACGCCAAGTTCACCGGCGTGGTGGACGTCAAGGACGGCACGGACAACAGCTACGACGGCGTCACCGGTTACACCGCGGTCAAGGGCTACGACATGGCGACCGGCGTCGGCACGCTGGACGCCGCGCGGTTCGTTCCCGCGCTCGCTGTCACGAGCTGGCGGCGCTGACCGCGGCGGCGCCATCAGGACAGGTCACCGCCGTGCCCTCCCCGGTGCGGCGGTGACCGCTGTGGTGCCCGATGCCGGAAAGGCCGGAGTTCGGCGGCGCGGTGGTTCAAGTGCGGTGTCTGTTAGGACTCTTGACAGTTGGGTGGTCCAGACCAGCAATATTGGTCCAGACCAGCAGACCGCCGTCTGCTGATCCCCCCACCTGGAAGGAGCGCGGTCCATGACCGGACCCGTTCGCAGACTCCCCGTCCGCGCACTGCTCACCGGACTCGTCACCGCCGCCGCCTCGGCAGGGCTCGCCCTGACCGGCACCGGCACCGGCACCGCCCACGCGGCCACCGCACTGCCCAGCCACATAGCGGCGCCGTACTTCGAGGCCTACAACGGCGACAGCCTCTCCGGCCTCGCCGCCGCCTCGGGCAACAAGTACCTGACGATGGCCTTCATCCAGACCCCCTCGGTCGGCTCCTGCACCCCGTACTGGAACGGCGACAGCTCGCTGCCGATCAGCCAGGGGAACTTCGGCAGCGACATCGACACCATCCAGGCCGGCGGCGGCGACGTCATCCCGTCGTTCGGCGGTTACGCGGCCGACAACAGCGGCACCGAGATCGCCGACAGCTGCACCAACGTCGGCTCGATCGCCGCCGCGTACGAGAAGGTCATCACCACCTACGACATCAGCCGGATCGACCTGGACATCGAGGACAACTCGCTGACCAACTCCGCCGGCATCGACCGCCGCAACAAGGCCGTCAAGCAGGTGCAGGACTGGGCGGCCGCCAACGGGCGCCCGATCCAGTTCTCCTACACCCTGCCGACCACCACCCACGGCCTCGAAGGCGGCTCCGTCGGCTCCGGCAGCGGCCTGGCCGTCCTGCAGAACGCGGTGAGCAACGGCGTCAAGCTGGACGTCGTCAACATCATGACGTTCGACTACTACGACAACGCCACCCACAACATGGCCACCGACACCCAGACCGCCGCCCAGGGCCTGCACGACCAGCTCGGCCAGCTCTACCCGTCGAAGACCGACGCGCAGCTGTGGAACATGGTGGGCGTCACCGAGATGCCCGGCATCGACGACTTCGGCCCCGCCGAGACCTTCACCACCGCCAACGCCACCTCCGTCTACAACTGGGCGGTCAGCAAGGGCATCAACACGCTGTCCTTCTGGGCCCTGCAGCGCGACAACGGCGGCTGCCCCGGTCAGGGCGGCTCCGACTCCTGCTCGGGCACCACGCAGAGCACCTGGCAGTTCAGCCACACCTTCGAGCCGTTCAACGGCGGCAGCACCCCGCCGCCGGCCAACGACTTCTCGGTGACGCTGTCCCCGGCGGCGGCCACGGTCACCGCGGGCGGCTCCGCCACCTCCAGCGTGCACACCGCGGTGACCACCGGCTCCGCGCAGTCGGTGTCCCTCTCGGTCAGCGGCGCGCCGTCCGGGGTCACCGCCTCGGTCAGCCCCGGCTCGGTCACCGCGGGTGGCAACGCCACCCTGTCGGTGTCCACCAGCGCGTCGGCGGTCTCGGGGAAGTACACGCTGACGGTCACCGGCACGGCCGGCGGCACCAGCCACTCGGCGGCCTACACCCTGACGGTCACCGGCGGCACCACCGGCTGCACCGCGGCGCCGTGGAGCAGCTCGGCGATCTACGTGGGCGGCAACACCGTCTCCTACGGTGGCCACACCTGGAAGGCCAAGTGGTGGACGACCGGCGAGACCCCCGGCACCACCGGCGAGTGGGGAGTCTGGCAGGACCTCGGCGCCTGCTAGCCCGCGTCTGACAAACCCGCCAGGTCCGCGGTCCGGCGGCCGGGCCGCCCCGGATTCGGGGTCCGGCCGCCGATCCTCTAAAGTCGCACCGACGTCTACGGGAATGTAGTCGCAGCTGTAGTCGGAGCGGGCCGGGCCAGTACCGGCAGACCAGGGGACAGGACCACCCATGAGTGCCATCGGCATCGGCCAGGCCGTCATCCTCGGAATCGTGGAAGGAGTGACCGAGTTCCTGCCGGTCTCCTCCACCGGCCATCTGAAGCTGGTCGAGGGCCTGATGAACATCAAGGTGGACGACGACGCGGTCGTCGGCTTCACCGCGGTGATCCAGGTCGGTGCCATCGCGGCGGTGTTCGTCTACTTCTTCAAGGACATCATGCGGTTCGTCAGCGCGTGGCTGCGCGGGCTGACGAACAAGAGGGAGCGCGACAACCACGACTACAAGTTCACCTGGTGGGTGATCTACTCCACGATCCCGATCGTGGTCGTCGGCCTGGCGGCCAAACCGCTGATCGACGGTCCGCTCGGCTCGCTGTGGGTGGTCGCCCTGTCGCTGATCGGCGGCAGCATAGTGATGTGGGCCGCGGAGCAGATGGCCAGGTTCAAGCGCGGTGAGCAGGACGTGACGCTCAAGGACGCCATGTACGTCGGCTCCGCGCAGATCCTGGCGCTGCTCTTCCCCGGTTTCTCGCGCTCCGGGGCGACCATCTCCACCGCGCTGATCCGCGACCTGGACCGGATGGCGGCCACCCGGCTGTCGTTCTTCCTCGGCCTGCCCGCGCTCACCGGCGCCGGGCTGTACGAGCTCAAGGACGCCACCGGCGGCGGGGTGAGCGGCGGCGCGCTCGCGGTCGGCACCCTGGTGTCGTTCGTGGTCGCCTACGCCTCCATCGCGTGGCTGCTGCGTTTCGTCGCGCGGCACTCCTTCAACGCCTTCGTGATCTACCGGATCGTGGTCGGCCTCATCCTGATCGGGCTGCTGGCGACCAACGTGCTGGACGCCTGACCAGCGGCGCAACATGCCGTAGGGGGCCGGGCCGTGCGGCCCGGCCCTTGCTTCCACCGCATAGTTCACGACTTATTTTTTGATGTGTATTGACTCCCCGACAGGCGGCCCCTAGCGTCCACACCGCATCGCGACCCCACAACGCGACGAGGAGACACGTGTGACCCAGGTATCCGCCGGGCCCGGCACGCCGGCCCGCACCCCCCGCCACCGCAGACGAACGGCCGCCCTCGCGGCGGCGCTTCTGATACCCGTCGGCGCCGGCGTCGCACTGGTCTCCGCCCCCGACGCCGGGGCCGCGACCATCCCCACGGCCGCGGCCACCGTCACCGGTGTGGGCAGCGGCAAATGCGTGGACGCCCGTGCCGCCGCCACCGGCAACGGCACCGCCGTCCAGCAGTACACCTGCAACGGCAGCACCGCACAGCAGTGGCAGTTCACCGCCACCGACAGCGGCTACTACCGGATCGGCGCCGCCTCGGCCCCCAGCCAGGTCTGGGACGAGACCAACGTGTCCACCGCCGACGGGGCGCCCACCCAGCTGTGGCTGTACGGCGGCGGCTCCAACCAGCAGTGGCAGCCGGTCGCCGAGTCCAGCGGCGCCTTCCACTTCGTCAACCGCAACAGCGGCAAGTGCCTCGACGTGCCGAGCGCCTCCACCGCGGACAGCGTCCAGCTCCAGCAGTTCACCTGCAACGGCAGCGCGGCGCAGTCCTTCAACGTCAGCGGCTCCGGCGGCGGCACCACGCCCCCGCCCACCGGCAACGACCCCGACCTCGGCCCCAACGTGGTCACCTTCGACCCGTCGATGTCGGCCTCGTCGATCCAGTCCCGGCTGAACACCGTCTTCAACCAGCAGCAGACCAACCAGTTCGGCGGCCAGCGCTACGCCGTGCTGTTCAAGCCCGGCACCTACAGCGCCGACGTCAACGTCGGCTTCTACACCGAGGTCGCCGGACTCGGCCTGAACCCCGACGACGTCACCATCAACGGCGCCGTGCACGCGGAGGCCGACTGGTTCCAGGGCAACGCGACCCAGAACTTCTGGCGCGACGCCGAGAACATGTCGGTCAACCCCACCGGCGGCACCGACCGCTGGGCCGTCTCGCAGGCCGCGCCCTACCGGCGGATGCACGTACGCGGTAACCTGGCGCTGGACGACGGCGGCTGGTCCAGCGGCGGCTTCATCTCCGACACCAAGGTCGACGGCCAGATCCGCTCCGGCTCCCAGCAGCAGTTCCTCACCCGGGACTCGACGATGGGCAGCTGGTCGGGCTCCAACTGGAACATGGTCTTCGTCGGCGACCAGGGCGCTCCCGCCCAGTCCTTCCCGACCTACACCACGGTCGCCTCCTCGCCCACCATCCGCGAGAAGCCGTTCCTGTACGTCGACGGCTCGGGCAACTACCAGGTCTTCGTGCCCGCGCTGCAGTCCAACGCCTCCGGCACCACCTGGAGCGGCAAGACCCCGCAGGGCCAGTCGCTGCCCATCGACCAGTTCTACATCGTCAAGCCCGGCGCCACCGCGTCCGACATCAACGCGGCCCTCGCGGCGGGCAAGAACCTGCTGGTCACCCCCGGCGTCTACCACCTCAACCAGACGCTGAACATCACCCGTCCCGACACCGTCGTGCTGGGTCTCGGCCTGGCCACGCTGGTGCCCGACAACGGGATCACCGCGATCAGCACCTCGGACGTCGACGGCATCAAGCTGGCCGGCCTGCTGATCGACGCCGGCACCACCAACTCCCAGCAGCTGATGCAGATCGGCCCGGCCGGCTCGTCCGCGACCCACGCGACCGACCCGACCAGCCTGTCCGACGTCTTCTTCCGGATCGGCGGCGCCACCGTCGGCAAGGCCACCCAGTCGCTGGTGATCAACAGCAGCAACACGATCATCGACCACACCTGGATCTGGCGCGCCGACCACGGCAACGGCGGCACGGTCGGCTGGACCACCAACACCGCGGACACCGGACTGGTGGTCAACGGCAACAACGTGACGGCGTACGGCCTGTTCGTCGAGCACTTCCAGAAAACCCAGGTGCTGTGGAACGGCCAGGGCGGCAGAACCTACTTCTTCCAGAACGAGATGCCCTACGATCCGCCCAACCAGGGCGCCTGGATGAACGGTTCGTCGCAGGGCTACCCCGCCTACAAGGTCGCCGACTCGGTGACCAGCCATGAGGCCTGGGGACTTGGCAGCTACTGCTACTTCAGCTCCAACCCCTCGGTGGTCTCCGCCAACGCCTTCCAGGTGCCCAACACCTCCGGCGTGCGCTTCCACGACATGGTGACCGTCTCGCTGGGCGGCACCGGCACGATCAGCCATGTCATCAACACCACGGGTGCCGCCGTGAACAGCGGCCACCAGGTCACGGACCTGACCAGCTACCCGTAACCGGTCCGCAGGAAAACAGACCCGGCCGACCCATCCCCCCACGGGTGGGCCGGCCGGGCGTCTGTCAGGCCGTGCGCCCCAGGGCGCTCCGGCCGGTCGAGCTCGGTGGCAGCGACGCGAGTCAGGTGAGCGTCGCTGCCACCGGGTCCCAGCCCTCCGGCAGTACCGGCACCGCCGGGGCGCCGGACTCCAGCGGCAGTACGGTGTGCCGGTCCGCGGACTCGGTGATGGTGGACATCAACTCCAGCACGTGCTGGGCCAGTTCACCCGAGGCGCGGTGCTCGGTGCCGCCCCGGATGGCGCGGGCCATGTCGAGCACGCCCATGCCGCGTCCGGCGGTGGAGCCGGTCACCGGCAGCTCCCGCCAGTCCTCCTCGCCGAACGCCTGCACCTGCAGCGGTCCGTCGAACCTGTTCGGGTCGGGCAGCGACAGCGTCCCCTCGGTGCCGGTGATCTCGATCATCCGGCGGGAGACCGCCGAGTCGAAGCTGAAGGTCGCCGACGCGCTCGGGCCGCTCGCGAAGTCCAGCAGCGCCTGCACATGGGTCGGCACCTCCACCGCGAAGGAGACACCCGCCTTCGGCCCTGAACCGATCACCCGCTCGGCACGCGCCTGCCGGGCCGTCGCCGACACCCGGCTCACCGGGCCGAACAGCGCGACCAGCGCCGTCAGGTAGTACGGGCCGATGTCGAACAGCGGCCCGGCGCCGTACTGGAACAGGAACTCCGGGCTCGGGTGCCACTTCTCCGGGCCGGGTCCCTGGGTCACCGCCGTCACCGCGACCGGCTCGCCGATCACGCCCGAGCTGACCGCCCGCGCGGCGGACTGGAGCCCGGCGCCCAGGAAGGTGTCGGGCGCGCTGCCCACCCGCAGGCCGGCGGCATGCGCCTCGGCGAGGATCTTCGCCCCGTCGGCCGGCGCGAGGGCCAGCGGCTTCTCGCCGTAGACGTGCTTGCCCGCCCGCAGCGCGGCACCGGCCACCTCGGCGTGCGCGGCCGGGATGGTGAGGTTCACGACGATCTCGACCTCGGGTATCGCCAGCACCGAGGTGACGTCCCCGGCCTCGGGCACCCCGTGGGCGTCCGCGGCGGCCCGCGCCCGCTCGACGTCCAGGTCGGCCACCGCGAGCACCCGCACATCGGCGAAGGTCGACAGCGCCGTCAGGTACTGCGTGCTGATCACCCCGGCGCCGACCAGGGCGACGCCGACAGGTCCGCTGGTCATGAACGCCCCTCAAGTGCGGTCAGGTAGGCGTGGCTCTCGGCGACGGCCTCGAAGACGTCGCCGGCGCAGCTGTCCAGCTCCACGATGCGCACCGCCTCCGGCGCCGCCGCGAGGATCGACGGCACGTCGATGGTGCCCTTGCCGACCGCGGTGTGCGGCTCCCCCTTGACGCCGGGACCGTCCTTGACGTGCAGCGCCAGCACCCGGTCGCCGAGCGAGCCCAGCAGTTCGGGTACGTCGGCGCCGCCGACCGCCGCCCAGTAGGTGTCGACCTCCAGGAAGACCTCCGGCGCGAGCAGCCCGGCCAGCACCTCCAGCGCGGTCCGGCCCTCGAAGCGCGGCTCGATCTCCCACCAGTGGTTGTGGTAGCCGATCCGCATCCCGTGCTCGGCGGCCTTGGCCGCGAACCCGTTCAGCGTGTCGGCGACCCGCTGGAGCCCGTCGGCGCTGGTGAACTCGTCGTGGTCGATCCCGCCGGGGATGATCGCCAGGTCGGTGCCGATGGTGCCGACCGCGTCGAACACCTCCCCGGCGTCCTTGCTGAACAGCGCGTAGGCGTGGGTGCTGGTGACGCTCAGCCCCAGCTGGTCCGCGGTCCTGCGGAAGCCGGCCGGGTCCGCAGTCGGGTCGTAGGGCTCCACCGAGCGGTAGCCGATCTCGGCGAGCCGGGTCAGCGTGCCGTCGCGGTCGGCGGCGATCTGGTCCCGGAGGGTGTAGAGCTGGATGCTCAGGGGCGTTGCCATCGAAACGATGCCTCCTGGAAATGCGGCAGGTGCGGTACGGGCGGTACGGGTGCGGCCCGGCGGAGCCGCGCGGTCGGTGGGGCGGGAGCGGACGTCAGCCCACGATGAGCGGGCGCAGCGTCCGGTGGGCGATCTCCAGCCCCTGGGTGATCCTGGTGGTGTCCCCGCTCCACACGGGGTCCTCGTGCTCCACGGACAGGACCCCGGTGAAGCCGCCCTCGTAAAGGGTGTCCACGATCCGGCGCCAGTCCACATCGCCGAGCCCCGGCACCCGGTAGCGCCACCAGCCGCTGTCCCAGCCGTCGGCGCGCTCCACCGCACGGCCGAGGAAGCCGTAGCGGTCCCTGGCCCGCGGGTCGAGCTGCGCGTCCTTGGCCTGGGCGTGCGGGATGCGGTCGACGTACGGGTGCAGCGCCGTCACCGGGTCGATGCCCAGCCAGAGCAGGTGCGAGGGGTCGTAGTTGAGGTAGAGGCCGAGGTCGAACATCCACTCCCACAACTCGGGGGAGTAGGCGAGGTTGCCAGGGTAGCCGTCGGGGTGCCAGCCCTCCATCACGCAGTTCTCGATGATGATCCGCACGCCGCGCTCGCCGGCGTACTCCACCAGCGGGGGCAGCTCGCGCTCGGCCTGCGCGATGTTCTCCTTCACCGACAGGCCCGGGTGCCGGCCGATGAAGGTGCCGACGTACGGCACGCCGAGCAGCGCCGCCGCGTCGACGTTCGCCCGTACGTGGGCGGCGATCTCGGACCTGCGGGCCGGGTCGGGGTGCAGGTTGTTCTCGTAGTAGGCCAGCGCCGAGAGCGTCAGCCCGTGCTGCTCGAACAGCGCGCGCACCTCGTCGGCCTGCCGCTTGCCGAAGTCGGTGACGTCGATGTGGCTGGCCTCGAAGTCCCGTGACCCGGTGGACGGCCAGGTGGCCACCTCCAGCGCCTGGTAGTCGTGCGAGGCCGCCCACGCGGCGATCTCGTCCAGCTGCAGCTGCGGCAGGCAGGCGGTCAGAAAGCCCAGCTTCATAGTCAGGAGACCTCTTTCCAGGAACGGTCCGCCGCCGACTCCAGTACGGCCTCGGTGAGGCGCACCATGCGGGCGGCGTCGTCGAAGGTGGGGAAGGCCCCACCGGTGCCGTCCTCGCGAACGGCGGCGTGCACATCGCGGACGAAGGCGGCGAAGCAGTCGAGATAGCCCATCGGGTGCCCGCCGGGCACCACCGAGAGCCGGGCCGCGGCGCGGGACAGGACGGCGGGGTCGCGCTGCACCGCCGCGTTCTCGCCGCGGCTGCCCACGAAGAGTGTCTCCGGATTCTCCTGGTCGAAGGCCAGCGACGTGGCGCTGCCGTCCACCTCGAACCACAGCCGGTTCTTCCGGCCGGGGGAGATCTGCGAGACCGTCACGGTCCCGGAGGCGCCGCGGTCGGTGCGGAACAGCAGCAGCACCGCGTCCTCGGTGGCCGGCAGCCCGCCGTCCCTGGGGAGCGTCCTGGTCGCCGCGGTCAGCTCGCTGATCCGGTGGCCGGTCACCCACTCGACCAGGTCGCACCAGTGCGAGCCGATGTCGGCGAAGGCCCGGGACGGGCCGCCGGCCACCGCGTCCACCCGCCAGTTGGTGTCGCCCGGCTCGGACAGCCAGTCCTGCAGGTAGTGCCCGTGCAGCAGGCGTACGTCGCCGGCCCGGCCGTCGAGCACCCGGGCCCGCGCCTCGGCCGCCATCGGGTGGTAGCGGTAGACGAAGGGCACCGCGGCCACCCGGCCGGACTCCGCCGCGAGCGCCGCCAGCGCGTCCGCGGTGGCCGACGAGGTGGTCAGCGGCTTCTCGCAGACCACGTGCTTGCCGGCCCGCAGCGCCAGCTCGGCCAGGCCGGCGTGCGCGTCGTTGGGCGTGCAGATGTGCACCACGTCCACGTCGTCGCTGGTGACCAGTTCCTCCGAGCTGTCGAAGGCCCGCTCCACGCCGAGCGCGGCAGCGGCTTCCTTCGCCCGTGCCGGACTGGAAGCGCTGATACCGACCACCGGTGCGCCCGTACGGCGCACGGCGTCCAGATGCACACGCCCGATCATCCCCGCGCCGGCGATCGCCGTACGCAGCGACGAATGCGACGCGGTCGTTGACATCCCGCCCACAAATGGCCTCCCATTCCGCTTGCTTGAAACGCTAGTCATCACTCTTTCGGTTGACAATGGCAAGATTTCCGCTAACTTCTGTCATAAATCCGCCGGACGACAGCCCGACGAAAGGCAGCCCCCAGGTGACCGCAGCAAGCGACCGGCAGTTGACCGCGCTCAGCGAACTGGCCGGCCTGGTGGCCGGGGGCGTCACCCGGCGCAGCCAACTCGCCACCGCCACCGGCCTGTCACGGGCCGCGGTCGCCCAGCGGGTCGACCTGCTGATCGCCAAGGGCCTGCTGGTCGAGACCGGTACGGTGGCCACCGAACGCGGCCGGCCGCCGCTGACCCTGCAACTGGCCTCCGCATCGGCCGTGGTGTGCGCCGTCGACCTCGGCGCCACCCACAGCACGGTCGCCGTCGCCGACCTCGGCGGCACGGTGCTCGCCGAGGCCACCGAGGACCTGGACATCAACGGCGGGCCCGAGGCGGTGCTCACCGGCCTGCACAAGCAGCTCGGCCGGCTGCTCACCGACGCAGGGCACCCCGCCGAGCACGTACGGGCGATCAGCATCGGCCTGCCGGGACCGGTCGAGGCCAGCACGGGCACGGTCATCCGCCCGCCGATCATGCGCGGCTGGGACGGCTACCGGGTGCCGTCCTTCTTCGCCGACCGCTACCGGGCCCCGGTCCTGGTCGACAACGACGTGAACATGATGGCGCTGGGCGAGTACGGGCACCGCCCGGCGACCGCCCACCTGCTGTACGTCAAGGTCGGTACCGGCATCGGCTGCGGCATCGTCTCCGGCGGTGTCGTGCACCGCGGCGCGACCGGGGCGGCGGGCGACATCGGCCACATCAGGGTGCCCGGGCACGACGAGGTGCTGTGCCGCTGCGGCAACACCGGGTGCGTCGAGGCCGTCGCCTCCGGTGCCGCGATCGCCGCGACGCTGCGCGAGGCGGGCCTGCCCGTCGAGCACGTCGCCGACGTCGTCCGGCTGGTCGCGGCCGGCGACCCGCTGGCCCGCCGCCAGGTCAGGCTGGCCGCGCAGCGGCTCGGCGACGTCATCGCCCTGCTGGTCAGCTTCTACAACCCCGACACCATCGTGCTCGGCGGCAGCATCGCCAGCCTGCACGACGACCTGCTCGCCGACATCCGGGCCGCCGTCTACCGCCGGGCCCTGCCGCTGGCCACCCGCACCGTCGCCATCGAGACCACGCTGCTGGGGCGGCGGGCCGGCATCGAGGGCGCCAGGCGGCTCGCCGTGCAGCACCTGCTCTCGCCCGAGGGGATCGGGCAGATGCTGGCGGCCTCCCCGGGGTAGCCGCCCGGGGAGGGCGGAGCATAGGACAGGGGCCCCTATTTGGTTGCGCCTTTCACAGAACCACCGCCGATCGCCGCGACGGATGGGCATGCTGGTGCCATGGAGTACTCCGGCGACGACGCCACCGTCTACCAGACCATCCGGGTCACCACCCCGGAGTCCCCGGTTGCGGCGCTCGCCGACGTGGAAGCGTGGAAGGCACGCAAGACGTACCCTTCCATGCTCTTCGCCGGCGGCCCGGTCTTCGGAGTCGCCAGGGAGAGACAGCCCGGCGGCTGGGTGCTCCAGCCGTTCTTCAGCGGGCTCGCCCCGCAGGACGCCAGGGACGGCCTCGGCTCCTACTTCCGCCGGGTGGCCAAGGAGACCGCCGACGGCGGGGACCTGCGGCACGCCGCCGAATACCAGGGCGCGGGCGAACTGCTGGACTGGGAGGCGCTCAACGACCTCACGGTGTGCGGACGCCGCTACCGCGTCGTGCGGGCGGAACGATTCATCCGGATGGGGCCCGACGGCCCCGAGCCGCCCCGGGTCACCGACCCGGACCCCAGCGCGCCCGGCGAGTCGCACGAGGGCCTGGACCCGGCCGCGGGACTGGTCATCGACCCCTACGACGCGACCGGCATCTCGGAGGGCATACTCAAGGCCGAACTCCTCGCGGCGCTGCGCAAGCACGGGACGGTGCCGAGCGACGTCCGCGACGACTCGCGGACCGCCGCCGCCGCGTACCCCGGCGGGGTGCTGCTGCCCGCCACCTTCATGACCGCCGAGCGCGAGGGCGGCCAGTGGCGGCCGGGCTCCAGCGGCACCGCCACGACGCCGCAGTCCGCACGGGACGCGCTGGCGATGCAGCTGCGGGTCATGGTGCCCTGGCAGCGCGACCTCACGGCCGAGCAGCGCTCCGTCTACAACGGCGCGGCCGACCGGCTGGACGCCGAACGCTGCGACGAACTCGACGTGGCCGGGCGGCACTTCCGCATCGTCCGGGTCGAGCGCCTGATCCGCGTCGGCCCCGACGGTCCCGAGGGCCCCCGCCCCTCCGACCCCGACCCCGTCCCCCCGGTCATGGTCCAGGACCGCGAACTGCGCGCGCAGGGCGCCCCGCGGGACGAGGAGGACGGCGCGGAGGAACTCGACGAGAGCACCCAGAAGTTCCTCCGCCTCTTCGAGGAGGAACGCCGCCGCCGCGAATCCCTCCGCCGCCGATAGCCCCCCAGACTTCACGCAGTTGCGGGGTAACGGACCCCCAACCCCGATGCACCGGCAGGTCGGCGCCGACGCCAAGTGGCAGCCCCCCAGGGGCGCGGGGAACGGCGCGCGCAACCCCGATGCACCGGCAGGTCGGCGCCGACGTCAAGTGGCAGCCCCTCAGGGGCGCGAGGAACTGCGCGCGCAACCACAAGGCACGCGCAGCTAAGCGCCAACGCCAAGTGGCAGCCCCCCAGGGGCGCGGGGAACGGCGCGCGCAACCCCGATGCACCGGCAGGTCGGCGCCGACGTCAAGTGGCAGCCCCTCAGGGGCGCGAGGAACTGCGCGCGCAACCACAAGGCACGCGCAGCTAAGCGCCAACGCCAAGTGGCAGCCCCCCAGGGGCGCGGGGAACGGCGCGCGCAACCCCGATGCACCGGCAGGTCGGCGCCGACGTCAAGTGGCAGCCCCTCAGGGGCGCGAGGAACTGCGCGCGCAACCACAAGGCACGCGCAGCTAAGCGCCAACGCCAAGTGGCAGCCCCTCAGGGGCGCGAGGAACTGGCGCCCAACCACGACGCGCCGCCAGGCAACGGCTCGCCGCAAGGGGAAGCTCACCCCCGACGCGCCGCCAGGCGAGCGCCCACCGCAAGGGGAGGCTCACCCCAACGCGCCGGCAGGCGCAAGTGTGGACCACACGTGGTGGGTGGCGTACGTGCGCCATGGGCGCCAGTGCGGGGACGGGGCGGAGCCCGGGGGGAGGAGGAGGACGTCGGGGTCGCCGAGGGCGCGCATGCGGATGGCCGCGGCCGTGGCCGGGGTGACGCCCGGGAGCGCGAGCAGCAGGCGCTCCGCCTCGTCCCGGTCGGCCCCCGGGTCCAGGCTGAGCCCGTCCGCCAGCGCGGTGGCGACCGCGCGCAGGACGGGCCGCACGTCGGCGCCCACCTCCGTCAGGGCGGCGTCGGCGAGATCCGCCGGGCGGGGGAAGAGCCGGGTGAGCGAGCCGCTCGGCGCCGCCAGCGGCTCGCCGTACGCCGCCGCGACCGCCGCGGAGCGGCCCGCGTCGCCGATGACGGCACGCAGGGCGTACTCCTCCGGCTCCGGCGTGCCCGGCGCCCGCAGGCCCGGGTGCCGGGCGACGGACCCGGCGAGCGCCGGATCGGCCCCGAGCCGCTCCGCGACGGCGTACGGATCGGCGTCGAGGTCGAAGAGCCGCCGCACCCGCTGCGTCGCCGTCGTGAGGTCGCGCAGGTCGCCCAGGTGCAGCCGGCATTCCAGCCAGCCGCCGCTGCCGGGGCGTTCCGCGACCTCGGCGACGCCGGCGCCGTGCGGCAGCCTCAGCGTACGGCGGTACGTGCGCGAGCCGGGCTCGCCGGTGACCTCCTCCACGCCGGCCACCGCCCGCGCGGCGAGGAAGTCGACGACCTGCTCCGCGTCGTAGGCGCCGCGGTAGGCGAGCCGCAGCGGCACTCCCGTCGCCGCCCCGCGGCCGCGGGAGCCCGCAGGGGCGGGGCCGGCCACCGGGCCGAAGCGGGAGGTGCGGCCGGGGCGGGCGGCCCGCAGCTCGGTCGGCGTGGCTGCGTAGATCTCCCTGATCGTCTCGTTGAACTGCCGGACGCTGGCGAAACCGGCCGCGAAGGCGATCTCGGCCGCCTGCATCGAGGTGGTCTGCAGCAGCACCCTGGCGGTGTGGCCGCGCTGGGCGCGGGCCAGCGCGATGGGTCCGGCGCCCAACTCCGCGTTGAGCTGCCGCTGGACCTGCCGGGCGCTGTAGCCGAGCCGGGTCGCCAGGCCCGCGACACCCTCCCGGTCCACGATGCCGTCGCCGATGAGCCGGATCGCCCGGCCCACCACGTCGGCCCTGGCGTTCCAGTCCGGGGAGCCAGGCACCGCGTCGGGCCGGCAGCGGCGGCACGCCCGGAAGCCGGCACCCTGCGCGGCCGCGGCGGTCGGGAAGAAGGAGACGTTCGCCCGCTTGGGCGTGATCGCCGGGCAGCTGGGCCGGCAGTAGATCCCGGTGCTGGACACGGCGAAGAAGAACACGCCGTCGAACCGCGCGTCCCGGCTGCGTACCGCCTCGTACCTGCTGTCCTCGGTCGTCATATGTCCAGTATGGCCGCCCTCGGGACCCCGGGCTGGCGGAAATCGGACGGCACGCCGGGGCTCAGCGCGGGCGGACCGCGCGGGGGCCGACGCACTGCGCGCCCGCCGCCTCGACACGGGCCCGCAGGCCGCGGTCGGCGGTCACCACCAGGCACCGGCGCCCCGCCGCGCTCGCGGCGAGGTCGGCGATCAGGTCGTCCCCGCTGCCGGCGGCCTCCTCGATCCTGACGCCGGGCACCGGCGGCACCCCGCGGGCCGCGCCCTCGGTCACCAGGACGACGTCGAGCGGCACGCCGACCGCCCACGGCGGGGCGCCGCCCTCGGCCGGCAGGCCCGTGGCGGCCAGCGGCAGCAGCCGGTCGCGCAGCCGGGCCGCGGCGCCCCGCCGGTCCCGCCACCACCCGTCAGGCACCGAGCCGACCACGTTCGCGCCGTCCACCAGCAGCAGCGGCGTGTCCCCGTTCACAGCCGCGTCCCGGCGCCGTCGCCGGCCGGCGGGGCACCGGTCAGATGGGGGAAGCCGAATTCGGTGCGGCTGCGCAGCACCTCGCCGGGCCGCAGCACCGTCGAGGGGTAGTCGGGCCGGTTCGGCGAGTCGGGCAGGTGCTGGGTCTCCAGGCACACCGCGTCGTGCCGGCCGTAGCGGCGGCCGCCGGGGCCGGTGAGGGAGCCGTCGAGCCGGTTGGCGGTGTGGACCTGGATGCCGGGCTCGGTGGTGCGCACCTCCATCGTCCGGCCGCTGCCGGGGTCGTGCAGCACCGCGGCGGTCCGCGGCGCCGCGGGGCCGGCGGGGGCGCGCAGCATCCAGCAGTGGTCGTAGCCGTCCGCGGCCTTGACCTGCGGGTCGGGCGCACGCAGGCCATCGCCGAGCGGGCGGGCGGCGGTGAAGTCGAAGGGCGTGCCCGCCACCCGCTCCTCCGGACCCCACGGGATGGACTCGGCGGATACCGGCAGGAAGCCGTCGGCGTCGATACGCAGCATGTGACGCAGTATCCCGCCGGAGGCCTGCTGCGGCTCGCCGGCGGGTGGGGGACCCGCCAGGTTGAAGTACGCGTGGTTGGTGAGGTTGACGACCGTCGCCCGGTCGGTGCGCGCCTCGAAGGTCAGCGCCAGCGTGCCGTCCCCGCCGAGCGCGTAGGTGGCGTTGACGTCCAGCGCGCCCGGGAAGCCCATGTCGCCGTCCGGGCTGTGCAGGGTCAGCCGCAGCGCCCCCGGCAGCGGTTCCGCCCGCCACAGCCGGTGGTGGAAGTCGCCGGGGCCGCCGTGCAGGGTGTACCCGCGGTCGTTGGCCGGCAGCCGGTGCAGGCTGCCGTCGAGCAGGAAGCGGGCACCGCCGATCCGGTTGGCGTAGCGCCCGACCAGCGCGCCGAAGTACGGGCTCGCGGCGTAGGCCGGCGCGTCGGGCAGCGACAGCACCACCGAGGTGCGCCGCCCGGCCGCGTCGGGCACGTGCAGCGCGTGCAGGACGCCGCCGTAGGTGAGGATCTCGGCGGCGACCCCGGCCGCGGACTCCAGCCGCCAGCACTCCACCGGCCGTCCGTCGGGTGCGTGGCCGAAGGGGGAGCGGTGCGGTACGGGCGCGTGCATCGGCGGTCCTCGGCGGGCGGCGGGTCGGGGCGGGCGGCGGGGCAGGGGTGTGGGCACGGTGCGAGGGAGGGGCGTACGGACTGCGCCGCCGCGCTCATCGGGCGCGCGGTGTGGTGGACTCCCGCGCCATCAGGGTGTGGCCGGGACGTATCCGCTCGGGCTGCAGCTGCGGGGCGCCGGCCAGCCTGGCCACCACCCGCTCGACGGCCAGCCGGGCGATGGCCTGCTTGTCGGGGGAGACCGTGGTCAGCGAGACGGTCGAGAAGCGGCCCTCCTCGACGTCGTCGAAGCCGACCACCGACACGTCCTGCGGCACCCGCAGCCCCCGCTCGACCAGCGCCCGCATCGCGCCGAGCGCCATCAGGTCGTTGTACGCGAAGACCGCGTCCGGCTGCGCGCCCCGGTCGAGCAGCGCGGTCATCGCGGCGGCACCGTCCCACCGGCCGTAGCCGTCGGTCGCCGCCACCAGCGTGTCGTCGTGCGGCAGGCCGGCGGCGGTCAGTTCCTCGCGCCAGCCGCGCAGCCTCAGGTGGGCGGGCTGCCTGGCCATCTCCCTGCGCGCGCCGAGAAAGGCGATCCGCTGCCCGCCGAGCCCGGCCAGGTGGCGTACGGCGGTACGGGCCGCGGCCACGTTGTCGATGGCGATGTGGTCGTAAGGAGCGTCGTACTCGCGCTCGCCGAGCAGGACCAGCGGCGCGTCGCCGGGGCGGCCGAGCAGGTCGGCGGCCTCCAGCTCGATCGGGCTGAGGATCAGGCCGTCGATGACGTGGGCCCGGAAGCCCTGCGAGACCAGCAGCTCCTTCTCGCGCAGGCCCGCGGTGTGGTCGAGCAGCACCGTGTAGTCGTGCCGCGCGGCGGCGTCGATGACGGCGCCCGCCAGCTCCGCGAAGTAGGGGTTGCCGAGTTCGGGCACCGCGAGCGCGATGATGCCGGCCCTGCCCTTGCGCAGATGGCGTGCGGTCAGATTCGGCCGGTAGCCGAGCTGGTCGATGGCCCGCTGCACGCGTTCGCGCATCCCCGGGGTGACATGGGGATAGTTGTTCACCACGTTCGACACGGTCTTGACGGACACGCCTGCCATCTGCGCGACGTCCTTGAGGCTGGCGCCCACGAAGTTCTTTCCCTCGGCCGTCCTGCGAGGCACGGCGGTTCCGGCCCCAGTGTGCCGGTCCCGTGTGGGACACGGGTGCGCGGCCGGTGTCCTCAGGTGCCGCGTCTGGCCGCCGACAGGTACCGCTGGGCGACCACGACCAGGAAGCCGCCGCTGACCACCGACTGGTAGGAGGAGTTAGCGAGCCGATCTGGTTGATCAGGTTCTGGATGACACCGAGCAGCAGCACGCCCCACAGCGTGCCCGAGACCGATCCCGCGCCGCCGACCAGCAGCGTGCCGCCGATCACCACCGCCGAGATCGCGTCCAGCTCCATGCCGACGCCGATGATCGTCAGCCCCGACGACAGCCGGGCGGCGTTCAGCGCCCGGCGAACCCGGCGAGCAGCCCGCTGAGCATGTGGACCAGCACCTTCGTCCGTGCCACCGGCAGACCCACCAGCAGCGCCGCGTCACCGCTGCCGCCGACCGCGAACAGCGCCTGGCCGAAGGAGGTGCGCTGCAGCAGCAGGCCGCCGAGGCCGAGCAGCGCCAGCGCGATCAGCACCGGGTAGCCGAACCCCCACACCGCCCCGCCGCCGAGCCGGACTCACCGGCCCGTTCCACCGCTGCCGTCGAGACCGTCACGCTGATCCCGATGGGCGCGGCCCGGCTGCGGATCTCCGCCTTCCCGACCACCTCGCCGAACGGCCACCCGTGGTCGGCGCCCGCCCCGTACCGCCGGATCAGGAACAAGAACTCGGGCAAGGTGCTGGGCGTGGACCTGATGTCCACGGCGAACAGCGCCCATGTCGTGCAGTATGACGACAACGGCACCGCCGACCACCTGTGGCGGTTCGTCTGACCCCCCCCGTCGCCCGCCCGCGGGCGGTCAGCAGGGGTCGCGCCAGGCGTCGAGCGACAGGTGCTTGGCCATCGAACTGAATCCGAGCTTCCGCACTGCCGGGCAGAACCGCGCCTGCGCCAGCTCGTACTCGACGTGGAAGACCGGCTTGCCGGCCGCCACGAACGGCGACAGCTGCTCGCACTCGCCGTACTGCGCGCACTGCTCGTCCACCGAGAAGTCGAAGTCCCGCACCAGCTGCGGCACTTGCTGCACGTCGTTCTTGAGCCCGACGGCCAGCCCGCGGTCGTGTGCGAGTCCGGCGATCATGCGGTTGTACGCCAGCTGGTCGGTGGCCGTCAGCGGGAAGCCGGTCGAGTTGGTGTAGCCGTCGAGCAGGTCCGGCTCGACGGCGTCGAAGCCCTTGGCCCGGCACATGTCGAGGCGGGCCGCCATCAGCGGCCGCAGCCTGTCCAACGCCCGCACGTCCAGCCAGCGTTCGCCGTCCCAGCCGTCGCCCCGGCCCAGCAGCGCGGCGGGGAAGTCCTTCGCGTCGGGCCGGAAGGACTCCCACGCACCGGCGTTGACGTAGCAGATCACCCGGCGCCCGGCGGCGTGCAGCCGCCGGACGACGGCGGCGCCGTTCTCGAACCCGTCGATGTCGTAGACGGGCACGTCGACGGAGGTGTCGACCGTGCCGCTGAGCTGCCACTGCCAGGCCGCCCCGGGCTCCGGCTGCCAGCGGCCGTCCGGCGACGTCACCCCCCGCCTGCCCTTGGGCGGTGACGACGGCGTGGCGGTGCCGGGTGCGGATGTCGGCTTCGGCGCAGGCCTGGACGTGGACATGGAGGTGGGCGGCGGCGCCGACGTCGGGCCCGGCCGGCTGTCGTCGCCGCCGGAGGAGGAGCAGGCCGCCGCCGCGAGCAGCAGCGCGCCCGCGACGACGGGCCCGAGCAGGCGGAGGCGGGCTGCGCAGCCGGTCACGCGGCCCCCGCGGGGACGTGCTGCCAGGGGTTCGGCGGCCCGCCGGGCACCGCGCAGTGCACGGCCGCGCCCCGCGTCGCGGCCGTACGCGCCACCGCCCGCGCGGCGGCGGCGCCGGGCACGCCGTAGACCAGGTGGCAGAAACGGTCCGGGGGATGGGCGGCCGTCCAGCCGGGAACGCCTGCCACCGCATAGTCCGCCCAGCTGCCCTCGTAGGTCACCAGCAGGTCGCCCACCGCCGCGTACCCCGGGTCGGGATGCACCCCCGGGTTGAGCACCACTGTCCCCGCACCGCCGTGCCGGGCCGCCGACACCAGCCGCCGGTAGTACGGCAGCCGGTCGCGGCCTGCGGCGGCCCGGTCGAAGAACGCCCCGCACACCCCGTACCACTCCCGGTGCCGCAGCACGTCCCGCTCGACCTCCTGGGCGGGCCGGGTGGCGTAGTCGGTGTCCACGTAGCCGAACAGCCGCACCCCGGCCGCCCGCAGCCGGCCCGCGGCGGCCGCGACCACGCTGTCCGGCCGGTCGGACCCCGGCCCGTCCGCCACGTTGACCACCACCCCGTACAGCCGCCCCGCCGCCCGCTCCAGCGCCCGCCACGCCCCCGGGTCGACCGCCGGATGGACGTACAGCGGCACGAGCAGCGAGCGCGCGGCCGCCACTGGTGCCGTCGCGGGACACGGCGCCGCCGCCGGCACGTGCGGTGCGGAATCCGCCGGGTGCTGCGGGGCGGCGAATGCCGGTGCCGGGGCCGGTGCCGGTGCGGGCGCCGGGCTGCCGTACGCGGCCGGGCGGCCGGTGGCCGTCATGCCGGGGCGCCCGCGGTCGGGGCGGACGCGTGCCACAGCGCCGCCAGCGCGTCATGCAGGGTGCGGATCGGCTGCCAGCCCAGCGCCGCCGCGGCCAGCGAGATGTCCGCGCGGACCCAGGAGACCGCGCCCGAGCGCTCCGAGCCCGAGCCCGACTCCACCAGCTCCCCGGTGAAGCCGCACAACCCCGCCAGCTCCGCCGCCAGATCGCGCACCAAAGTGGCCCGGCCCGAGCCGACGTTGACGACCGCGGGGAGCGGCCCGACGGCGGTGGCGGCCCGCGCCACCGCCTCCGCCACATCCGTTACGTCCACGAAGTCACGGTACGCACCCAGGTCGCCGGTCATCACCCGCCCGCCCGGCGGCGAGCCGCGGAACGCCGCGGCGAGCCGCCCGGGCAGCCCGGAACGGGGGGAGCCCGCGCCGACCGGGTTGAAGACCCGCAGCACCACCGCGTCGAGCCCCGAGCCGGTCACCGCGTAGCTCCCGGCCAGCTTCGTGGCGCCGTAGAGCCCGGCGGGCCGGGCCGTGGCCGACTCGGAGAGCGCTGTCCCGGGCACGCCGGGGCCGTACTCCGCCGCCGAGCCCAGCTGCACCAGCCGGGCCGCCGGCACCGCCGCCGCCATCGCCTCGCACAGTGCCGCCGCGCCGCGCGCGTTGACGGCGGCCAGCGCGCTGGCCGGACCCGCCACCAGACCCGCGCAGTTGACCACCACGTCGGGGCCGAGCGCCGCGAGATCGCCGGCCAGCACGTCGACCGGCACCGTGCCCAGGTCCACCGGCAGATCCGGCGCCCGGCGGCGGCCGGCCGGTGCGCCGCCCGCCACCCGCCCGCCGTGCAGCACGGTCGCCCCCGGCACCTCGCGCAGCCGCGCGGTGACCGGGGTGCCGAGGAAGCCCCCGCCGCCGAGCACCAGAATCCTGCTCATCCGCCGCTCACGCCCCCTTGAGCAGCAGCCCGCGCAGGCTGCTGAACTCGGCGTTCGCCCGGTCGTAGTCGTCGGGCCGGCCGATGTCCAGCCAGTAGCCGTCGAAGTCGTGGGCGCGCGGCGGCCGTTTGGCGGCGAGCAGGTCGAGCACCACCTCGTCGAAGCCCAGCGGCATCCCGGGGGTGTAGCCGGAGAGGGTGTTCCGGGAGACCCCGTAGACCCCCATCGAGACCCGGTAGTCCATGCTCGGCTTCTCGGTGAACCCCACCACCTGCCCCTCGTCGGTGGTGAGCACCCCGAAGTCGATGCTGACGGTGCGCCGGTAGGTGGCGATCGTCAGCGGCGCGTCGGACCCGCGGTGCCCGCGCAGCAGCGCCCCGAAGTCCAGGTCGGTGAGCACGTCGCCGTTCATCACCAGGAAGTGCTCGGGCAGGTCGTCGCGCATGGTGAGCAGCGGGCCCATGGTGCCCAGCGGGTTGTCCTCCGTCACGTAGTCGACGTCGAGCCCCCACTGCGAACCGTCGCCCACGTAGGCGCGGATGATGTTGCCGAGGTGCCCGATGGCGATCGTGCAGCTGCGGAAGCCGGCCGTGGCCAGCTGTCTGAGCACGATCTCCAGGATCGCGTGGCTGTCGCCGATCGGCACCAGCGGCTTGGGCAGGGCGGTGGTGTACGGCCGCAGCCGTACGCCCTTGCCGCCCGCGAGGATGACAGCGTGCATGGTGGGTCCCCCCAGATGTCGTACGTAGATGGTGATATGGGCTGGTGACGGATCGTCAGACGTTGTAGGCGGCGGTCTTGTAGCGGGCCAGGTTCGCGGGCTCGCGGAAGAAGTCGATGGTGCGGGCGAGGCCCTCCTCCAGCCGGTGGGACGGCGCCCAGCCGGTCGCCTCGCGCAGCCGGGTCGCGTCGCACACCAGCCGCATCACCTCGGAGCCGGCCGGGCGCAGCCGCTGCGCGTCCTCCAGCACGGCCAGGTCGGTGTCCATCAGGGTGCCGATCAGCCGCACCAGCTCGCCGACCGAGATCTCGCCGCCCGTACCGGCGTTGAAGGTCCGCCCGACCACCTGCCCGGCCGGCGCGGTCCCCACCGCCAGGAAGGCGGCGGCGGTGTCCTTGACGTAGGTGAAGTCCCGGGTGGGCCGCAGGTCGCCCAGCGTCACCTTGGTCTCCCCGGCGGCGACCTGCCCGATCACGGTCGGGATCACCGCGCGCATCGACTGCCGCGGCCCGAACGTGTTGAACGGCCGCAGCGTGACCACCGGGGTGCCGAAACTGGCGTGGTAGCTGTCCGCGAGCCGGTCCCCGCCCGCCTTGGAGGCCGCGTAGGGCGACTGGGTGACGATCGGGTGGTCCTCGGTGATCGGCACGGTCTGCGCGGTCCCGTACGTCTCGCTGGTGGAGGTGTGCACCAGGCGGGGGATGCCGGACTCCCGCACCGCCTCAAGGACGTTGAGGGTGCCCGACACGTTGGTGTCGACGTAGCTGCGCGGAGCCCGGTAGGAGTACGGGATCGCGATCAGCGCGGCCAGGTGGTAGACGGTGTCGCAGCCGGCGACCAGGTCGCGGACCGAGCCGGGGTCGCGGACGTCGCCGAGCACGACCTCGACGCGGTCCAGCACGTCGGGGTGCAGCAGCTCCAGCCAGCCGTGCGAGGAGAAGGAGTTGTACTGCACCATCGCACGCACCGGGCGGCCCGAGGCGACCAGCGCCTCGACCAGGTGCGAGCCGATGAAGCCCTCGGCGCCGGTGACGGCGACCGCAGTTGCAGTGGACACGGAGATGTCTCCTTGGAGGAAGGGGTGAATCGGCGTTGGTGCGGTGCGGTGACGGCTCAGCGGTGAGTGGTCACCCGGGCGGTCACGGTGGTCGCCGCGGCGAGCAGCACGGCGCCGGCAGCGGCGCCGGTCAGGCCGATGACCGTGCCCGGCGCCCCGACGTGCGTGGCGAGCAGGGGTACGGCGGTGGCCGTCGCCGCCGAGAGCACGGCGGCCGCCGTCCAGGGCCGCCCGCAGGACTGCAGCAGCAGCGCGAGCCACAGCGTGCAGCCGAGCGCGAGCAGCACGCCCAGATGCGGTGCGTCCCAGGCCGCCGCCCCCGGCAGCGCCGCGGACTCCAGCCCGGCCAGCCCGGCCAGCGCGGCGGCGTAGCCGGCGAGGCAGCGCACCAGCACCCGCCACGACCTGGCGAGCAGCCGTTCGGCGACCCCGGTCCCGCGCAGCGCCGTCAGGCAGCGGCTGCGGAACCGGAAGAGCAGCCACTCGGCTACCCCCATGCTCACGGTGAGCGCGGCGACGAACTCCCCGGCCAGCGCCGCGGCGACCACCAGCCCCCCGGCTGCGAGCCCGCCCACGGCCAGCGGCACCGACCGCCGCACCGCCACGGGCGCGAGGCCTTCGGCGGCCTCGGGGGCCGCCGCGCCGGAGCGCCGCCGCGGCCATCGGACCCGCGGCAGCGCCGCGGTGCCGCCTTTCGCCGTACGGCGGCGGGTCAGGAGCGCGGCGGGCCGGCGCCGGGTGCCGGGCTCCGTCGCCCGGGGTGCCTCGGCGCTGCGCCGCAGCCATGCCGCGAGGCCCCGGCGGGGCCCGCTCGGCGTGCCGGGTGCCGGGCGGCGCAGCGCCGTCGCGACCGCCAGTGCCGTGGCCGCCGCCACCGTGGCGGCGAGGAGAGTGGCGGCCGCGGGTGAGGGCAGGCTCGCCGCACCGCATGCCGCCGCGGCGGTCAGCGGCGCCAGGACGTACAGCAGGGAGCGTTCGCGGCCGAGGACCAGCAGGACCGTGGCCGCCGCCATGTAGAGGGCCTGGCCGAACGCGAAGGCCGGTGCGGACGGGTGCGCCACGCCCGTGACGGTCAGCGCCGCCACCGTGGCCAGCGCGGTGCCGGCGGCGCCGCCGGCCAGCAGGCAGCGGGCCGCGGCCCGCGGGCGCTGCGCGAGCAGCAGCAGCCCTGCCCGGTGCGAGAGCCCCTGGTTCCAGCCCCAGCTGCACAGTGCGGCCGCCGCCCACCCGGCGACCGCGGTGGTCACGCCGAACGGCCCGCCGGGCCCGTCCGCCCACCGCCCGCCGACGACGTAGGCGACGCCCGGCAGCGCGAAGGTCAGGCCGCGCAGGACGCACCGACCGGGGTCCGTCTGCCACGGGTCGGCGGCCGGCTCCGGTTCGGGGTAGGCGCGCGGCACCAGCGCGAAGAGCGACTCGGCGAGCGCGAACAGGTCGCGGTGCCGGTAGCGTTCGGTGATCTGCTCGTCCGTCAGCCCCTCGGACTCCAGCAGCGCCGCGATCTCCTCCGGGTGCGCCGCGCTCGCGCACGGCCCTGCCAGCCGCTCGGCGAGATCCGCGACCGGGTCGGGGCGTGCCCACGACGGCACCCGCCGCGCCCGCGGCAGCCGCGTCACGGCCCCGGCCGCCCCGTCCCCGCCGGCCGCCTCGACGACCGGCAACGGCCCGCTCATGCCGTGCCCCCCGCCCCGGGCGCCGGCCGCCGCCCGCCGGGGTGCTCCCACCGGGCGGTCAGCCGGCGCCCGTGCCGCAGCCCGCTCATGCGGTGCCCTCCGCCAGCGCCTGCTCGGCCGCGGCCTCCGCCGGCGGGGCGGGACGCCAGACGCGGGACATCCACGTCACGCCGCCGTACTGCTGGGCGGTGCGCGGCTCGGCCGGGGACAGGCCGGTGTAGATGCCGCGGAAGGCGTCGATGGTCTGCCGCAGGGTGAACTGGTCGATCACCCGCAGCCGGGCCGCCTGACCGAGCGCTGCCCGCCGCGCGGGGTCGCGCAGCAGCGCCAGGGCGGCCACCGCCATGGCCGCCGGGTCGCGCGGCGGGACGACCAGACCGGTGTCGCCGACCGCTTCGCGGACCCCGCCGACGTCCGTCGAGACGGTGCAGCGCCCGCAGGACATCGCCTCGATCAGGGTGAAGGGAAAGCCCTCGCTGATGCTGGAGAGCATCACCACCTGTCCGGCGGCGTAGGCGGTGCGGATGTCGTCCACCCGGCCCTCGAAGCTGACCGCGTCGGCCGCCCCCACCGCGGCGGCCAGCGCCTCGCAGCGTGCGCGGTACTCCTCGCCGCCACGCGGGGTGCCGCCGAAGATGCGCAGCCGGGCGGCCGGCACCTCCTCGCGGACCAGCGCGAACGCGCGGATCAGCGTCTCCAGGTCCTTGATCGGGTCGATCCGCCCGGCCCAGGTCAGCGTCGGCCCCTCGGGTTCCGGTCCGGCCGGCGGAAAGGCCCCGGGATCGACTCCGTTGTAGACGGTACGGATACGGTCCGCGTCGGCGCCGCCGTGCTCCTCCCAGCGGCGGTTGTAGCGGTTGCCCGGGGTGATCAGCGCGCTGCGCCGGTAGCCCTCGCGCGCCAGCAACCGGAAGAAGTGCATCATCAGGGACTTGACCGGCCACCGGTAGGGCCCGGTGCGGGAGCCGAGGTAGCGTTCCCGCTGGTAGACGCCGTGCTCGGTGAGCAGCAGCGGCACCTCGTCGCGGTGGTGCGCGACCAGGCCCGGCAGCGTGGCGAGCCCGCCGCTGACGGCGTGCGCCACACCGGTCGGCGCGGCCGCGGCCAGCGGCCGCAGCGCGTGTTCCAGCAGATCGGTGCCGGTCAGCGCGTCGTGCTGGGTCGGCAGCGCGGCCGCCACGTCCGTGCCGGGCCGCCGCCACAGCCCGGCCAGGGTGCGTACGGCCGCCTCCGAGCGCAGCCCGGCCGACAGCGCCCCGGAATCGGCCCAGTCGGCGAGGTCGTACAGCGCGGGCCCGAACAGCCCGTCGTCGGTGCCCCCTTCGGCCAGCAGCGCGGTCAACAGCCGCTCCCAGGCGTCGAGGAACGCCCGCCGGTCCCGGCCGCGCGGCTCCCTGCCCGCAGGGGTGTCGCCCCACATCGGTATCGACTCCAACCCCGTGACGTGCGGCGGCAGTTCCCACACCGGCTGCTCATGGCCGGTCGCCGTGACGGCGGTCACCCGGAAGTCGACATCGGGCATGGCGCGGACCAGCTGGTCGCACCACACGCTCACCCCGCCGGGGCTGTGCGGATACGTCCCCTCGGTCAGCAGCGTCACCTGCGCGATGCGCGACGGCGGCTCGCCGAAGACTGCGTGCATGAAGTGGTGTCCCCCCTGGACGGTTCGATACGGCGTGGGCGCGGGCGCGCGCCCTGCCGTGCGGGCGGGACGTCCGTCGCCCCGCCCGCACGTGTGCGCACTGTGCCTGGGTCGTGTCTCACGAATAGCGCCGTCCGCCCGGTAGGGCCAGGCGGGATCTGCCAGACACGGCCTAGCGGCGGGTCCTGTCCCCGGGGCCCATGGGCACCGCGTGGGCCACGCCCTTGGGAACGGGCAGCCGGCCGGCCGGGGCGGCGATCTTCGCCGTGCTGTGCGGGGCGGCCGCCGGAGCCGCCGGGACCGCGGCGGACGTCAGCGTCAGCGTGACCGAGCCCTGGAGCAGGCCCGGCTGGGCCCAGCCGGACAGCCGGCCCGCGTAGGCGCTGCCGAAGGCGGTGGAGCCCAGCAGCTGCGCCTGCCGGGTGCCGTTCGGCACCGTCGCGTCCACCTGCACGCCGCTCGGCGCGCTGATGGTGACGCTGTTGCCGATGCGGTAGGCGGTCACCTTGCCGCCCTTCCAGGCGGCACTCCACGCGGACCTGCGCTGCAGCTCCGTGGCGATGTCCGAGGTCCGCAGGTTGACGGTGGGCGTGTTCGCCGAGAAGAGCGCCGCGTAGTCGCCGAGCACCCGCTCCAGCACCGGGTAGGCGATCCGGCCCTCGGCCAGGTTCGACTGGTGGATGAAGTGCGGCCGCGGGTTGTTGCCCAGCGCGTGGCCCAGGTCGATGCGGGCCTCCAGCGGCACGATGTACGACGCGTAGCCGGTGTCCGGGTCCAACGGGGCGATCAGGCAGGTGGAGTTGCCCGAGGTCGCGCAGGCGCCGCTGCCGCCCTGTGCGTGGTTGGTGTAGATCCAGTTGTACTCGTCGGTCTCCTCCTGCGGCGTACCGGCGTTGTAGAAGACGTTCATCGGGAAGCGCGGCACGGTGACCGCCGGGCCGACCTGGCGCTGGTCGGGCTCCCGGGAGTTGTCGCTCGCCAGGTACTCCACGCCGAGGCTGCTCAGCGCGGTCGCGAGGTTGGGGTTGTCGGTGGGCTGCTGCGGCAGCACCTTGAGCCCGGAGTGCTCGCCGGTCACCAGCTCGTCGTTGTTCAGCGACAGCCCGTGCGCGGCGGCCCAGGTGCGGTTGTCCTTCACCGCGGCGGTGATGTCGGCCTTGCTGACCCACTGGGTGGCGCCGGTCGTGGTGGTCTCGCACTGCCACGGCACCACGCTGACGTCCTGCACGCAGCCCAGGAACGGGTGCAGGTAGGTGTGGTTCACCCAGCGGTAGCTGCTCTTGTCGGCCACCAGCTGGTTCGCCAGCGGGTCCGTGGTCGTGCCGTTGTCGGACTTCCAGTCCTCGCTGCCGCCGCCGTTGAAGACGAAGTCGAAGGTGAAGCCGTGCGCCGCCGACCACTGCTTGGCGTAGACCGCGTCCGCCGCGGTCATCCGGATCGGGTCGGTGTCCTCACCGGTGCCGATCGGGCAGTCCACGTCGCTGGGCGTGCAGTTGAGGCCGGAGTTCCACCGGTCGTCGGCCAGGAAGACGTCGTCGACCTGCACTTCGAAGTAGTTGCGGTCCGCCCCCAGGTGGATGCCCTGCGTCATCCACTCCACGATGCCGCGGGCCAGCAGGCGGAACTGCTGCTGGTACTGGTTGTAGACGAACGGGATCACCAGCTCGGTGCGGCCGTCGTGCGCGTACTGCCCGACCAGGACGCCGCGCTCGGTGCTGCCGGGGATGGCCGCGTCCACCAGCGGGGTGAAGGTCGCCCCCGCCGCCTGGGTGGCCAGCGGCGTCGCCAGGTAGCCGTAGCTCTCCGACTGGTACTGGTCGTTGTCCTCGAAGGGCACCGCGCCCTTGAGGTAGCCGAAGTCCCCTGCCGCGCCCTGCGCGGTCACCTGCCCCTGCGTGCCGTCGAGCTGGCCGATGTAGCCGCCGGTCTGCGCGTAGTTCAGCCCGACCGTGGGCTGCGCGTAGGTGTACGCGTCCACCTGGCGGATGCCGAACGTCGTCTCGTACGCCGCCAGCGCCGCCATCTCCGCGGAGCCCGCACCGAACGGGTTGTCGTTCGGCAGCACCACCGCCTGGTACTTCGCACGCGGCCGCCCGGACACGGTGTCGCTCAGGAAGCCCGCGGTGATCACCGGCCGGCCGGGCGTGGCCAGGTTCACCGTGGTGTACGGAGTGCCCGCGCCGTCCAGCTCGGACGTGACGGCCGCGGTCGCCGGTCCGCCGTCGTCCACCACCAGCACCCTGAGGTCGACCCGCGGCGGCACCGCGGACCGCGCCGCGGTGGGCGCGATCGCCAGTGCCACCAGTGCCGCCGCGGAAGCGACGGTTGCGGCACGCAATGCTCTGCCCATGAATTACCTCCCCCGGGAGCCGCCGATTCCCGATCGGCCTACTCCCACTCACAACGGCCTTTTTCCGGCCGTATTTCCGGGGACCATCGTGGGGCACGTCGCGGAGGACTTGTGACCATTCTGCGGAGATGATCGAAAAGCATGTGCCGTACACCCGGGGGTGTTCGAAGGGTCGGAGCTCTCACCTGCGGCGTTGGTGGGTGTCATGTCCGCGGTGGGTACCGATAATCGACCTTTATGATGAACGCCCGGGCATATTTTCGAATATTCCTCATACGGGGGAGTAATCGCCCTCAGGTACGGGACGGTCCCGGCGGGACGCGATTTCCCCACGTGAAGGAGTGTTCCCTGCGGTACGCGTGCGCCTATGGGTGCGAAAAGGCATGAGAAAGCCGCGCGCCGGGCTGGGGCGGGGCGCGCGGCCGGGGGCGGGCAGATTCAGTCGATGGGCGGCGGCGTCGGTGCCGGCGTCGGCTCGGGAGAGGGCGGCACCGGTGACGGCGGGGTCGGCAGGGGGCTGGGGGCCGGGCCGGGCACCGGACGCGGCTCGGGCGTCGGCACCGGGTCGGGTCCAGGCACCGGCTCGTCCGGCGGCACCGGCGGGAATGGGTCAGGGTACGGACTCGTCATCGCACACTCACTCCGTAGGAGATCGCGTTCAAGTTCGCCCTTTCGACTACCCCGCCATCGCGTGCTCATACCGCGCACGCCCCCTCGCACGCCCCGCGCGCGCTCCCGTGGGGGTGAACCCCGCCCCGATCCGCAACTGCGCCGCCGCACGCCGGGTCCCATCCGGCAACTGATCCACGGCGGAAGGAGCCGGCAGTGCCGGACGACTGGGAACGCCTGCAGGAACCTGGCCTGGTGCACGTGGTGGTCACCGCGCGTGACGCGACCAGCGCCTACCGTGTCTTCGACGCGCTGGTCGACCGTTTTCCCGCCGTCGACCCGCCTGCCTGGCTGACCGCGCCGCCGGGCCTGGTGGCCTTCGTGGTGCTGACCCCGACCCGCCCGGTGGACGACCGCTGAGCGCGCCCACCCGAACGGGCCCGCCGGCCGGCGGCCGTACGCGGCGCCTCAACGCGGCCCGCACCGGCGGGAGTCGGGCGGGCGCCCGCCGGGGTGTACCGGCGGGGCGGGCGGCCGCCGGCGGGCGGCGGGCCCGGCGGCGCCGTTGGATACCGGAAGAGTGCCGGCCACGCCGATGGAGCGGTCACGGGACCGCCCCCCGGCACGGGAGTGCCGTATGCGCGCCGGGCTCATATCCGCTGCCGCCCTCGCCCTGGCCGCCCTCGGGGCGGCCCTCGCCGCCGGAGCGGCGGCCGCGGCCACCCCCGCCGGCGCGGCCGCGGCCACCCCCGCCGGCGTGGCCGCGGACGGCCCCGGCTTCACCGCCACCCCGGCCACCGCGGCCCCCGGCGACACCGTCACCCTGCGCGCGACCGGCTGCGCGGGCCCCGCAACCGCCTCGGCGCCCGGCCTCTTCGGCACCGTCGCCCTGGGCCCGGACGGCGGAGCCGGGCAGAGCGCCACCGTCACCGTCGGCCGGTACGCCGAGCCCGGTGCCCGCTACGACGTCACCTTCGGCTGCGACGCCGGGCAGGGCACCGTCCCGCTGGCCGTGGAGGACCGCGGCGTCATCGCGCCCGGCGCGATACGCACCGGGCTCGGCGGCGGCGTGACCGGCCCCGGCTCCGTCACCGTGGCCGCCGCCTCCGCCCTGGTCGGCGTGACCGGCCTGCTGATCGTCCACCGCCGTCGTACGGCCCCGCGCTGACGCCCGCCGTCGTACGGCCGTGGGCGGGCCGTACCGCCGGGTCACGGCCCCGCGCCGACGCCCGCCGTCGTACGGCCGTGGGCGGGCCTACCGCCGGCTTACGGCTCCCGCACGGCCGGCGTGCGACCCCGGGCTGACACCCGCGCCAGGTCCCCGCGCGACCCCCGGGTCCGGTCCGGCTGAGGACCGGACGGCCGAGCGGAGCAATAATGGCTGTAATGCGGATAAATCATGGCCTGGACGTCCTGATGCCCTGCCTCGCGGAAGCGCCCCGATGACCGCGGGTCCGACCCCGGGAGCGAGTGCATGACAGTGCGTAAGCGGCCCGTCCGGAGCAGTTCCGACCCCAGGGTCGGCCCGCTCCCCGGATCGGGGCGGTCTCCCGAGGCGGAGATCGGCCCGGGGGAACGGCTGGCCCTGAACGGGATGGGCAGCTTCGACTGGACGCTCGACGCGGGGACGCTCGAACTGGACGAGGCCGCCCTCGGCGTCTTCGACCTGCGGCGGGAGGAGTACGACTCCCGCCCCGAGTCGCTGGTGCTGCGGGTCGCGCCGGAGGACGCCGCCACGGTGGACTACGCGCTCAGAAGAGCGCTGCAGGCCGGTGAGAGCAGCTACGGCGGCTACTTCCAGATCACCCGCAGGGACGGCAGCAAGCAGTGGACGCACACCCAGGGCACCATCCTGCGGGACCGCCGGGGCAACGCGTACCGCATCGTCGGCATCGTCAGGGACGCCACCGACGAGCTGACGCAGGCGCCCGAGGTGCGGCCCCCGCAGCCGGTCGGTGAGCCGCCGAGCCTCGCGCCGATCGTCCGGCTGGCCGCCGAGGCGCTGTCCCGCGCGGTCACCGTGGACGACGTCACCGCGGTGCTGACCGGCGCGGGCGGCCTGGAGCGCTTCGGGGCCGACGGCATGATGCTCGGGCTGGTGGACGCAGGCACCCTGCGGTTCGTCGGGGTCAGCGGCGCCCCGGTGGCGGACATCGCGCTCCCGCCGCGGCCGCTGGACGGGTCGCTGCCGCTGGGTGAGGCGGTGGCGACCCAGCGGCCGAGCTTCGTGAACTCCTTCGCCGAGCTGATGGAGCGCTATCCCGAGTCCCGGCCCTACCTCGACGGCGTCGGCCTGAACGCCGCGGCCTTCCTGCCGCTGGTCGCCCAGGGCCGCTCCATCGGCGGTGTGGCGCTCTTCTACCGCTCCTCCGACGTCTTCACTCCCGCCCATCGCGAGCTGTGCGCGGCGCTCGCCGCGATCGTGGCGCAGTCCCTGCAGCGGGCGATGCTCTTCGACCGGGAGCGGGAGTTCGCCACCGGGCTGCAGGCCGCGATGCTGCCCAGGGACATACCGCGCTTCGCCGGCGCCGACGTCGCGGTCCGCTACCACGCGGCGTCCCGCGGCCGGGAGGTCGGCGGCGACTGGTACGACGTGGTGGCGCTGCCGCAGAACCGGGTCGGCCTGGTCGTCGGCGACGTCCAGGGCCATGACACCCATGCCGCGGCCGTCATGGGCCAGCTGCGGATCGCGCTGCGCGCCTACGCCGCCGAGGGACACGCGCCCTCGACCGTCCTGGCCAGGGCCTCCCGCTTCCTCGCCGAGCTGGACACCGAGCGCTTCGCGACCTGCGCCTACGCCGAACTCGACCTGACCAGCGGTTCGGTGCGCACCGCCAGGGCCGGCCATCTCGGCCCGCTGATCCGGCACACCGACGGCCGTACCGGCTGGCCCAACGTGCGCGGCGGCCTGCCGCTGGGCCTGGCCACCACCGTGGACCTGACCGAGTTCCCGGAGACCCGGCTCGACCTGGTGCCCGGCGAGACCCTGGTGTTCTGCACCGACGGGCTGGTGGAGGAGCACGGGCTGGACATCACCATCGGCATGGAGGCGCTGGCCGAGGCGGTGCGCGACGGCCCCGGCCCGGTCGAGGAACTGGCCGACCACCTCGCGGACAACCTGTGGGAGCGCTGGGGCTCGCAGGACGACGTGGCGCTGCTGATCCTGCGCCGCCACCCCGACCCCGGCACCTCGCGGGCGCCCCGGATGCACTCCTACGTCCACCAGGCCGACCCCGAGGGCCTGGCCGAGGCCCGCCTCACGCTGCGCCAGGCGCTGGAGGCGTGGGAACTGCCCGGGCTGGCCGACGACATCGAGGTCGCCGCGGGCGAGCTGCTGGTGAACGTGCTGCTGCACACCGAGGGCGGCGCCGTCATGACGCTCGAGGTGGTGCCGGCACCGGTCCGCCGGGTGCGGCTGACGGTGCAGGACCGCTCCAGCGTGTGGCCCCGCCGCCGCTCCCCGGGCGAGGCCGCGACATCGGGGCGCGGGCTGCTGATGATCGACGCGCTGTCCACCCACTGGGGGGTCGAACCGCGCGGCGACGGCAAGGCCGTCTGGTGCGAGTTCGGCCCCGGCGCCGAGCGCGGCCTGCTCGGCTGACGCACCTCCCGCCGGCCGGCGGACGGGTTCCGGCCGGCGGGAGCCGCACGGGTCAGCTGACGTTGAGCGCCGCGTCGTCGATGACGAACGACGTCTGCAGCTTGGAGCCCTCGACCCCGGTGAACTTCACCGTGACCGTCTGCCCGGCATAGGCGCTCAGGTCGAAGGAGCGCTGGGTGAAGCCGGAGGCCGCGTTGACGTTGCTGTACGTGGCCAGGGTGCTCAGCACGGTGCCCGAGGAGTTCAGCACCTGCGCCTTGAGGGTGTCGTACGCCGTGCTGCCGGTCTCGGCGGTGTCGATGTGCAGCCAGAAGGTCAACCGGGCCGCGCAGCCGGCCGGGACGGCCACCGACTGGGAGACCGTGTCGGTGGTCGCGGTGCCGTAACCGTCGAGCCAGGCCTTGTACGAGCCGCTGTGCGCCGGCTCGCTGCTGTTGTTGTTGATCACTCCGCTGGTCGCCGACCAGGAGGAGCTGCCCGACTCGAATCCGGGGTTGGCCAGCAGTTGGCGGGCGGTGCAGTTGCCGCCGCCTCCGGTGGTGCCGCCGGTGGAGGTGGTCGGCGGCGTGGTGGGCGGTGTGCTGCTGCCCGAACCGGCGAGCCAGGCGGTGGCGTTGAGCGCCAGTGTCGCGTCGGTGCCTGCCGGGTCGTTCCAGCCGTCGTAGAGGGTGTTGCCGGACTGACCGGTGCCGTCGTCCACCGGTGAGCTGTCGCCCCAGATCGCCACCCGGCCGCTGCCGAAGGTGCTGGTGGCGAAGAAGGCGCCGCTGTTGCCGGACGAACCGGCGTGGTACAGCAGGCCCTTGACGTTCGGGTTGTCGGCGGGCTTGAGGGTGAAGGTGGTGCCGTCGCGCAGGATGCTGCCGGTGACGGTGCCGAACGGGCCGTGCAGGACCGGGTCGGAACCGCTGCTGACCGCGCGCGGGTTGTCGGTGCTGATGTCGAGCAGGTCGACGGAGAAGCCGAACGGATCGGTGTTGTCGACCCCGTTGCTGGTCAGCAGGTCGTTGATCACGCACGGCGAGTCGCAACCGTCGTTGTTGCGGTCGCTGTTGTTGTGGTCGGAGATCAGGAAGAGCCCGCCGCCGTTCTTCACGAAGGTCATCACCGCGGTCTTCTCCGCCGCGCTGAGCTTCACGTTGGGCTCGGTCAGCACGAAGGTGTCGAAGTTGCTCAGATCCTGGGCGGAGCTGCCGCCGTAGGTGATCGTCCGCCCGGGCGGCAGCGTGTTCAGGCTGTAGCCGCCGGCCCTCTGCAGGGCGACGCCCCACGAGGACAGCGCGCCGGTCCAGTCGGTCTCGGAGTTCGGCGTGGAGTCCTGGCCGAGCGGGTCGGGCTGGCTGGTGCTGATGATCCAGTCGGCGTTGCCGGCCGTCTCCGCCTTGGTGTTGTCGAACAGCACCCGGTGGGTGCCTGCCAGGGCGGGTGCTGCCGAGCCGGTCGGCGCGGCCTGCGCGCTGCCGGTGGCGACGCCGGCCGCGGCCAGGGCGATCACGCCGAGGGCCGCGGTCGCGCCGAGCGCGATCCTGCTGCGGGACGTACGGGGACCGGGCATCCGTCAACCTCCATGTGGGGGGCGGTGGGTGGGGTGCGGGGAACGATTCTGCGCGCGTAGAACCTGTGGCTGATGTGGCGGACGTTACGGGGGAATGAACGCTGCAGGTCAGCTCCTTTCCGGTGCGGTGCCACCGGTCGAGGGATCACCCGGACGGCGGCAGGTCCGGGAGCGGGGTTGCGCCGGGCGGGTGCCGTGCGCCGGTGCGCGGGCGCAGCGCCACCGCCGGGCACCGCGGCAGGGGGCAGGATGGCGACGCAGCCGCATGGACACGGCCGGCGCGGGTACCCGCGCCTCGTGGGCGCCCGGCCCGCGCGCCCGCCCGGCCGGCCCGCGGCACGAGGAGGAGCACCATGCCGATCGCCACCGTGAACCCCGCGACCGGGGAGACGGTCCGTACCTTCGACGCGCTCGACGCGGACGGTATCGAACAGCGGATCGCCACCGCGCACAGCGCGTTCCGCAGCTGGCGCGAGACCGACTTCGGCACCAGGGCCAGGCTGCTGAACGCCGCCGCCGACCTGCTCGACAAGGAGCAGGACGAGATCGCGCACATCATGACCGCCGAGATGGGCAAGACGCTGGCCTCGGCCCGCGCCGAGGCGGCCAAGTGCGCCAAGTCGATGCGCTGGTACGCCGGCCGCGCCGAGGAGTTCCTCGCCGACGAGCACCCGGCCCCGGCCGACGTCGAGGACAGCGGCGCCGTCCGGGCGTACGTCCGCTACCGGCCGGTCGGGGTGGTGCTCGCGGTGATGCCGTGGAACTTCCCGCTCTGGCAGGTGATCAGATTCGCCGCCCCGGCGCTGATGGCCGGCAACGTCGGGCTGCTCAAGCACGCCTCCAACGTCCCGCAGACCGCGCTCTACCTCGGTGAGCTCTTCCACCGCGCCGGCTACCCCGAGGGCTGCTTCCAGACCCTGCTGATCGGCTCCGGCGCGATCGAGGCGGTGCTGCGCGACCCGCGGGTCGCCGCCGCCACCCTGACCGGCAGCGAGGGCGCCGGGCGCGCGGTGGCCGCCATCGCCGGCGACGAGGTGAAGAAGACGGTGCTGGAACTCGGCGGCAGCGACCCCTTCGTGGTGATGCCGTCCGCCGCCGCCGACCTCGACCACGCCGTCGAGGTCGCGGTCACCGCGCGGGTGCAGAACAACGGCCAGTCCTGCATCGCCGCCAAGCGCTTCATCGTCCACACCGACATCTACGACGCCTTCGCCGAGCGCTTCACCCGCGCGATGAGCGCCCTGCGGGTCGGCGACCCGACGACGCCGTCCACCGATGTCGGCCCGCTGGCCACCGAGCAGGGCAGGGCCGACCTGGAGGAGCTGGTCGACGACGCGCTCTCCCGGGGCGCCGAGGCGCTGTGCGGTGCCCGCAGGCCCAAGGCGCTGCCGCCCGGCTGGTACTACGAGCCGACCGTGCTCTCCGGCGTCACCGAGGCGATGCGCATCCACCGCGAGGAGGCCTTCGGCCCGGTCGCCACCCTCTACCGGGTGAACGACCTGGACGCCGCGGTGGCGCTGGCCAACGACTCGCCGTTCGGGCTGAGTTCCAACGTGTGGACCACCGACGAGGACGAACAGCGGCGCTTCGTAAGGGATCTGCAGGCGGGCGGGGTGTTCTTCAACGGGATGACGGCCTCGCACCCGGCGCTGCCATTCGGCGGCGTCAAGCGTTCGGGCTACGGCCGCGAGCTGTCCGCGCACGGCATCCGCGAGTTCTGCAACATCACCACCGTCTGGTACGGCCGCTGACCCCGGACGCCACTGCATTGTCATGTACATCTGCCTCCCCATGGGGAGTCGTCTTCACCCATGGGGAGGCAGAATCGATGGGCCCGGGTCCGTGTCAGGCCCGGGCCGGTCCGGTCAGGTGACCGTCCAGACGAAGGTCGCGGTGTCGGCCGCGCCCTGCCCGTCCGAGGCCGTCACACCGACCGTGCTCGTACCCTTCGCCCTCGGGGTGCCCGAGATCACGCCGTCCCTTCCGATGGTCAGCCCGGCCGGCAGCCCGGTCGCGGTGAAGACCGGGGCGGCGCCGCCGGTCGCCTTCGCGGTGACCGCCAGCCGCACCGGGGTGCCCGCGGGACCGCTCATGCCGTGCGGGTTGGCCACGCTGACCGAGGCCGCCGCGGTGGCGGCCGCACCGACCGTCTTCGCGGTCATCGCGGTGGCGACGTTCAGCGTCCCGGTCAGCGGCAGGTTCCGCGACGAGTCGCCGACCTGGATCTGGTAACCGCCCGCCGCCGTCGTCCAGTTGTTCCCGGCGGTGCTCCAGTACGCCAGGTCGTGCGCGGTCACCGTGAAGGTCACCTTCGCGCTGGCGCCCGGCTGCAGGTCCACCCGCTGGAAGCCCTTGAGCTGCCTGGCGGGCTCGCCGGTGGAGGCCGGGTCGCCGACGTAGAGCTGGGCGATCTCGGCCCCCGCCCTGCTGCCGGTGTTGGTGACGGTCGCGCTCACCGTGGCGTTGCCGCTGCCGTCCAGCGCCCCCACCTGCAGCCCGGAGAAGCCGAAGGTGGTGTACGACAGGCCGAACCCGAACGGGAACAGCGGGGTGATGTTCTGCGCGTCGTACCAGCGGTATCCGACCTTGAGGCCCTCGCTGTACTGCACGTTGCCGTTGCCCGGCCACTGTGCCGCGGTGTGCGCCGGCACGTCGTTCAGCGAGGCGGGGAAGGTCACCGGCAGCTTGCCCGACGGGTTGACGTCGCCGAACAGCAGCGCGGCAAGGGAGTTGCCGACCTCCTGGCCGGCGTACCACTCCTCGATGACGCCCTTGACCTGTGCCAGCCACGGCATGGTCACCGCGGAGCCGGTGTTGAGCACCACGACCGTGTTCGGGTTGGCCGCGGCCACCTGCTGGACCAGCGTGTTCTGGGAGTTGGGCAGGTCGATGCTGCCCAGGTCGGCGCCCTCGTTCTCGCCGTAGCCGACGCAGACCACCGCCACGCTCGCCGAACGCGCCGCGCTCACGGCCGCGTTGACGTCGTTGCCGTCGTTGTACGTCACCGTGGCACCCGCGCCGGCCCGGGCCTTGATCGCGTCGATCGGCGCCTTCGTGCCCGAACTGGTCGCGGTGGCGCTGCCGCCGCCGACGCTGCGCACCCCGGCGCCGCCGTCCGGGCCGATCACCGCGATCGAGGTCGCGCTGCTGCCCGACAGCGGCAGCACGCCGCTGTTCTTCAGCAGCACCGAGCCCTGCTCGGCGACCTGCCGGGCGGTGGTCTGGTGCGCAGCGCTGGTGACCACCGAGTCGCGGTTGCCGGTCTTGTGCTTCTCGAAGATCCCGAAGGCGAACATCTGGGTGAGCACCCGGCTGACCATCGTGTTGAGCGTCGCCTGGCTGACGGTGCCGTTGGCGAGCGCCTGCGAGAGGAAGTCGGCGTAGAAGTAACCGCCGGGCATCTCGATGGTCATGCCGTTGTTCGCCGAGTCCACCGTGGAGTGCGCGCCGCCCCAGTCGCTGGTGACGAAGCCGCCGAAACCGGCCTGCTGGTAGAGCGCGTTGTTCAGCAGGTTCGCGTTCTGGCAGGCGTAGACCCCGTTGACGGTGGAGTAGGCGCACATCACCGATGCCGACGCGCCCTTGCTCACCGCGGCCTGGAAGGCCGGGAAGTAGATCTCCTGCAAGGTGCGCTGGTCGACGATCGCGTTGTCCGCCGGCCCGTTGCGGTTGGTCTCCTGGTTGTAGACCGCCACGTGCTTCGCCTCGGCCATCACGCCCTGGCTCTGGATGCCCTGGATGCTCGCGGTGGCCATCTGGGCGCTCAGGTAGGGGTCCTCGCTGTAGGTCTCGAAGGCCCTGCCCCAGCGCGGGTCACGGACGATGTTCATCGTCGGGCCGAGCGCCACGTCCGCGCCCTTGCCGGCGAACTCGGCCCCGGCGACGGTGCCGTAGCTCTTCTGCAGCGCGGTGTCCCAGGTCGCCGCGGACGACACAGCGGACGGCAGCTGGGTCACGCCGCCGAAGCCGTCGCCGACCCCGCTCGGTCCGTCGTGGAAGCCCATCGCCGGGATGCACAGCGACGGGATCGCCGACATGTCGCCGATGTACGGCTGGGTGGCGCCGTTGCCGTGCAGCATCTGGATCTTCTGCGCCTGCGTCATCTGCCCGAGCAACTGGGCGACCCGGGTGGCCACCGGGGCGGTGGAGCCGACCCACGGGCAGTCGCCGTTGCCGCCGCCGGGCGGCGTCGTGGCGTCACCGGGGGTGAGGACGGTGAAGTCCCACAGCGAGTAGCCGTACTGGGTGGCGCGCTGGGTGCCGTACATCCGCACGTAGCGGCCGGTCGCGGTGAAGGAGTGCGTCTCGGTGCCGCCGGGTCCCGCCGTGGTGGAGTAGACGGTGGTCCAGGTGCTGCCGTTGTCGGAGACCTGGATCTGGAAGGCCTTGGCGTAGGCCGCCTCCCAGGTCAGGCTCACCCCGCAGACCGACTGCGAGGAGCCCAGGTCGACCTGGACCCACTGCGGGTCGGCCGCGGCGCTCGACCAGCGGGTGCCGGGGTCGCCGTCGAAGGCCGCGGAGGCGGGGGTGCCGGCGTTCTCGGTCGACGAGGCGGTCGCCTGCTTGCCGATCGCCGCCGTGGTGTTGCCGCAGGCGGCCGGCTGGCTGCCGGAGCCGCCCCAGACCTGGAACTCCCACAGCGAGTAGCCGTAGGCGGTGGCGCGGGCGGTGCCGTACACCCGCACGTAGCGCCCGGTGCCGGTGACGTTCAGGGACTGGGTGCCGCCGGTGCCGGTCGTGGTGGAGTAGACGTCGGTCCAGCTGGTGGCGTTGTCGGAGACCTGGACCTTGAAGGCGGACGCGTAGGCCGACTCCCAGTTCAGCACGACCTTGCTGACCGGCTGCGAGGAGCCGAGGTCGACCTGGAGCCACTGCGGGTCGGCGAAGGCGCTGGACCAGCGGGTGCCGGTGTTGCCGTCGACCGCCGCGGAGGCGGGGGTGCCGGCGTTCTCGCTGGAGGACGCGGTCGCCGTCTTGCCCTGGGAGAGCAGCACCGGGTCGGCAGCCCGGGCGATCCTGGGCGTGGCCACCAGGGCCAGCGCGACGACCAGGACGAAGCCGATGACGGCGGCGAGCCGGGACTGTGCGGCGGTGAGCCGCCGCCGCCGAAGGGGTGGGGGAGCGCCGAACGAGGCTTGCAGCATGGGGGGTCGCCTCTCTCACCCGGCGCTCGGGTGGCCGCCGGACGTGGTGGGGGGAAGAGAAGGGCGGATGCCCGGGTCCCAGGCTGCGGGACCCGGGCATCCGGGCGGATCATGCGTTACTGCGAGACGCGCACGTAGTCGACCAGCATGCGCTGCGGGAAGACCGTGCTGGCGTCCGGTGCGCCGGGCCAGTCACCGCCCACCGCGTTGTTGAGGATGATGTAAAACGGGTGGTCGTACACCCACGGACCCCGGGTGGACTCCACCGTCGCCTTGTCCGCGGTGAAGAAGGCGTGGCCGTCCACCGAGAAGGTCATGTGGCTGGAGTCCCAGTCCACGGCGTAGGTGTGGAAGTCGTTGGCGAAGTCCGAGCCCGCCAGGGTGTAGGGGGAGCCGTAGCCGTTGCCGCCGTTGTAGGCGGGGGCGTGCAGCGTGGAGTAGACCGAGTCGGGGACCTTGCCGACGTGCTCCATGATGTCGATCTCGCCGGAGTTCGGCCACGGGGTGCCGGTCTTGAAGTTGGACCCCAGCATCCAGAACGCGGGCCACAGGCCCTGCGTGCCGGACACCTTGATCCGCGCCTCGACGTGTCCGTAGGTGAAGTTGAAGTGGTCGGAGGTGTTGATCCGGCCCGAGGTGTACTGGTGGCCCTCGACGTTCTCCTTCCTGGCCTCGATGACCAGGTCGCCGTTGCCGTCCATGGTGGTGTTGTCGCCGTTGGTGTAGTACTCCAGCTCGCCGTTCTGGCCGCCGCCGACGTCCTGGGTCCACTTGCCGGTGTCCGGCTTGGTGCCGGCCGCGCCGTTGAACTCGTCGCTCCACACCAGGTGTTCGGGGTTGCCCGGGTTCGGCGGCAGGGAGGGCGGCGCGGTGGGGTTGCCGCCGGTGCCGTAGACGTCGAAGGTCCACAGCGAGTAGCCGTAGCCGTTGCTGCGCGCGGTGCCGTACATCCGCACGTAGCGCCCGTTGCCGTCCACGTTCAGGGTCTCCTTGAAGCCCTTGCCCGTGGTGGTGGAGTAGATGCTCGTCCAGTTGGTGCCGTCGGCCGAGGTCTGGATCTGGTACGCCGTCGCGTAGGCCGGGTCCCACTGCAGGACGACCTTGCTGATGTGCGCGGTCGCGCCGAGGTCCACCGAGATCCAGCCCGGGTCGACCCAGCCGTTGGTGTCACTGGTGGCCCAGCGGGTCGCCGGGTCCTCGTCGAAGGCCTTGGCCGGGGTGCAGCCGGTGCAGCTGTTGGCGTTCTGGTACGTCGAGGCGGTGGCCGGCTTGTTGTACGACAGCAGGGTCGCACCGTCCGGCGGGGGAGTGGTGGTGCCGCCGGTCGTACCGCCGTTGGTGGTACCGCCGTTGGTGGTGCCCCCGTTGTTACCGCCGCTGCCGCCGGTGAAGACCTGGAACTCCCACAGCGAGTAGCCGTACTGCGTGGCGCGCTGGGTGCCGTACACCCGCACGTAGCGGCCGGTGCCGGTCAGCGTGATCAGCTCGGTCGCGCCGGGGCCGGTGGTGGTGGAGTAGGCGTTGGTCCAGTCGGTGCCGTTGGCCGAGACCTGGATCTGGTAGGCCTTGGCGTAGGCGTTCTCCCAGCTGAGCTGCACGCCGCAGATGTTCTGCGACGAGCCGAGGTCGACCTGCAGCCACTGCGGGTCGGCGGCGGCGCTGGACCAGCGGGTGCCGGTGTTGCCGTCGACCGCCGCGGAGGCCGGGGTGCCGGCGTTCTCGGTGGAGGACGCGGTCGCGGTCTTGTTCAGCGCCGCGTTGGTGGTGCTGCAAGCCGAGTTGCCGGTGCCGGTGCTGCCGTAGACCTGGAACTCCCACAGCGAGACGCCCCATTGGGTGGCGCGCTGGGTCGTGTAGATCCGGACATAGCGCCCGGAACCGTTTACGGTGAGCGTCTGGTTGCCGCCGGTCGCCGTGGTGGTGGAGTAGACGCCGGTCCAGGTCGTGCCGTTGGTCGAGGTCTGGATCTGGTAGGCCTTGGCGTAGGCGGACTCCCAGTTCAGCGTCACCTGGGTGATGTCGGCGGTCGCGCCGAGGTCGACCTGCAGCCACTGCGGGTCGGCGGCGGCGCTGGACCAGCGGGTGCCGGTGTTGCCGTCGACGGCGGCCGAGGCGGGGGTCCCGGCGTTCTCGGTCGACGAGGCGGTCGCGGTCTTGCCCTGCGAGAGCAGGGTGCCCGCGGCCTTGGCCTGGCTCTGGGTGACCGCGAGCGCGAACGCCGCGAGCACGGCCGCGACGAACGCGAGGACAAGGGAGCGGGGTATGCGTCTGGACAGGGGTGGGGGGTTGCCGGTCACGGCGTCTCCTGGGTGCGTGTGAGAGCGCTCTCTGGTTGCTGTGATGATTACGGCGCTGTTGCTGACACGTCAAGAAAGTGAACGAGATTGGTACCACTGTTTCAGGTCGCCCCGGCTTGCCGTCGAGCTCCGAACGATCTGCGAACTCCTTGCCCGCAAAGACGAGTTATGCGGCATCTCGTTGGCTGCAAGATCTTGACACTCCGTGAGCCCGCGGTGGCCCGGTGGCGCCGGGGGTGTGAACCCGCCGTCTCCCGACGCGCCGCGCGGCCCGTTCCCCTTTCCCGTGCCTAGGCTGTCCGGACCAGTGAGATCGCCCGGAGCGGGAAAGGTCATGGGATGCCCGATGTTCCAGAACCCATGGTCAAGCTCGTCCGATGGAGCGCAGAACCCGCCGCGGCGCAGATCCTGCGCTCCACCACGGCGGCCGTCATCGCCTTCGTGGTCGCGGTGTGGCTGCTGCCGAACCCCGCCCCGCTGACCGCGCCGCTCACCGCGCTGCTGGTGGTCCAGGTGACGCTGTACTCCACCCTCACCACCGGCATCAACCGGGTCAACGCGGTGGTAGCGGGGGTGCTGATCGCCATCGTCTTCAGCGCGCTGGTCGCGCTGACCTGGTGGAGTCTCGGCCTGACCATCCTCACCTCGCTGCTGATCGGCCGGTTCGTGAAGGCCGGCGAGTTCGAGGTGGAGGTGGCGATCAGCGCGATGCTGGTGCTCGGCGTGGCCCAGGTGGCGAGCACCGCCTGGGACCGGATCTTCGAGACGCTGATCGGGGCCGCGGTCGGGCTGCTGTTCAACCTGCTCGCGCCACCGGTCTGGGTGCAGTCCGCGGGCGGGTCGATCGAGTCACTGGCCCGCCGGATGGGCCGGCTGTTCAGAAGCATGGGCGGCGAGGTCACCGGACAGCTGCCGGTCTCCCGCGCCGCCTCCCGGCTGCACGAGGCGCGCCGCGTCGACCACGCCATCGCTGAGGTGGACGCCTCGCTGCGGCAGGCGGAGGACAGCCTGCGGTGGAATCCGCGGGTGCGCGAGGGAGCGCTCTCCCGGATCGTGCTGCGGACCGGTCTGGACACCCTGGAGATCTGCGCGGTGGTGCTCAGGGTGATGTCCCGCACGCTCACCGACCTGGCCAAGCAGCGGACCGGCGAGGAGCTGTTCCCGCAGGACGTGGCCGGCGAGCTGGAGGAGCTGTTCGATCACATCGCGTATGCGATCGAGAGCTTCGCGGTGCTGATCACCAGCCAGATCTCGGCCAACGCGGAGGCCGCGGAGGACCGGCTCGCCAAGGCGCTCACCGACAGCGCGCTGAGCCGTGACCGGATCGCCGACCTGCTGCTGATCAAGGTGCAGGAGCACCCCAGGCAGTGGCAGTTGCACGGCGCCCTGCTGGCCGAGGTGGACCGGATCCTGGACGAGCTGGCGGTGGAGAAACGCTCCGAACGGCTGGTCGAGGAGCTGGACCGGATCGGCAGCGAGATGAGCGAGCGGCACCCCCGGCTGGTGATGATCAAGCGCCGGCTGGACAGCAGCACGGTCTACCAGCGCTCGTCCGCCGCCTTCCGGGACGCCTTCAAGTAGTCGGCGCCGCCCGCCCGGGACGCCGCTCTCCGGCCGCACTGCGGCCGCGCACCGCCACCGCCCCGGTGCCGGTGCGCCAACTTCCTGTGCCCGCGCGCGAATCGTTGCCTGCCGGGGCGTAGACGCCGCCGTAGCGCGTCTGTAACACTCTGCCAACACGTACGCAAATTATGAGCAGAACAACGATGGATCTGCGTGGGATGCGCGCAACTTCACATGCTCATCCCGCACGTTTCGAATAGCTCTTCTCGCCCTTCCCCTGATCTTCCCCACACGACACAGAGGGACGTTATGAGAACGAAGCGCTCGATCCCACGGCTGATGGCGGGGGTGGTGGCCACCAGCACGCTGTTGCTGGGCGGTTCCGCCCTGCCCGCCATGGCCGCGGGAGCGCCGGACCTTGCCTCGGGCAAGGCGGCATCGGCCAGCAGTACCAGCGGCAAGAACACCGCCGACCGGCTCGACGACGGCGACCGGAACTCCTACTGGGAGAGCTCGGGCAGCGCCCTGCCCCAGTGGGCGCAGGTCAACCTGGGCAGCAGCACCCTGATCGACAAGGTGCAGCTCAAGGTGCCGGCGTCCTGGAGTGCCCGCACCGAGACGCTGTCGCTGCAGGCCAGTGACGACGGCACGCTGTTCTCCACGGTGGTCGGCTCGAAGGCGTACACCTTCACGCCCGCCAAGGACAACACGGTCACGATCAGCTTCCCGGCCACCAAGGCGCGCTACCTGCGAGCCGACGTGTCGGGGAACTCCGCGGCCAAGACGGCCCAGCTGTCCGAGCTGACCGTGCAGGCCGCCGCGGCCGCCACCGACAACCTCGCGGCCGGCAAGCCCACCGCCGAGTCCGGCCACGCCGACGTCTACGGCTCGGGCAACGCGGTCGACGGCAACGCCGACACCTACTGGGAGAGCAGCAACAACGCCTTCCCGCAGTGGCTCAGGGTCGACCTGGGCTCCGCGGTGCCGGTCAACAAGGTGGTGCTGAAGCTGCCGCCCGCCACCTCGTGGGCGACCCGCACCGAGACGCTCGCCGTCCAGGGCAGCACCGACGGGACGAACTTCAGCAACCTGGTCGCCTCCACGGGTTACACCTTCAACCCGTCGAGCGGCAACACGGCGACCATCACCTTCAACACCGCCACCACCCGCTACGTCAGGCTGAACGTCACCGGGAACACCGGCTGGCCGGCCGGCCAGATATCCGAGTTCGAGGTGTACGGCCCGGCCACCGGCGACGTCACCGCCCCCTCGGCGCCGGCGAACCTGGCGTACACCCAGCCCGCCTCCGGCCAGATCAAGCTGACCTGGAGCGCGGCCACCGACAACACGGCCGTCACCGGCTACGACATCTACGCCAACGGCCAGCTGCGCAGCTCGGTTGCCGGCAACGTGCTGACGTACACCGACAGCCAGCCCACCACCGCGACGGTCTCGTACTACGTACGGGCCAAGGACGCGGCGGGCAACCAGTCGGGGAACAGCAACACCGTGACCCGTACCGGCACTTCGGGCGACACCCAGGCGCCCACCGCGCCCGGCAGCCTCGCCTACACCCAGCCCGCCTCCGGCCAGATCAAGCTGACCTGGAGCGCGTCGAGCGACAACACGGCCGTCACCGGCTACGAGGTCTTCGCGGGCGGCAGCAAGATCGCCACCACCGGCGGCAGCACGCTCACCTACACCGACAGCCAGCCGGACTCCGCCACGGTGTCGTACTTCGTCCGCGCGATCGACGCGGCGGGCAACGAGTCGGGCAACAGCAACACGGTGACCCGTACCGGCACCACCCCGCCCACCGGCGGCACCAACCAGGCGCTCGGCAAGCCGATCACGGCCACCTCCACCGTGCAGAACTTCGTCGCGGCCAACGCCGACGACGGTGACCTCACCACGTACTGGGAGGGCTCGGGCACCAGCTCGCTGACCGTCTCGCTCGGCGCCAACGTCGACACCAGCTCGGTCGTGGTCAAGCTCAACCCCAGCTCCGCCTGGGGCGCGCGCACCCAGACCATCGAGGTCCAGGGCCGCGAGCAGAGCGCGAGCGGCTTCACCCAGCTGACCGCGCCCAAGAGCTACTCCTTCGACCCCGCCTCCGGCAACACCGTGACCATCCCGGTCACCTCGCGGGTCGCCGACGTCCGGCTGATCTTCAGCAACAACTCCGGCGCCGGCGGCGGCCAGGCCGCCGAAGTCCAGGTCATCGGCGTCCCGGGTCCGAACCCGGACCTCACGGTGACCGGGCTGACCGCGTCGCCGTCCGCGCCGGTGGAGACCGACCCGATCACGCTCAGCGCGACGGTGAAGAACATCGGCACCAACGCCTCGCCCGCCAGCAACGTCAACCTCTACCTCGGCACCGTCAAGGTCGGCACCGCGAGCGTCGGCGCACTGGCGGCCGGCGCGAGCAGCACCGTGACGGCGACCATCGGCGCCAAGGACGCGGGCAGCTACCAGCTGACCGCCAAGGTCGACGAGGCGAACGCCGTCGTCGAGCAGAACGAGACCAACAACTCCTACACCAACCCCACCGCCCTGGTGGTCAAGCCGGTCGACACCTCCGACCTGGTCGCCTCGCCGGTGGCGTGGTCGCCGGGCAACCCGTCAGCGGGCAACAACGTCACCTTCTCGGTGGCGATCAAGAACCAGGGCACCGTCGCCGCCGCCTCGGGTGCGCACAACATCACCCTGACGGTCGCCGACGCGACCACAGGCAGCGTGGTCAAGACGCTCACCGGCTCCTACAGCGGCGCCATCGCGGCCGGGGCCACCACCAGCCCGGTCAGCCTGGGCAGCTGGACCGCGGTCAACGGCAAGTACACGGTGAAGACCGTGATCGCGCCGGACGCCAACGAGCTGTCGATCAAGCAGGCCAACAACACCAGCACCCAGTCGCTGTTCGTGGGCCGCGGCGCCAACATGCCGTACGACACCTACGAGGCCGAGTCCGGTGTGCTGGCCGGCGGTGCGACGGTGCTCGGGCCGAACCGCACCATCGGCGACCCCGCCGGTGAGGCGTCGGGCCGCAAGACGGTGCACCTGGCCGCCAACGGCGCCTCGGTGGAGTTCACCACCCTGAACAGCACCAACACCCTGGTGACCCGTTTCAACATCCCGGACGGCACCGACTCGACGACCCTTGACATCTACGTCGACGGCACCTTCCTCAAGACCATCAGCCTCACCTCGAAGTACGAGTGGCTGTACGGCGACGAGGCCAGCCCCGGCAACTCGCCCGGTTCCGGCGCGCCGCGGCACATCTACGACGAGGCCAACGTGCTGCTCGGGACGACCGTCCCGGCCGGCCACAAGATCCGGCTGCAGAAGGACGCGGCCAACTCCGCGGCCTACTACAACATCGACTCCATCGACCTGGAGCAGGCCACCGCGATCCCCAACCCCGACGCGACGAAGTACGTCGTGCCGGCCGGCTTCACCCAGCAGGACGTGCAGAACGCGCTGGACACCGCACGGCAGGACACCACCAAGCTCGGTGTCTACCTGCCCGCGGGCGACTACCAGACGTCCAGCAAGTTCAACGTGTACGGCCGCGCCATCAACGTCCTGGGCGCCGGTCCCTGGTTCACCCGCTTCGTCACCCCGACCGGGCAGGAGAACACCGACAACGGCTTCCTGGCCTCCGCCAGCGGGACCAAGTTCAGCGGCTTCGGGTTCTTCGGCAACTACACCAGCCGGATCGACGGCCCGGGCAAGCCGTGGGACCTGACCGGCGTGTCCGACATGACCATCGACAACGTGTGGATCGAGCACACCATCGTCGGGGTCTGGGGCACCAACGTCGACAACTCGACCATCTCCAACCTGCGGATCCGCGACACCTTCGCCGACGGCGTCAACCTGACCAACGGCAGCAGCGGCAACACGGTCAGCAACATCGAGGCCAGGTCCACCGGTGACGACAGTTTCGCGCTCTTCCCGGCTATCGACCACACCAACGAGCAGGAGCTCAACAACACCTTCCAGAACCTCACGGTGAAGACCGTCTGGCGGGCCGCCGGCCTGGCCGTGTACGGCGGCGGCGGCAACAAGTTCAGCAACCTCTACATCGCCGACAGCCTCACCTACCCGGGCATCACCATCGGGTCGCTCGCCTTCGGCGGCATCCCGGCGCTCGGCTTCGAGTCCTCACCGCAGACCACCTTCTCCAACATCTCGCTGGTCAGGGACGGCGGTCACTTCTGGGGACAGCAGGCCTTCCCCGCGCTGTGGATCTACTCGGCGGAGTTCAAGCTCCAGGGGCTGCGCATCAACGACGTGGACATCACCGACCCGACGTATTCGGGCGTGATGTTCCAGACCAAGTGGAACGGCAGCACCTCGCTCAACCCGATCAGCGACACGGTCTTCACCAACCTGTCGGTGACCGGCGCCCACAAGAGCGGTGACGCCTTCGACGCCAAGTCGGGCTTCGGACTGTGGGCCAACCCGCAGCCCGAATCCGGGCAGGGCCCGGCGGTCGGATCCGTGACCATCAACGGGCTGCACGAGAGCGACAACGCGGTGGACATCCAGAACACCACCTCCACCTTCACCATCACCGTCAACAACTAGGGCCGCAGGCCAGAGGCGGTGCCCGCGTTCGAAAGCTGAACGCGGGCACCGCCTGCTTTCCGTGACGGACCGTTGACCCGCCGAATTTGTCTTCAGCTGATGAACGTGGGGTCTTGACGGGGCATTGGTCTAGTCCTACGGTCACCGGTGCGTCGACAGTCAGGTCGGCGTCCACCGTTCATTCACCTGAATCGACGGTCCGGGCTGTCCGCTACCGGAAGGCCTCCCCCCATGCAAAAACCGCGCATCGGGCTCAAAACGCTCGGCGCTCTCACCGCGGTCCCGGCTCTGGCCGCCGGCCTGCTGCTCGCCACCGGCGCCCCCGCGCAGGCCGCCGCCAACCCAGGGCCCGGCTTCCCCGCGCAGTACGCGGCGCCCTACGCGGAGGTGTGGAACTCGCCGTCGGCGCTGACCAACGCCAAGAACGCCACCGGCATCAAGTACTTCACCCTCGCCTTCGTCATCGACGGCGGCGGCTGCAACGCCACCTTCAACGGCGACACGTCCGTCACCGACGCCAGCTGGACCTCCGCCATCAACAGCCTGCGGTCCGGCGGCGGCGACGTCATCGCGTCCTTCGGCGGCGCCTCGGGCACCGAGGAGGCCCTGGCCTGTACGTCGGTCTCCGCGCTGGAGACCCAGTACAAGCGGGTCATCGACGGGCTCAACCTGACCCGGGTGGACTTCGACATCGAGGGCAGCGCGCTCAACAACACCGCGGCCAACGACCGCCGCAACACCGCGCTCGCCGACCTCCAGCAGCAGTACGCCGCCCAGGGCAAGCGCCTGGACGTGCAGTACACCCTGCCGGTCGACCCCACCGGCCTGGAGTCCAACTCCCTGAGCCTGCTGAACAACGCCAAGAGCCACGGCCTGAACGTCAACCTCGTCAACATCATGACGATGGACTACGGGTCGGCCATGGACATGGGCAACGCCGCCATCAGCGCGGCGCAGGGCCTGCACACCCAGCTCGGCCAGATCTGGAACACCAAGACCTCCGCCCAGCTGTGGGCGATGGAGGGCAACACCCCGATGATCGGGGTCAATGACACCTCCAGCGAGATCTTCTCCACCTCGGACGCCACGGACCTGGAGAACTTCGCCAAGTCCAACGGCATCCAGGAGCTGTCCTTCTGGGCGCTCGGCCGTGACAAGGCCTGCGCCACCAACGGCGGCTCCGCCCAGAGCGGCTGCAGCGGCACCTCGCAGTCCGTCTGGCAGTTCTCCAGCATCTTCAACGCCGTCACGGGCGGCGGCGGCACCACCCCGCCGCCGACCGGTGGCAGCGGGCCGATCCGCTCCGGCTACGCCGGCAAGTGCGTCGACATCGCTGCGGCCGGCAGCGCCAACGGCACCGCGGTCCAGCTCTACGACTGCAACGGGACCACCGCGCAGACCTGGTCCGTCGGCTCCGGCAGCACCCTCCAGGCGCTCGGCAAGTGCCTGGACGTCGCGTCGGCCGGCACCGCCAACGGCACGAAGGTGCAGATCTGGGACTGCAACGGCACCGGCTCCCAGGTCTGGCAGAAGGGCACCGGCAGCACGCTGGTGAACCCGCAGTCCGGCAAGTGCCTGGACGCCACCGGCCCCAGCTCGGCCAACGGCACCCGGCTGCAGATCTGGACCTGCGCGGGCGGCACGAACCAGCAGTGGACGCTGCCGTCCTGACGGCGGCGCCCCCACCGCCCGTTCCCGTCGCCGGGCCTGATCCCAGGGCCTGACCGCGGCGCCCGAGCGGACAGCACCACCTCGCGCCCGGCTCCGGGCGGGTCCACCGACCCACCCGGAGCCGGGCGAATTCACGCGCTCGCGCGGCAGTGATCGGCGAGGATCGGATCATCAGGCCGCCGCGGGACCACCAGGTCCCGCGCCGACACCGCCCCGCCCCCGCGAGGAGCCCCGATGAACACCGCAGAACTGCTGGCCGACGCCTACGGCCGGATCAAGGAAGTCGTCCACGACGCCGTCGAGGGCCTGACCACCGGCGAACTGGCCGACCGCCTCGACCCGGAGGCGAACTCCGTCGGCTGGCTGGTCTGGCATCTCACCCGCGTCCAGGACGACCATGTCTCCGAGGCCGCCGGCCACCCGCAGACCTGGACCGAGGGCGGCTGGGACCAGCGCTTCGGGCTGCCGTTCGACGCCGACGACATCGGCTACGGCCACAGCGCCGACGAGGTGGCCGAGCTGGCGGCGGCCACCGCCGACCTGCTCACCGGCTACTACGACGCGGTGCACGAGCGGACACTGGCCTATCTGGCCACGCTGACCGACGCCGACCTCGACACCGTGGTGGACCGCCGGTGGACGCCGCCGGTGACCCTGGGGGTCCGGCTGGTCAGCGTCATCTCCGACGACCTCCAGCACGCCGGGCAGGCCGCCATCCTGCGCGGCATCCTGCTGCGCCGCCGCGGCTGACAGGGGGAGGCCCCGGTCATCACCCGATGCTAGAATTACTTAACCTAAGTTAAGTAACTGACCCGGGCGGGGTGTGAAGGGCCTGATGGCGACCGAAGACGCGACCAAGCGAATACAGCGGCGGCCGCCGCGTATCGCAGCCGACCATCCGCACTACAAGTGGGTGGCACTGTCCAACACCACCCTCGGCATGCTCATCGCCACGATCAACTCCTCGATCGTGCTGATCTCGCTGCCCGCGATCTTCAACGGCATCAGGCTCGACCCGCTCCAGCCGGGGAACGTCAGCTACCTGCTGTGGATGCTGATGGGCTACATGCTGGTCACCGCGGTCCTGGTGGTCACCCTCGGCCGGCTCGGGGACATCCTGGGCCGGGTCAAGATCTACAACGCCGGCTTCCTGATCTTCACCGTCACCTCGGTGATCCTGTCCGTCGACCCGCTGCACGGCGGCGGCGGGGCGCTGTGGCTGATCGGCTGGCGGGTCGCCCAGGCGGTCGGCGGATCGATGCTGATGGCCAACTCCGCGGCGATCATCACCGACGCCTTCCCGGCCCGCCAGCGCGGCATGGCCCTCGGGGTGAACATGGTGGCCGGTATCGCCGGCTCCTTCATCGGCCTGGTCCTCGGCGGCCTGCTCGCCGAGTGGAACTGGCGCTCCATCTTCTGGGTCAACGTGCCGATCGGCCTGATCGGCACCGTGTGGGCGTACCGCTCGCTGCACGAGACCGGCGTCCGCCGCCCGGCCAGGATGGACTGGTGGGGCAACATCACCTTCGCGGTGGGCCTGACCGCGCTGCTGGCCGGCATCACCTACGGCATCCAGCCCTACGGCGGCCACACCATGGGGTGGACCAACCCCTGGGTGCTCGCCGGGCTGATCGGCGGCGTCGCGATGCTGGTGGCCTTCTGCCTGGTGGAGTCCCGGGTCGCCGAGCCGATGTTCCCGCTGAAGCTGTTCCGCAACGCGGCCTTCGCCGGCGGCAACGCGGCCACCCTGCTGGGCTCCATCGCCCGCGGCGGCCTGCAGTTCATGCTGATCATCTGGCTGCAGGGCATCTGGCTGCCGCTGCACGGCTACAACTACGCCGACACACCGCTGTGGGCCGGTATCTACCTGCTGCCGCTGACCGTCGGCTTCCTGGCCGCCGGGCCCGTCGCGGGCGCGCTGTCCGACCGTTACGGCGCCCGGCTGTTCGCCGCCTCCGGCTTCGTGGTGATGGCCGGGTCCTTCGCCGGCCTGCTGCTGATCCCGACCGACTTCAGCTACTGGGTCTTCGCGCTGGTGGTCTTCCTCAACGGCCTCGGCGGCGGCCTGTTCGCGGCGCCCAACACCTCGATCATCATGGCCAGCGTGCCCGCGGAGTCCCGCGGCGCCGCCTCCGGCATGCGCGCCACCTTCCAGAACGCCGGCATGGTGCTGTCCATCGGCGTCTTCTTCTCGCTGATGGTCGCGGGCCTGGCGCGTTCGCTGCCGCACACCCTCAGCTCCGGCCTGATGGCCCAGGGCGTGCCCGCGTCCAACGCCCACCAGGTGGCGAACCTCCCGCCGGTCGGCACCCTCTTCGCGGCCTTCCTCGGCTACAACCCGATCCAGCAGCTGCTCGGCTCCGACCTGCTCGGCACGCTGCCCGCGGCCAACTCGCAGACCCTGACCGGGCGGGAGTTCTTCCCGCACCTGATCTCGGGTCCCTTCCACGACGGCCTGGTCGTGGTGTTCGCCCTGGCGATCGTGATGTCCTTGGTCGCAGCAGGCGCGTCGCTGATCCGCAGCCGCCGCACCGGCACGGACAGCTGACCGCGGTACGGCCCGCGGTACGACCCAGGAGGCGCCCCGCCATGACGGACACCGACGGGCGCGGGGCGCCCTCCTCCGCCGCCGTGGCGCGGCTGCGGCTGGTCATCGCCCGCCTCTACCGGCAGCTCGCGCAGGCCTCCGGCGACGACCTGAACCTCACCTACGCCCAGCTGTCCGCGCTGGCCAGGACCCAGGAGCACGGACCGCTGCGGATCGGCGAGCTGGCCGCCCAGGAGCAGGTCGCCGCTCCGTCGCTGACCCGTACGGTGGCGCCGCTGGTCGCCGCGGCGCTGGTCGCCAGGCAGCCCGACCCCTCCGACGGCCGGTCCTGGCTGGTCAGCATCACCCCGGAGGGCGCCGAGGTGCTCGGCCGCATCCGCCGCAAGCGCTCCGAGCTGCTGGCCCGCCGGATGGCCCGGCTCGACCCCGGACAGCTCGACACGCTGCTGGCGGCGCTGCCGGTACTCGAACAGCTGCTGACCGAGCCGGACCCCGAGCCCGCGCCCGGCCGCCGCTGACCGTCACGGACGGGACGCGTGGCCCGTCCCAGGCTCCAGCGGCGGCGCGGGGAAGCCGCAGTGCGCCCGGCACTGCGGCTGGACGGCGGCAGTGCCGTCGTCCTCGTGCAGCGGGCCCGACGGCACCAGGGTGAAGGCCAGCACCGCACCGAGCGCGCACAGCGCCGCGCAGATCATCATCGACGAGCCGAAGGCCGCGTCCACCCGGTGCGGCGAGCGGTACGCCTGGTCGGACAGCCCCACCACCAGCGGCAGCGCGGCCACGATCAGCAGTTGGGCCACCCGGGCCGCCGCGTTGTTCACCCCGCTGGCGACCCCGGCGTGGTCGACGTCCACCGACGCCAGCACCGTCGCGGTCAGCGGCGCCACGACCAGGCACATCCCCAGCCCCTGCACCACCACCGCGGGCAGCACGTCCAGCCAGTACGACGCCGATCCTGGACCGATCCGGATGAGCAGCAGCAGCCCGGCCGCGGTCACCAGCGGCCCCACCGTCAGCGGCAGGCGCGCCCCGATCCGCTGGGCGAGCGCGCCGGCCGGCGCCGACAGCAGCAGGAGCAGCACGGTCACCGGCAGCGTGGCCAGACCGGCCCGCAGCGCGCTGTAGCCGGCGGCGATCTGCAGTTCCACCGGCAGCAGGAAGAACACCCCGCCGATCGCCGCGTACAGACACAGCGTCACCGCGTTCACCGAGGTGAACAGGCGGGAGGAGAACACCGAAAGCGGCAGCATCGGATGCTCGCTGGCCCGCTCGGTCCGTACGAAGGCCACCCCGCACGCGAGCCCCGCCGCCGCGGGCAGCACCACCGACGTCCACGAGGGATGGCCGGAGGCGGTGATCAGCGCGTAGGTGATGCCGGCCAGGCACAGCGCGGCCAGCGCGGCGCCCCGGATGTCGAAACTGCCGGACGCCGTCCGGTCCCGGCTCTCCGGCACATGGCGGACCGCGATGGCCACCACCACCGCGGCGATCGGCAGGTTGACCAGGAAGATCCACCGCCAGCCCGGGCCGTCCACCAGGAAGCCGCCCAGGAACGGACCCACCGCGCCGGCCACCCCGCCGAGCCCGGACCAGGCACCGACCGCCTTGGCCCGGTCCTCCGGCCGGTAGGTCGACTGCACCAGCGCCAGCGAACCCGGCGTCAGCAGCGCGCCGCCCACCCCCTGCAGGGCGCGGGCCGCGATCAGCACACCGGTGCCGGGCGCGGCTCCGCACGCCGCCGAGGCCAGCGCGAACCACACCACGCCGATGACGAAGACCTTGCGCCGCCCGTAGCGGTCGCCGAGGCCGCCGCCCAGCAGGATCAGGCCGGCCAGCGTGAGCAGGTAGCCGTTCACCGTCCACTGCAGGTCGGCGAGCGTCGCGCCCAGGTCCTCGCCGATCCGTGGGAGCGCGATGTTGACGATGGTGCCGTCAAGCAGCGCCATGCCGGACCCGAGCACCGTGCACGCCAGCACCCAGCGGCCCGCCGCGGACGCCAGCGGTACGCCTGGGACGCGCTCCGGGGTCATGACACCGACCCTATTGCGTCGCGGGCCGCCTGTGGGGGTACGCGATCATCCGCGGGTGCGTCGTGGCCCGCGGGCGTGGTGCGGTACTGCGTACCGGGCCGGGCGGGATGACAATGGTCGGGCAGGCCCGACGCAAGCCGTAGCTAAGGAGACGTGGATGCCGCACCAGCGTGCCGGGACACCGGCCCGGCCGGAGGACCTGGTGGACGTACCCCGCCTGATCACGGCGTACTACGCGCTGCACCCCGACCCGGCGGAGGCCGGGCAGCAGGTGGCGTTCGGCACGTCGGGGCACCGCGGCTCGTCGCTCGACACCGCGTTCAACGAGGACCACATCGCGGCGACCAGCCAGGCGATCTGCGACTACCGCACCGGGCAGGGCACCAGCGGCCCGCTCTTCCTCGGCGCCGACACCCATGCGCTGTCCGAACCGGCCAGGGTCACCGCCCTGGAGGTCTTCGCCGCCAACGGCGTCACGGTGCTGCTGGACGAGAACGACGGCTGGACGCCGACCCCTGCGGTCTCGCACGCCATCCTGACGTACAACAAGGGCCGCACCGGCAACCTGGCGGACGGCGTCGTCGTCACCCCGTCGCACAACCCCCCGGGCGACGGCGGCTTCAAGTACAACCCGCCGAGCGGCGGCCCCGCCGCCTCCGACGCCACCACCTGGATCCAGGACCGGGCCAACCAGCTGATCACCGACGGCCTCAAGGGCGTCCAGCGGATCGGCTACGCCCGGGCGCTGGCCGCCGCCACCACCGCCCGCTACGACTTCCTCGGCCGCTACGTGGACGACCTGCCCTCGGTGCTCGACCTGGTGGCGGTGCGCCGGGCCGGGGTGACGATCGGCGCGGACCCGCTGGGCGGCGCCTCGGTCGACTACTGGGGCCGGATCGCCGAATGGCACGGCCTGGACCTGACGGTGGTCAACCCGCAGGCCGACCCGACCTGGCGCTTCATGACGCTGGACTGGGACGGCAAGATCCGGATGGACTGCTCGTCGCCGTACGCGATGGCCTCGCTGATCGCCCGCAAGGACGACTACGCCATCGCCACCGGGAACGACGCCGACGCCGACCGGCACGGCATCGTCACCCCGGACGGCGGGCTGATGAACCCCAACCACTACCTGTCGGTGGCCATCTCCTACCTGTCCGGGCACCGCGAGCAGTGGGGTCCCGACCTGGCGATCGGCAAGACGCTGGTGTCGTCCTCGATGATCGACAAGGTGGTCGCCGACCTCGGCCGCCCGCTGACCGAGGTGCCGGTCGGCTTCAAGTGGTTCGTGGACGGGCTGCTCGGCGGCACCCTGGCCTTCGGCGGCGAGGAGTCGGCCGGCGCGTCCTTCCTGCGGCGCGACGGCGGCGTCTGGACCACCGACAAGGACGGCATCCTGCTGGCGCTGCTGGCCGCCGAGATCACCGCGGTCACCGGCCGCACGCCGTCCGAGCACTACGCCGACCTCACCGGGCGGTTCGGCTCGCCTGCCTACGCCAGGATCGACGCACCGGCCGACCGCCGGCAGAAGGCCGTCCTGGCGAAGCTGTCGGCCGATCAGGTCCCCGCCAGGGAACTGGCCGGCGAGCCGGTCACCGCGGTGCTCACCGAGGCGCCCGGCAACGGCGCGCCGCTCGGCGGCCTCAAGGTCTGCACCGACAACGCGTGGTTCGCCGCGCGCCCGTCGGGCACCGAGGACGTCTACAAGATCTACGCCGAGTCCTTCCTCGGCCCCGACCACCTGGCCGACGTGCAGCAGGAGGCGCAGGCGATCGTCGGCGCCGCGCTCGGCGACTGACCCGTCCCGCCGTCGCCCGGGGTCCCGCTGCCGGGACCCCGGGCGACGGTCAGGCCAGCTGGGCGGCCTGCAGACCGGCGTAGGCGCCGCCGCCGCGCAGCAGTTCCGCGTGCGGGCCGACCTCAGCGATCCGGCCCTCGTCGAGCACCACGATCCGGTCGGCGTTCCTGATGGTGGACAGCCGGTGCGCCACCACGAACCCTGCATGCACCGGACGTACGTCAGGTGCAGCGGCAGGTTGAGCACCAGGATCACCAGCAGGACCGCGGAATTCCACCACAGCACGGAGATCGGGCGGTGCTGGACGACGACGTCGACGACGTTGGCGGTGATCAGCGGCAGCAGCCACACCGGTGTGTGCTTGCCGAAGAAGGCGGCGACGGCCAGCGCGACCCGCCGCCGGTCGGGGTGGAAGAGGTAGAGGAGGGTTCGTACGGGGTGCTCGCCACGGTAGCGGTGGCTGAGCGTGCCTTGCGGCAACGCCATTGCAGGCTCCTCGAATCACGTCTTCGCGGTGATGCGGAACAGGGCGCACCGACCGGCACCTCGGCGCTGAGGTGCTGATTGTGTTCATGTGCGCGCATACACCTTAGGGCCCGGGCGGCCTGCCGCGCCCGGGCCTTTCCTGCCGGAGTCCGCTGCTCGGGACCCCGCGACGGTCACATCACGACGACCGACCGCAGGACGTCACCGTCCTGCATCCGGTCGAAGGCGTCCTCGATCTCGTCCAGTGCGATGGTCTCGCTGACGAACGCCCCCAGGTCCAGCCGTCCCTGCAGATGCAGGTCGATCAGCATGGGGAAGTCACGGGAGGGCAGGCAGTCGCCGTACCACGACGACTTGAGCGCGCCGCCGCGTCCGAACACGTCGAGCAGCGGGATCTCCAGCCGCATCTCCGGGGTGGGCACCCCGACCAGGACGACGGTGCCTGCCAGGTCCCTGGCGTAGAAGGCCTGCCGGTAGGTCTCCGGCCGGCCGACCGCCTCGATCACCACGTCGGCGCCGTGGCCGCCGGTCAGCTTGCGGATCGCCTCGACCGGGTCCTGGTTCCGGGAGTTGACGGTGTGGGTGGCGCCCAGCGCGGAGGCGGTGGCCAGCTTGCGGTCGTCGAGGTCCACCGCGATGATCCGGGCGGCGCCGGCCAGCCGCGCCCCGGCGACCGCCGCGTTGCCGACCCCGCCGCAGCCGATCACCGCCACCGAGTCGCCGCGGCCCACCGCGCCGGTGTTGACCGCGGCGCCGATGCCGGCCATCACCCCGCAGCCGAGCAGGCCGGCCACCGACGGCGACACAGAAGGGTCGACCTTGGTGCACTGGCCGGCCGCCACCAGCGTCTTCTCGGCGAAGGCGCCGATGCCCAGGGCGGGCGTGAGCGCGGTGCCCGAGGCGGTGGTCATCTTCTGCCGGGCATTGTGGGTGTCGAAGCAGTACCAGGGCCGCCCGCGCAGGCACGCCCGGCAGCGGCCGCACACCGCACGCCAGTTGAGGATCACGAAGTCGCCGGGCGCCACCTCGGTGACACCCTCCCCGACCTCCTCGACCAGACCGGCGGCCTCGTGGCCGAGCAGATACGGGAAGTCCTCGCCGATACCGCCCTGCCGGTAGTGCAGATCGGTGTGGCAGACCCCGCACGCCTGGACCCGCACCACCGCCTCGCCGGGACCGGGGTCCGGCACCGTCACCGTCTCGATCCGCACCCGCTCGCCCCTGCCGGGTGCGACCACCCCGCGGACTTCCTGTGCCATGGCTGAGCCCTCCTTCGCCGTCGTCCACCGCCGACCATAGGCGCAGGGGGCGGGCCCGCGGCAGTGGGCGGCGGAGTCCGGCGGAAGGTCAGCGGCGGGCGGTGGCGGTGCGCGGCCGGGCGCGGCGGTAGAGGACCGTACCGCCGAGCAGCAGTGCCGCGCTGCCCGCGGCCGCCATGCCGACGCCGTCGGCCCCGGTGTGGGCCAGCGTCGGCGCCGCGGGTGCGGTCTCCACGGGCGACTCCTGCTCGGGCAGGCTGCTGGGCGGAGCAGGGATCGGGGTGTGGGCCGGGGCGGGCGGTGTGTCGTCGTTGACCGCGGTGTTGCCGCTGGCGGGATTGCCGACGCCGACCACGCCGACCCCGTTGCCCGCCACGTTCAGCGGCAGGTCGACCGGCAGCCGCAGCCCGTTGCCGGACAGCAGGCCGGCCGCGTCACGCGAGTCGCCGGCGGCGTGCGCGCCACCGCCGGAGCGGCTGCCGGCCGCGAGCGGCGCCGCGGAACCGTCCGCAGCGGAGTCCGTGTGGCGGGCCGGGCGGGCGGCGCTGCCCGTCCTGGGCGCCGACACGCTGGAGGCCGCCGACGTGGCCGACGACCCGTTGGCACAGACGTTGCCGGAGACCGGGTTCAGCAGACCGACCGCGCTGATGGTGTTTCCGCACACGTTCACCGGCACATGCACAGGAACCTGCACCGAATTGCCCGACAGGACTCCCGGCGAACCCGTGGCGTCCCCTTCGGCGGCCGCATCGGCCTGCGCGTAACCCGCGGAGGCCAGCACGCCGCCGGCGACCATCGCGGAGACAAGTCCCTTTCGGGCGAGCCTGTTCATACGATTCCTGCCTTCCGGACATCATCACGGGCCGTATGCCCGCACCGTGACAACGTCGCAGAGGGCCAATCAGGTCATGCGGCGGGCGAATTTCATCCCAACGGGTCGCTCGCCGCCTTCCAGTTGTGACAGCAGGATATTCACACCGGAAAATGCGGCGATGATATGGCGGACCGTCAGGCGGCCGCCGCGTCGTCCACGTCCTCGATGCGCGCCCGGGCCGCGACGAGGGCGGCAGCGATCTCCCGGGTGCCGGTGGACACGCACAACGTGTAAGCGGTGTCGCCCAGTTGCTGGTCGACGCCGGCATCGGTGCCGTCGGCGACCACGGACAGGGACTCGTAACGTTCCACCAGGTTCCGCAAGACGCTCGGGTGGGCCATCAGCATCGTCGTACTCCTCGGAGATCGGTGAAGTCGAGCCCCGTATGCCCGCTGCCTCGGGGGCGCATGCGTGATACACGCGCAATGTCGCGCAGGTCTCATTCCCGCCGCGGCGCCCGATCCGGCGCCTGATGCGGGCTGGACCGCCGCCGCACGGCGACGGGCCGGGCAGGGGACCTGGATGCACGTCCCCTGCCCGGCCCGGGCGAGCCTGGCGCTGTTCGCCGGTCAGGCGAAGAGTCGATCAGTCGATACTGCGCAGGATGTGTGTCTCGGACAGGTCGTCCTCGTACCCCGCAAGCCGGATCGGAGCGCACCGGGACCAGGTGTCCAGGGGCCCCTCGGCGTCGAGGAGCGTGGCGGTCTCGCCACTGCGCTCCGCTGCTGGCTCTTTGCGCTTGAGCTGATCTCGTGACACCGCGCACTCCTTAGCATCGCGTCGACCGGATGCGCCCGCGCGGCCATGGCCTGCGTCGGACGCTCGGCTGGATTCCAAACTTCGGGCGTTGCGGACGCGGTGGCGCCTGTTGCGATTGCCGGAATCGTGGCCGAGGTGGCGACTCGCTCCGGGACGGGGCCCAAGGGGCCGGTACATCCCCAGGAGCCTGCTCGTCCCGCACAGCCTATTGCGGCCGACCGACCGCCACCAGCCGGTTTTGCCCGCGGTTCACCTGCGGGGCACCCGCTGTACGGCCGTGCGACGGCGACCCGGCCCCTGCGGGACAGGGCACCCTTGCTACCGTTTGCCGTGCTCAAGAGTGAGAAGGACCGCGAAAACCGGACTGGGCCATCCGGGTCTGCGATACCCGACCCGCCGCCCACCGGGCGCAAGAACCGGCTGCTCGCCGATATCGGCCCCTTGCGCGAGCACGCCGACTTCCGGCGGCTGTGGTTCGGCAACACCGTGTCCTACATCGGCCAGCAGATGACTGCGATGGCCGTGGCACTCCAGGTCTACGCCATCACCGGCTCCAGCTTCTACGTCGGCCTGGTCGGCCTGTGCTCCCTGGTGCCGCTGATCGTCTTCGGGCTCTACGGCGGCGCCGTCGCCGACGCCGTCGACCGCCGCAGGCTCGGCCTGGTCACCGCGGCCGGCGCCACGGTGCTGTCCGTGGCACTCGCCGCGGTGACCATCGTCCACGTCCGCTCGGTCGGCGTGCTCTACGTGATCGTCGCCCTCCAGGCGGTCTGCTTCGCCATGAACTCCCCGGCCCGCTCCTCGATGATCCCGCGGCTGCTGCCCGCCGAGCAGCTGCCCGCGGCCAACGCGCTGGCCTCGCTGGCCGGCGGCGTCGGGCAGATGGCGGGACCCATGCTCGGCGGCGTCTTCGTCGGCCTGTGGGGCTACCAGGCCGCCTACCTGATCGACGCGGCCGCCTTCACCGCCTCGCTGTACGCGATGTGGCGGCTGCCCAAGATGCTGCCGGGAGAGGGCGACGGCGCCGTCCGGCGCAGGCCCTCCGTCGTCGAGGGACTGCGCTACCTGGGAGCGCGCCCCAACCTGCGCACCACCTTCGTCTCCGACCTCGCCGCCATGGTGCTGGCCCAGCCCAGGGTGCTCTTCCCGGCGGTCGCCGGACTGTGGTTCGGCGGCGACACCCGTACGGTCGGCCTGCTGGCCGCCGCCCCCGCGGTGGGCGCCCTGCTGGGCAGCGTCTTCTCCGGGTGGTACGGCCGGGTACGCCGCCAGGGCCTCGCGGTGCTGCTCGCGGTGGCCTCCTGGGGCGCCGCCGTCGCCGTCTTCGGCCTGACCCGCAACCTGTGGCTGGGCCTGTGCTTCCTGGCGCTGGCGGGCTGTGCGGACACCGTCAGCATGGTCTTCCGCAACACCATGCTCCAGTCCGCCGCCCCGGACGACATGCGCGGCCGGCTGCAGGGCGTCTTCCTGGTGGTCGTCGTCGGCGGCCCCCGCCTCGGCGACTTCCTGGCCGGCAGCGCGGCCGACGTCTTCTCACCGACCGCCGCGGTCGTCGGCGGCGGCATCGCCTGCATCGCGGCGATCGCCCTGATCGCGCTGTTCCAGCGCGGCTTCCTCTCCTACGACTCGCGGCGGCCGGTCGCCTGAAGCCGGCCGCACCGCCGCGGCGGCCAGCTCGTCCACCGCCGCCGCCAGCGACCGCTGCCCCGGCTCCGCCGCCGTGGCCGCCGCGGTGAGCCGGGCGAGGTCGGCGCGCCAGTCGCCGGTGGTCACCGGCTCGGCGCCGACCCGCAGCAGCCCGCGTCCGAGCAGCCCGCTCGCGGTGCCCGACCGGCCCCTGCACACGGCCTTCACCGCGGCCACCGCGTTGGCCAGCGCGCTGGCCGCGGGGGACCACGGGTCGGCCGGTGAGTCCGCAGGCACCGTCGCCTCGAAGCGCCGGTCGGCGTGCACGTCGAGATCCAGCCGCCAGAACAGCGGCAGCCCGTGGAAGGCGGCGAAGAGCAGCCGGTGGCCCGGAGTGCCGGCGAACTCGGGATCGGAGCGCAGCGAGCGCAGCGGCCCGACCCGGGCCAGGGTGCGCCGCACCTCCGCCACGCAGCGCCCGAATTCCGCGGCCGGCACCTGCCAGGCGATGTCGATGTCGCTGTAGCGGTCCGCCGTGCCCGCCGCGAGCGAGCCGCGCAGCCGCGCCGTCGAGCCGGGGCAGGCGGCACGCAGCGCGACCAGCAGGTCGGCGGCCAGCGCCGCACGTACCGCCGGATCCACCTCGGCCGGCTGCCCGCCGGTCACCGCCCGGGCCGCCCGGCCTCGCCGACGTAGACCCAGCGGCCGTCCTCCCGGACGAAGCGGCTGTCCTCGTGCTGCTCGCCCGCGGCCCCACCGCTGCGGTAGTGCGCCCGGAACTCCACCGTGCCCTCCGAGTGGAAGGCGCTGCCGCCGGTGCCGCCGAGGATGTCCAGGCCGGTCCACCGCACCCCCGCGTCGAAGGCCAGCTCCCGCGGCCGGGTCGAGGAGTGCCAGCTGCGCAGCAGATAGCCGGCGTCCCGCACGGCGAAGGCGCTGTAGCGCGACCGCATCAGCTGCTCGGCCGTCGTGGCCGCCGACGATCCGGCGTGCAGAGCGCCGCAGCAGTCTGCGTACGCGGCGGGCAGGCCGCAGGGGCAGGAGGCGGGCTTGCGTGCGGACGTGCTCCGTGCGGACATGCTCCGATTGTCGCGGACGACCGGTGCGCCATTCGAGGCAACCGGTGTTTCGTCCGCGCGCGAACGGAAATGCGCTGGGCGGGGCAGCAGCCTCCCGCCCGACGGAAGGACACTTCGTGAGTACGGCACCCGACCAGCCCGCAGCACCTCCGGCCCAGGTCACCGTCACCCTCGACAGCTGCGCCAAGGAGGACGCCAGGACCGTGCTCGACGCGCTGCGTGCCGCTTTCGCCTTCGACCGCGACACCGACGACGCGCCTCTGGAGGCGCCGAGCGGCGGCCCGGTGGTCTGGACCGCCACCTTCGACGTGTCCCGCCCGCTGGCCGACGGCAGCGGGCCCGCCCGGCTCGGCGAACCGGTCACCCTCACCGCACAGGGCGGCTATCGCGCGGTCGACCGGCTCCGTGAAGGCCTCGCGGAGTCCTTCACGGTCACCGTGATCGGCACCGCCTCCGGCGACCAGGAGCAGGAAGCGGGCTTCCGGCTGGAGAACCGCTGATCACTTGGCCAGCGTCAGCCTGACCAGCGCGGCGGCCAGCACGGCAGGCTCCGCGTCCCCCGCGGCCCGGCTGAGCGCGTCCGGCCGGTCGGGCAGACCGGCCTTGGCCGCGCCCTGCAACGCCCTGTTGTCGAAGAACGGTGCGATGTCCGGCCACACCTGCTGGACCTCCCGCAGGAAGATGTCCGTACCGGTCGGGCCGATCCCCGGGAACTCCCGCAACGCCTCGCGCAGCGCGGGCAGGTCGGCGCCGGCCGCTTCGTGCAGCCGCCGCAGATCGCCGCCGTAGCGCTCGGTCGCCAGCTCGGCGCCCTTGCCGACCTGGGTGGCGGTGCTCTCGTCGTAGCGGCGGTAGCCGCCGCGGCCCAGCGCGTCCACCCGTTCCTGCCAGGTGGCCGCGGCCATCCGCCGCGGATCCCGCAGCCCCGCGTCCGCCAGCGCCCGCGCCGCCCCGACGGCCGCGTCCGTGCGGATGCGCGCGCTGAGCAGCACGGTCAGCACCAGCAGGCGGTAGAGCGGCTGCGGTGTGTCGCGCAGCGTGATCCCGGCCTCGGCGGCGTACGTCTGGCCGTACGCCGCCATCACCTTCTCGACGCTCTCGCTCGTCCTCATCCCCGCCACCTACCCGGACATCCCGCCCATACGCCCCACCCCCGACGGCCAAGGGCGCGAGGGGCGGGGGGTCAGACGGGGGCGTGGGCTGCGCGCACGGCGGCCACCGTGTCGGCCTGGTCCGGCGTCTTGTCCGGGCGGTACCGCACCACGCGGGCGAAGCGGAGGGTGAGGCCGGCCGGATAGCGCGGCGAGGTCTGGATGCCGTCGTAGGCGATCTCGACGACCAGTTCCGGCCTGACGGTCACCACGTGACCGTCGTCCCCGACGGCGAGGTCGAGCAACCGCTCCGTCTGCCACGCGAGCACCTCGTCGGTGAGCCCCTTGAACGTCTTGCCCAGCATGACCAGGGACCCGTCGTCCCCCCGTGCCCCCAGGTGCAGGTTGGACAGCCTGCCGGTGCGCCGCCCGTGGCCCCACTCGGCGGCGAGGACCACCAGGTCCAGCGTGTGGACGGGCTTGACCTTGATCCAGGAGGCCCCGCGGCGCCCTGCCGCGTAAGGACCGTCGTCACCCTTGACGACGACACCTTCGTGCCCGCGCCCCAGCGTCGCCGCCATGAAGTCCTCGGCCGCCTCCAGCGCCGCGGCGTCCGCGGGGTCGGCGACCACCGCCCGCCGCACCCGGGCCTCCGCGGGGACCAGCGCGTCGAGCACCGCGTGCCGCTCCGCGTAGGGCAGGTCGAGGAGATCGCGGTCCTGCGCGTAGAGCACGTCGAAGAAGACCGCCCGGACCGGCATCGCGCGGGCCGCCGCGGCGACGTCGACCCGGGAGCCGACCCGGCCCGCGGTCTCCTGGAAGGGCCGCGGGCGCCCGTCGGCGTCGAAGGCCAGCACCTCCCCGTCGAGGACGAACCGCCGGGCGTCCAGCCCGCGTACCGTCGCGACGATCTCCGGCAGCCGGTCGGTGACGTCGTCGAGGGTGCGGGTGAACAGCCGTACGTCGTCGCCGTCGCGGTGCGCCTGGACGCGGATGCCGTCGAGCTTCTCCTCGACCGCGCAGGGCCCCCCGGCCTTGGCGACCGCCTCCGGCACGGACTTGGCGGCGGCCGCGAGCATCGGCAGCAGCGGGCGGCCCACGGTGAGCCGGAAGTCGCCGAGCGCCCCGGGCCCGCGGGCGAGCAGCGCCACGGCGACCGGTTCGAGGGCGCCGGCGAGCATGACCGCCCGCCGCACCTCGGCGGGTCCGGCCCCGGTGGCCGCCGCCAGGCCTTCCGCCGCGGCCGCGTCGAGCGCGCCCTGCCGCACCTCGCCGGTGATCAGGCCGATCAGATACTCCTGCTCGATCGCGGTGGCCGCGGCCAGCAGGTCCTGGAGCAGGCTGCGCCGCCCGGCATGCGCTCCCTGGCCGGAGACGGCGCCGACCGCGCTGAGCGCGGCGTCCACCTCGGTGACCGTCAGCGCGGGGGCGGCCGCCGGCTCCGCCCGGTCGCGCAGCGCGGCCCAGCCGACGCCGAGGCGCCCCTGCGGGAGGCGGCCGGCGAGGTAGGCGATGGCGATGGGGGCGTCCTGCGGCTCGGCGTCCCGGAAGAAGTCGGCGAGCAGGGCGGTCTTGCGGGACCGCGACGAGGTGCCTGCGACCTCCCGCGAGACCCGGGCTACCTCGGCGAAGAGCATGCCTCCATCCTGCGGCGGCCCGCAGTGAAGTGCCAGGGTTCACTCGAACAGGTAATCGAAATGTTGTGCGAACGGAGGTTATGGTGGAGCCATGTCCCATCAGCAGACTTCCCTTTTCGCCGCCGGCGCACCGGTTCTGGGCGGCCTGGACGGGGTGCGGCGCACCGAGCTGAGCCACGGTGCCTGGATCGACGTGCTGCCCGGCTGGCTGAGCGGTGCCGACGACCTCTTCGCCGAGCTGGCCGCCGAGGTCCCCTGGCACGAGGAGCGCCGCACCATGTACGACAACGTGGTGGCGGTGCCGCGGCTGCTCGCCCACTACGGCCGGGGCGAGCCGCTGCCCTCCCCGGTGCTCACCGAGGCCCGCGACCGGCTGAGCGCGCACTACGCCGAGGAGCTGGGCGAGCTGTTCGTCAGCGCGGGCCTGTGCTACTACCGCGACGGCCGGGACAGCGTCGCCTGGCACGGCGACCGCTTCGGGCGGGGCGCCACGCACGACACGATGGTCGGGATCCTCTCGCTCGGCGAGCCCCGCCCGCTGCTGCTGCGTCCGCGCGGCGGCGGCGCGCCCGCCTCCAGGGTGCCGCTGGGCCACGGCGACCTGATCGTGATGGGCGGCACGTGCCAGCGCACCTGGGACCACGCGATACCCAAGACCCGGGCGGCGGTCGGCGGCCGGATCAGCGTCCAGTTCCGGCCGCGCGGCGTCGGCTGACCGGCGCGGGGGCTGCCCCCGGCGGCGGCCCCGGCCCGCCCGCAGGCGCGGGGCGCGGTGGGGCGCGCATGATGGAAGGAGGGGCGCCCGGAGTATTCGCCGGGCGGCGGCACCTCCCGTTTCCGCCGGCGGCGGGCGGGTGGACGGGCCGCCGCTGCGGCGCAGGGCCCACCACCCCGAGCAGGAAGGACGTGGTCATCCGTGCGAAGCGCTTTTTCCGCGGCACTTCCGCCCGCCGTCCTGCGGCCGGCGGCCGGCGCACCCCTCACGCCGCCGGGCGAGGCAGGTGCGGCGACATGAGCGAGCAGCAGGTCAACGACGCCATGGGCGACAACGTGTACCAGCCGGACGAGAGCAGCGAGATCCAGGAGGACGCCGGGCCGCTGGAGCCCGAGGACACCCTGGACGACCGCGGCATCGGCGACGTGCTGGACGAGGGGTATTCGCCTCCCGAGCGCCCCCGCGCGGTGGACCAGGTCGGCACCACGGCGGCCGAGCAGGAGGCGGGCGAGACGCTGGACGAGCGGCTGCCGCGCGAGCGGCCTGACATCCAGGTGCGCCGGGACGACGGCCTGGGTGACGCGACCGACACCGACGGCGAGCTGGTCGACTGGGAGGCGGGCGAGCTGCGTTCCGGCCGGCTGGTCGCTCCGGACGAGGGAGTGCGGATCCGCGTGGACGGCATGGTCGGCGACGACGTCGGCATCGACGGCGGCGCGGCCTCGGCCGAGGAGGCCGCCGTGCATGTCACGCAGGACGCGGACTGGCCGGTGCAGGAGGACGACGACTACGAGGTATGACCGCGGGGTCCGCGGGCGCTCCGGCGGCACGAGCCGGAGCGCGGCGGGCCGGGCGGGTGACGGCGAAGCGTCGAGGACGAGGAGTCGGTGACATGAGCGACATGATGAAACCCGAGGACGTGGCCGGAGTGCCGTCCGGTCACCCGCGTATCAGCGGACCGGCGAATGTCTGGTTCTACGCCGACTTCTTCGACGCCCGCTCCCGCGCCGACGCCGACGCGGTCCAGGAAGCGCGCACGCACCACGAAGGCCTGTCCGCCCGGGTGCTGGAGTCGGGACGGGGCGTGCACGACCTGCTGGAGCGGCTGCGCTACTGGGGCGCACCCTCCCGCGGTGAACTGCGGCCGCTGGCCGACGCCTTCGCCAGGCACGTCAAGGGCACCGAGGCCACCGCCCGCCGGGCGCTGGAGAAGCGGCACGTGGCGACCGACGCCATACGCGAGGACCGCGCCGAGGGCGAGCGGCTGCAGAAGGATCTGGCCTATCTGATGTCCGCCGACCTCCCGGAGGGCACGTACCCGCTGACGGCGAGCGGCGTGCTGGCCGGCATCGACCAGTACGTAGGCCACGAGCAGCGCGACCTGGTCCCGGCGATCGAGCGGGAGCTGTCCCCCCTGGAGAGCGCGCGCCTGGCGCGGGCCTTCCCCGGCTGACGACCGGTCCACGCCGGTCGGCGCCGTCCGCGGCGGCTTACGGCCGCACCGGCGGCTGGGCCCCGCTCGGGCCGGCGCCGTGGTGCCGGCGGAAATCCGCTGGCATCCGGCGGCGGCCCGCGGCCATGATGCGATCATGGCGCGCGATTTCGACGAACTGCTGGCCGAGGCCGGGACGGTGTCCGTCGACGGCTGGGACTTCTCCTGGCTCGACGGGCGGGCGACCGAGCAGCGCCCCTCATGGGGTTACCAGCGGGCGATGGGGGAGCGGCTGGCCGTGGCCACGGCGGCGCTGGACATCCAGACCGGCGGCGGCGAGGTGCTCGCCGGTGTGCCCAGGATGCCGCCGCTGATGGCCGCCACCGAATCCTGGCCGCCGAATCTGGCCAAGGCCACCGCGCTGCTGCACCCGCGCGGCGCCGTCGTGGTCGCCGACCAGGACGAGCCGCCGCTGCCCTTCGCCGGCGCGGCCTTCGACCTGGTGGTCAGCCGGCACCCGGTCACCGTGTGGTGGGACGAGATCGCCCGGGTGCTGCGGCCCGGCGGCACGTACTTCTCCCAGCAGGTCGGCCCGGCCAGCGGTGTCGAGCTGGTGGAGTTCTTCCTGGGGCCGCAGCCCGGCGCGCGCGACGGTGGCCCGCGCCACCCGGACCGGGCCAGGGAGCGCCTGCGGGCAGCCGGCCTTGAGCTGGTCCAGCTGCGGCCCGAGACGCTGCGGATGGAGTTCCGCGACATCGGCGCGGTCGTGTACTTCCTGCGCAAGGTGATCTGGATGGTGCCCGGCTTCACCGTCGACCGCTACCGGGACCGGCTGCGCGAGCTGCACGACCGCATCACCGCCGAGGGCCCGTTCGTCACCCGCTCCACCCGCATGCTGGTCGAGGCCCGCAAGCCGGCGGCGTGACCCGGCCGGACACCGGCGCACGGGGAAGGGGCCGCCGTCCCGGGTCAGGACGGCGGCCCCTCGGGTCACCGTGTCGGATCAGCCGTCAGTCGCCCGGCCTGCCTCCGGTTACGGGTACGACGTCACTGTCGACGGCGTCGTGCCGGTGCCGGAGGTTCCCGGACCGGTGTTGTTGATGACATGGGCGTATTGGCCCATCCCGCCGAGCGAGACCACCAGCAGGTCGTGGAACTTGACCCCCGCGGTGGTCGGCGCCTCGAACCCGTGATCCTGGATGATCGACGGATCCGCGGTGTAGTTGCAGTAGCTGCCCAGGCCCCAGCCCTCGTGCGTGGTGACGTTGTCGTCCACCTTGTACGCGGCGAAGCCCCGGACACTGCCGTTCTGCACCGCCGCCTGGTTCGGGGCGTCGTACGCCTTCTCGTTCTGGAAGAAGATCGTTCTGCCGTTCTGGCCGTGCCACTCCACGTCGTACTTCTTGAAGTGCTCCACGAACAGACCGGTGGCCAGCACGTTGTTGCCGTTCACCTTCAGGCCGATGTCGGCCGGGTTGACCGTCCAGCCTGTTGGTGCGCTTCCGTGGTCGGCCCGCCAGATCCAGGTGTGGTCGATGATCACGTCGTTGCTGTTGATCTCGAACGCGGTCTGCGCCTGGGCCGCACGCGCGCCGCCGACCCGGACGAAGACGTCCTGGATGGTGGTCGGGTTGGACGCGTGGCTCGCGGTCGAACCCTGCGCGCCGACCTGCAGCAGCTGCGGCGAGTTGCCCGCACCCGCGTCGATCAGGAAGCCGGCCAGCCGGACGCCGTCGACGTCCGAGACCTTCACCGCGTCGACCCCGTTGTCCGGGACGATCGTGGCGTAACCGAGCCCGAGCACCACGGTGTTGGCGCGGGTCACGTTGATCGGCTGGTCCACGTGGTAGATACCCGGCGTGAAGACCAGGTTCAGGCCCTGGGCCAGCGCCGCGTTGATGGTCGCCGCGGACACGCCCGGCTTCGCCACGTAGAACTGGCTCAGCGGGAGCGAGGTACCCGGGGTGTTCGGCCACGACACGCCACTGGCGTTGGTGCGCAGGTTCGGCACGAACACCGCGTAGTTGCCGCTGCTGTCCAGGTACATGTACGGCTTCTCGCGCGACTCGGGGGTGGTGTTCAGCGTCGTGTAGACCGGGTTCGGGAAGCCCTGCGCCGGAGCGCCCTGGACGCCCGAGAACACCATGTTCCACACGCCGTTGGTCCAGCCGCCGATGGAGCTGTCGCGGGTGTACCACTGCTGCTGCGAGTACGGGCCGACGGTGCCGTCGATCTTGCTGTCGGCGATGTAGCCGCCGGACGCCCAGCCGTAGCCGTTGGGCGCCAGGTTCAGGCCGCCCTCGACGTGGATACGGCGGAAGGGCGCGGCCTGCGCGACCGCCCACCGGTCGGTGCCGTTGACCGGTTTGACGGCCAGGTTCTCCACCGAACGCCAGAAGTTCTGGGTGGCGTTGCCGTTGAACCAGCCCGCGTCCACGGTGATGTCACCGTTGATCTGGACGTCGTCGGGGTTGCGGCCCAGGCCGGAGACCGAGGTGTAGAAGCCGACCTGGTCGTTGAGCCCGTTGTAGGTGCCCGGCTTGAAGAACACCTGGTAGCGGGCGTCGCCGAACTGGTTGCCCTCCTGCTGCTGGAAGATCGTGTCCAGCTGGCCCTGGATGTTCGGGGTCGAGGGGTCGAAGACCTTGACGTTGGAGCCGAGGTCGCCGCCGCCCTGGATCGGGCCGCCGGGGTCGGTGGGCGGAGGCGTGGTGGTGCCGCCGCCACCTGCGGTGCCGTAGACCTGGAACTCCCACAGCGAGTAGCCGTAGCCGGTGGCGCGGGTGGTCCCGTAGACCCGGACGTACCGGCCGGAGCCGGAGACGTTCAGCGTCTGGTTGCCGCCGGTGCCGGTGGTGGTGGAGTAGACGTCGGTCCAGCTCGAACCGTCAGCCGAGGTCTGGATCTTGAAGGCCTTGCCGTACGCGGACTCCCAGTTGAGCGTCACCGAGCTGATGGTGTCGGTGGCGCCGAGGTCGACCTGCAGCCACTGCGGGTCGGCGGCGGCGCTGGACCAGCGGGTGGCGGTGTTGCCGTCCACCGCCGCGGACGCCGGGGTGCCGGCGTTCTCGGTCGAGGAGGCGGTGGCTGTCTTGCCCTGAGAGAGCAGGGTGCCGGAGGCCGGCGGGGTGCTGCCGCCACCGGTGGAGCCGTAGACCTGGAACTCCCACAGCGAGTAGCCGTAGCCGGTGGCGCGGGCGGTTCCGTACATCCGGACAAAGCGCCCGGAACCGTTTACGGCAAGTGTCTGGTTGCCGCCGGTGCCCGTCGTGGTGGAGTAGACGTCGGTCCAGTTCGAACCGTCCGTCGAGGTCTGGATCTTGAAGGCCTTGCCGTAGGCCGTCTCCCAGTTGAGGGTGACGGACGAGATGGTGTCGGTGGCGCCGAGGTCGACCTGCAGCCACTGCGGGTCGGCGGCGGCGCTGGACCAGCGGGTGCCGGTGTTGCCGTCCACCGCCGCGGACGCCGGGGTGCCGGCGTTCTCGGACGAGGAGGCGGTGGCGGTCTTGCCCTGCGACAGCAGGGTGTCGGCGGCATGCGCGGAGCGCATGGGCACGAAGAGCAGCAGCGAGGCGATCAGCGCCGTGATGACCGCCGCGGCCGTCTTGCGCCGGTTCGACAACACCGAGGTTCTCAGCGCGGTCGTACCGGTGGGGGGAGCGAGCATGGGCAACTCTCCTGGTTCCACAGGTGGGGGAGCAGTGGGTGCGCGTCCGGCCGTCCCGCGGCCGGACGAGGAAAACAGGTGCCGTTCACGTCCCGGTGAGCGCGATCCACCGGAAACCCGGTGGCAATGAGAGCGCTCTCCCGACACACACGGCGATGTTTCTCCCTGTGTTTCATCCATGTCAAGAGTTGTGCGCAAAGCCGGGGCGGCGAAAAGGGGAAGCCTCCCCAAGTCCGGCAAATGGCCCGTAACTTGCGACAGAGCTTGAACTTGACCCGGTGACCAGCGCGTATCGCAGAGGGTGTTCGGAAAACCCCGCGGTCGTCACTCTTGCCGCACCTCGGTCGGGCAAGGGGCGGACGGTGAACTGGTCGTGACGCGCCTTCAGTTCGTGAACGCGGAAGCGGGCCGGTCCCGTTCTGGCGCCCCGTCAGGCGACCAGCGGCCCGCGCAGCGCCGCGCGCGCGGCTTCGCGGTCGCCCTTCCACGCCAGGCCCGGATGGCCGGCCGGCAGCCGTCCCCAGAGCATGAGCAGCAGTTCGCCCGCGGTGCCGGTGACCGCTGCGGCCGGCGCGCCAGGACCGTAGGTCAGCGAACTGCCGGTGTCGGTCGCCTCGAACAGCACCGCACGGACCGGCGCCGTCGCCCGCCCGACCGCGATCTGCCGGGGCGCGAAGGTGTCGAAGACCTCGGCGATCCCGTCGGCGGCCAGTTCCGGCTCCAGCGGAGCGGGGTCCGCGCCCAGCGCGTGCTGCGCGTCCCAGCGGTGCACCAGCGTCTCCAGGCAGCGCCGCCGCTGCCAGAAACCCACGGTGTGCGGGGGGTGGAAGGTCCAGGCGGGTGCGGCGGGATCGGCGTCGAGGACGGTCAGTACCGCGGCCGTACGCCGGTCGAACCAGCGCAGCAGCGCGGCCGGTTCGCGCGGCGCGGCGGGGAAGCGGTGTCCCGGGTGGTGGGCGGTGACCGCGGTGACGGCCCGCCGGTGGCCGGCGCCCAGATGCCCGGCCAGGTCGTGGAGCGTCCAGCTGCCGCAGTGCTCCACCGGCGCGCTCAGGTCGCCGAGCAGACAGCCGCGGAAGGCGTCGGTCTCGCGGCGCAGCGCGGGGAGATATCCGGCGGTTTCCATGCGGAACACCCTAGACCCGGCGTGTCGCACCCGTCGGGTGCGACGCGGCCGGTGCCGCGGCGGCGGTCCGGCACGCCGGAGTGCCGAGCCGGCGGCGGCAGCGCGAAGGCCGCCCCGGCGGGTGCCGGGGCGGCCTCGTGGAACCGGCGTCGGGGTGCCGGTCCGGCTGTGCGGTGCCGGGCGCCGCGGGCCACGGGGGATCCGTCAGACACGGCCCAGCGGGCGCGGCGCGTCTCGTCAGGCGATGGTGGCGGCCTGACGGCGGTGCTTGCGGCCGTAGTAGAGCGCGCCGCCGCCGACCAGCAGGACGCCGGCGGTGATGCCCAGCGGCAGGACCGGCGAGGAGCTGCCGGTCGCGGCCAGCGTCTGGGTGGAGGCGTCGTTGCCCGAGCCGCCGGCCGCGGAGCCGTGACCGCCGGTCGAACCGCCGTTGTTGCCGCCGCCGGTCGAACCACCACTGGTCGAACCGCCGGTCGAACCGCCGCCGTTGGAGCCACCGGTGGAGCCGCCGTTGCCGCCGGTGTCGATCGGCTTGACGGACTTGACCGAGCCGTCGGCCGCGAGCAGCACCTGCTTGTTGTTCGGGTGCTTGAAGTCGAAGGCGCCGTTCAGCGAGTTGGCCCGGGTGTCGAAGGCCGCGTCACCGATGTGGCCGGTCTTCCAGTTGTCCTCGATGAACTTGGTGATCGAGGTCTGCTCGGTACGGGTGTGGTCGACCGAGTTGACCTTGCTGTAGGGCGAGATCACCAGCAGCGGCTGCCGGGTGCCCGGGCCGCAGCGGTCGGCGTAGCCGCCGGCCGACTTCGGACCCGCCTGGCAGGCCGGGCTGTCGGTGGTCTTGCCGTTGGAGCCGACCGTGGTGTCCTTCGAGCCGTTCTGCGGCTTGGCGTACGCGTGGTCGTACCAGCCGTCGGAGTCGTCGTAGGAGACGACGACCGCGGTGTCCTTCCACGCGGGCGACTGCTGGAGCTGGTTGATCTCCTTGATCAGGAAGTTCTGCTCGTCGACCGGGTCCGAGTAGGCGCCGTGGCCGTCCTGGAACTCGGCCGCCTTCAGGAAGCTGACCGCCGGCAGGCTGTCCGCCTTGACCGCCGCGTCGAAGTCGGTCAGGTCGTAGTTGTGGTTCGCCTGGCCGTTGTGGCCGATCTCGGCGGTGTTCTTCGGCGGCAGGTGGTGCGGGTTCGCCGTCGACTTGTAGTACTGGAACGGCTCGTGGTGCGCGCTGTAGTCCACCGAGGAGGCGCCGCCCACGTTGGTGTGCGTGCTGGCCTGGCAGCTGGCGTAGTCACCCTGCTTGCCGTCCCAGGCGGTGGAGGGACGGAAGCCGCCCTGGAACCAGCCCCACGTCACGTCCTGCTTGTTGAGCAGGTCGCCGACGTTCTTGCCCTGCATCGCGGCCAGCGCGTTGCTGCTGGTGTGGCTGGCGTCCGAGCAGTCGTCGAAGGCCGGGTCGGGGTCGTTGATGACCGTGCCGACACCCTTGGCGTTCGGGGACAGGACCGTGTACGGGTCCGGCGTGGCGGTCTGCTTGGGGTTCTCGGTGCCCGACTTGGGGTCGACGGAGATCACCCCGTGCGTCTGGCCGGAGACCAGGTTGAGCGCGCCCGGGGTGGAGGGGCCGTAGGTGGTGCTGTACGAGTTGTCGCCGAGCGAGTAGTGCTGCGCGTAGTTCCACAGGCCCGTGACGGTGTTGCCGTCGTAGTAGTCCATCACCAGGCCGGGCTCGCCGAACAGGCCGCCGGAGCAGGTGCTGGTCTCGGTGTTCTGCACGTACTGGTCGGCCTTGCCGCCGTTGGCGGCGTACTGCTCAGGGCCGTAGTTGTGGTTCTGGTCGCAGGTCACGGCCTGGTCGGGGCCGAGCCGCTTGGGGGCGTACTGGTTGGGGTTCTTCTTCAGCAGGCCCGCGTGGCTGAGGGTGTCGATGTTCTTCGGCGTGTCCTTCGCGGCGGTGAACTTCGTACCGTCGGTGTTGGCCGCGACCGGGTAGCTGCCGAAGTAGTGGTCGAAGGAGATGTTCTCGTCGAAGATGACGACCAGGTGCTTGATCGGGGTGGCGGTCTTGCCACTGCCGCCGTTCTGGTCGTGCGAGTCGGCGAAGGCGGGGGCCGTGCCGCCCGCAAGTACGAGTGCCGCGGCCCCGGCGAACGCTGCCCAGCGTGCCGCGCGCCTGCGCGAACCCGCCCTTCTTCTCCTGCCCGTACCGCCTGTGGTGCTCATGCTTTCTCAGCCTCCGCTAAGTGGCGCTTTACGCGTGCCGCTGTCGATTCGTGCACGTTGTCGAACGCGATCGTCCGGTTGGCCTGCGACAAAGCGACGGCCCGGTGGTGGCGCCCGGGTGAACAGCGAGTCAGTAAATCCAGGACAAGTCTTGACCTGCGCATTACCCTCCGGGCGCCGGCGTCAGGCCAGCAGGGCGCGCCCCAGCCAGTCGGAGCGGTCGCGGACGCCCGGCAGCGCGAAGAAGTACCCGCCGCCGAAAGGCGAGATGTAGTCCACCAGGGGTTCACCCGCGAGTCGCTGCTGCACGGCGGCGAACTGCCGCTCCAGGTCCTGCTGGTAGCAGACGAAGATCAGCCCCATGTCGAGGTTGCCGTTGCTGTCCATTCCGCGGTCGTAGTTGTAAGCCCGGCGCAGCAGGCGGGAGTTGTCGGTCTTCGCGGTCCGCGGATTGGCCAGCCTGATGTGGCTGTCCAGCGGGATGATGTCGCCGGTCGGGTCCTGGGAGAACTTCGGCGTGTCGAACTCGCGCGAGCCGTCCAGCGGCGCGCCGGTGTCCCGGTTGCGGCCGAACATCCGCTCCTGCTCGGTGATCGAGACCCGGTCCCAGAACTCCACCAGCATCCGGATCAGCCGCACCACCTGGTACGAGCCGCCGGCCGTCCACGCGGGCTCGCCGCCGGCGCCGACCCATACCAGCCGGTCGGCGACCGCCGGATCCGTCACGTCCGGGTTGGCGGTGCCGTCCTTGAAGCCCATGTGGTTGCGCGGGGTGCCGCTGGGCCGCGGCGGGCTGGTGAAGCCGTCCAACCGCCAGCGCACCTGCATCCCGCCCCTGGTGTTGCGGGTGATGTCCCGCAGCGCGTGCAGCACGGTGTCCGCGTGCGGCGCGCAGAGCTGCAGGCTCAGATCGCCGTGGCACCAGGCCTGGTCGAGGTCGTCGTCGTCGAAGGCGGGCATCGACGTCAGCCGCAGCGGCTTGCGGTCGGCCAGCCCGAACCGCCCGTCGAAGAGCGACGCGCCCACCCCCGCGGTCACCGTCAGCCTGTCGCCGGGCACCTGCGCGCCCAGCGTGCCGCTGTCGGACGGCGAGTCGGTGATGCCGAGCGGCGCGGGCGTACCGCCCGAGGTCAGGAAGCGCGCCCGCTCGGTGACGGTGTGCAGCAGCTCGGTCAGTTCCCGCCGGTCGGCGGCCGTGACGTCGAAGGACAGGAAGGCGGTGGACAGCTGGACGTCCTCGACGATGCCCGCCTGGTGCACGCCGTGGAAGCCGGCCTTGCGGCGGGCGGGGCCGGCCGACGGGGTCGCCGCCGAGGCGGCGGAGCCCGCCAGGGCGGTGGCGCCGCCGGCCACCGCGCCGACCGCTCCCACGCCCAGGGCCGCGCCGCGCAGGAAACCGCGCCGGTGCAGGTCGCCGCCGTGCCGGGTGTCGGTCATGCCGTCCTCCGTACTTCGAAGATCGCCGCCACCGGGGCGAGTTGTTCGAGCAGATCGCCGAAGTCGGCGTTGATCCGCTGGCGCTGGGTGTGGGGGAGCCGGTCCACCGGCGTCCAACTGCCGCCGTGCTGCTGGGCGTCGAGCGCGGCCCGGGTGCGCTCCAGTGCGGCGTCGAGCGCGGGCAGGTCGGCGTCGCGGGGCACCAGCAGGCCGCGCAAGGGGTCGAGGATCGCCCGCGTGCCGTCCAGGTTCGCGCGGGCGGTGGCCAGATTCGTACCGCTGCCGTAGTCGGTGCGGGCGGTCAGCTCGAACTGCTCGGCGTTCTCGATGATCTCGTGGGCGCGCAGGCCCATCGCCGCCGGGTCCATCCGCTGCTGCGGCCAGCCGTCCCGCAGCGTGCGCACCGCGCTGTCCAGCGCGGCGGCGGGGGCGCGCAGCGAGGCCGCGGACTCGCCGTGCCACAGCCCGTACTCGATCCGGTGGAATCCGGCGAAGTCCGGGTCATTGACCGCGTCGGGGGTGCGGGCCACGGTCCCGTTGATCGCCGCGTCCGCGTCGCCGAAGGTGTCGTAGGCGGCACCCATCCGCTCGTAGACCAGGTGCGCGGACAGCCAGTCGCGGCGGGCGGCGGCCAGGTCACCCCGGTCGATGTCCCCCTTGAGGGTGCCGGTGCCCGCCGCCAGGTCGCCGATGCGCTGACCCACCCACTTCTGGTACGCCAGCGTCGGCGGGATCAGGTCGTGCTGGTTGACCGGCGCGGCGGCCGGGCCCTGCGGGTGCTTGCCGCCCACCGTGACGGTCGGGCCGCTCACCGCGTCGGCGTCGTTCTGCAGGCACTTGAACGCGTACGAGCCGCTGCCCAGGTCGACGGTCATCGGCCGGGTCGTCCCCGGCGCCAGACCCTCCACCTCGCCGTAGATCTTGCCGGTACGCGGGTCGGTGAGGTCGACCTCCGAGGCGGTGCTCGACGCGTTGTGCAGGTCGAAGACCTGCGTTCCGGGCTGCGGCCGGCTCCAGCCCCGTCCGCAGGTCCCGGTCGAGACCTCGATCGCGGTGTGCCGCAGCCCGTCGGCCGGGCCCTTGGCCGCGCCCTTGGCGTCGGTCCGGGTGCTCCCGTCGCCCGCCCCGGCGACCACCACGGTGGCGGTGATCGCGCAGGCGACCACGAGTACGGCGGCCGCCGCCTGCCACCTGCGGGTGAAGCGCGTCCGGGGGGACGAGGGCGGGTGCGGCGTTATGCCGTCAGGTTCGGCGGACACACCGGACCTCCAGTTCCGTGCGGTGGATCGGGGGTGCGGCTCATGCTAAGCACCGTATGGCGCGGCCATGCGGTTGGCAGTGGGGTGGGAATCCACAATTCCGCGCCAGTTCACCACGCGGTCATCTAAGGGCACCCTTACCGGCCCCTGGGCGCCCGCCTCCCGCGACGGCCGCGCACCGCCGCACCCCTGCGCGCTCAGCCGTGGACGGGCGGGACCGTGAACGCGACAGGGGAGCATGGCTGCACGGGCGCGACCGGTCACCACGGCGCCACCGAGCGGCCCGGAGGGGGTCAGCAGGTCAGCAGCCCCGCGTTCTGCTTGGCCGTCAGCACCCGCCGCAGGCTGTCGGACACCGAGCTGCGCAGCGCGGCGTCCTGCGGCATCCGGCTGAGCACCGCCGCGGTCATCGGCGCGATGTCGCTCGGTTTGACGGTGAGCAGCAGGTTGCCGCCCGCCTTGAAGAAGTCCACCGCCCGCTGCGCTGGCGTGTGGTCGCTCACGGCGACGGCCGCGCCGAGGTCGTCGGAGATGACCGCGCCCTTGAAGCCGAGCGAGCCGCGCAGCAGGTCGCGGATCACCGTGGAGGAGAAGGCCGCCTGGGTGTTCGGGTCGATCCGGGAGTAGATCGCGGAGGACACCATCACGAACGGCGTGCCGGCCTTGACTGCGCTGCGGAACGGCTCGAGGAACGCGTCGGTGCGGGTGGTCGTGGAGTCCGTGACGCCGAGGCTGAAGTCGGTGTTGCCGGTCACCCGGCCGAGGCCCGGGAAGTGCTTGGCGGTGGTGATGACACCCGCCTGGAGCATGCCGCGCAGGAAGGCGGTGCTGTGGGTGGCCACCGTCGACGGGTTGGTGCCGTATTCGCGCTGCAGCTTGCCGATCGGCGCGTTGACGTTGACCAGGTTCGGCGGCACGGTGTCGGCGACCGGCGCGAGATTCATCGTCACCCCGGCGGCCCGCAGCTGCTGGCCCCAGGTCCTCGCGTCCTTCTGCAGGGTGGGGGCCGGCAGCCGCCCCTGCCGCAGTGCGGCCGGGATGGTGCTGAAGCCGTGGCCGCCGAGCACCTGGACCTGGCCGCCCTCCTGGTCGGTGGAGATCAGCATCCTGACGGTGGCTCCCTTCACCGACGGCGCCAGCTTCCTGACGGTGTCGGTGACCTTCTTGATCCCTGCCGTGCCGGCGGTCGTGTGGCCCATCAGGAACACCGAGCCGACCCGGCCGCCGGTGATCGCGGCGGCCTGGGAACCGGTCATCCCCGAGGTGCTCACCGCGCTCATGAACAGCTGGCCGACCTGCTCCGCCTGGCTCATGCCGGCGACCGCCCGGTTCACGCAGCTGGCGGGCTTCACGGTGGTCGCCGGGGGCGGCACGGCGGTGGTGTGCGAGGCGGAGGGGGAGCCCGACATCGTGGTGCCGCTCGGGCTGCCGGGCGTGGTGGTGGCGGGGGAGGAGCCGGGGGCGGTCGCCGAGGAGGTGCTGCCGGAGGAGTTTGAGTCGCCGTCGCCGCACGCGGTCAGCCCCGTGGTGGCAGCGGCCAGCAGGCCGAGCACGAGCCCGGCGCCGCGGACACCGCCGAAGGCGCCGGCCAGCAGGCCCCCGGGCGATCCGGCGCGGGTCGGCGCGCGACGCGGTCGCGGGGCAGCGGGGGAACGGGTCGGCTGGCGCACGGCGGGACCTCACACCTCATCGGTCGTCCGGAAGGGCCGGAATCAGCGGTTGCGTCTCCCTTTCTTCCTGCCACCCGAGACACCAGTCATCTCATGTGAAGAAAAGAAACCCTCGTGAGTGGATCAGGATGCCCCCTGTCGGCCCTGTCGCGCATCTTACGAGTCCGGCCGGTCGCGACCCGCCCGGGTCGCACGCACTGCCGTACGCACGGTGCTTGACGGTGCGCAAGGCCCGGGGCGAGCATGTGGGAGCGCTCCCACAAGCGGGTGGACGATGGCCGGCCGCCCGCCTGCGGGCGCGCTCCCCCCACCACGACCATCGCCCTCCCAGGAGGACGCGTGCCCATATCCGGAACACCGCCCGTGCGCGCGATGCGCCGCGTCCGGGCCGCGGCGGTCACCGCCGTCGCCGCCCTGCTACCGCTGGTGCTGGCAGCCACCGCGGGCGCGCCCGCGGCCCGCGCCGCGTCCGCCGCCCCCGCCGCGGCCGGCGGCTACAACTACGCCGAGGCCCTCCAGGACTCGATGCTCTTCTACGAGTCGCAGCGCTCCGGCAAGCTGCCCGCCGACAACCGCGTCTCCTGGCGCGGAGACTCCGACCTCACCGACGGCGCTGACGCCGGCATCGACCTGACCGGCGGCTACCACGACGCCGGCGACGAGGTGAAGTTCGGCTTCCCGATGGCGTTCTCGATGACGATGCTCGGCTGGGGCGGCATCGACGAGGCGGCCGGCTACAGCAAGAGCGGCCAGAACACCTTCCTGCTGCGCAATCTGCGCTGGGGCGACGACTGGCTGCTCAAGGCGCACCCCTCGGCCAACGTGCTCTACGGGCAGGTGGGCGACGGCGGCAGCGACCACTCCTTCTGGGGCCCGCCCGAGGTCAACCCGGAGCCCCGGCCCTCCTTCAAGATCGACGCCTCCTGCCCCGGCTCCGACCTCGCGGGCGAGTCGGCCGCGGCGCTCGCCTCCTCCTCCATGGTCTTCAAGTCGACCGACCCGACCTACGCCGCGACGCTGCTGACCAACGCCAAGCAGCTCTACACCTTCGCCGACACCTACCGCGGCACCTACGACAAGTGCGTGACCGCCGCCCAGGGTTACTACAACTCGTGGAGCGGCTACTGGGACGAGCTGGTCTGGGGCGCGCTGTGGCTCTACCGCGCCACCGGCGACAGCACGTATCTGACGAAGGCGGAGACGTACTACGCCCAGCTGCCGAAGATGAACCAGACCACCACCCCCGAGTACAACTGGACGCTGGCCTGGGACGACAAGTCCTACGGGGACTACGTGCTGCTCGCCGAACTCACCGGCAAGCAGACCTACGTCGACGACGCCGAGCGCTGGCTCGACTGGTGGACCACCGGCGTCAACGGCCAGAAGGTGGCCTACTCACCCGGCGGCGAGGCCTTCCTCGACACCTGGGGCTCGCTCCGCTACTCCTCCAACACCGCCTACGCGGCACTGCAGTTCGCCGACTGGCTGAGCGCGCAGGGCAAGGACGCTGCCAAGGCGCAGACGTATCACGACTTCGGCGTCCGGCAGATCGACTACGTGCTCGGCGACAACCCGGCCAAGGAGAGCTACGAGATCGGCTTCACCAACTCCGGCAGGAACACCAAGTGGCCGCAGAATCCGCACAGCCGGGCCGCGCACGGCTCCTGGTCGCAGTCGATGACCGAACCCGCCGGGACCCGGCACCTCGACTACGGCCTGCTGGTCGGCGGTCCCGGCTCCGCTGACGACGGCTTCTCCGACGAGCGGTCCAACTACGGCGAGACCGAGGGGGCGTTGGACTACAACGCGGGCTTCTCCGGTGCCCTCGCCGCGCTCACCGACGAATACGGGGGCACCGCGCTGGCGAACTTCCCGCCGAAGGAAACCCCCGACGGGCCCGAGGAGTTCCTGCAGGCCGCGGTCAACGCGGCGGGCACGAACTTCTACGAGATCAAGGCGCAGGTCGTCAACAAGTCCGGCTGGCCGGCCCGCCACCTCACACACGGCAGCTTCCGCTACTACTTCACCCTCGACTCCGGCACCAGCCCCTCGCAGGTCACCGTGACCTCGGCGTACAACCAATGCCTGGCGCCAGGCGCGCCGACCCGGTTCTCCGGCAACGTCTACTACGTGACGATCAGTTGCGAGGGCCAGGACATCGCCCCTGCCGGGCAGTCGGCCTTCCACCGCGAGGTGCAGTTCCGGCTGACCTTCCCCGGGGCGCACGACCCCTCCGGCGACTGGTCCTACCAGGGGGTGTCCAAGGTGCCGGGGTCGACCCCCGTCACCGTCGACGACATGGTCCTCTACGACGGTTCCACCGCGGTGTGGGGCACCGCGCCCAGCGGCTCGGGCACCACCGACCCGCAGGCGACCCCGCCGGGCGCCCCGGGCACCCCCACCGCCTCGGCCGTCACCGGCACCTCGGTCACCCTGACGTGGCCGGCCGCCACCCCGGGCAGCCTGCCGCTGGCCGGCTACCAGGTCTACGCCGACCGGGGCGCCGGGCCGGTGCTCGTCGGGACCACCACCGGTACGAGCCTGGTGGTCAGCGGGCTGACCGCGGGCACGGCCTATGCCTTCACGGTGAAGGCAGCCGACACCGCGGGGAACCTGTCCGCGGCGTCCCCGGCGGTGTCGGTGACGACGACCACGACCACGACGCCGCCACCGACCGGCGGGGCGGCATGCACCGCCGTCTACCGGGTGACCAACTCCTGGTCGGGCGGCTTCCAGGCGGACGTCCTGGTCACCAACACCGGCAGCGCGGCACTCAACGGGTGGACGCTGACCTTCACTTTCGGCGGCGACCAGAAGATCGGCAGCGGCTGGAACGGCACGTTCACCCAGTCCGGCCAGAAGGTCACGGTGACCAGCCCCTCCTACGCCCCCCAACTACCCACCGGCGGCACGGTGGACCCCGGCTTCACCGCCACGTACACCACCAGCAACACCGCCCCGACAGCCTTCACCCTCAACGGCACCCGCTGCACCTAGCCCCCACCCCCCACGACGGCGGGAGGGCCGCAACGCCACAGCAAGTGGCACCCCCTGAGGGGCGCGAGGAACCGCGCTCGCCCCCCAAGGGCGGGAGTGAGGCCACCCGGGTCACCCGGGGGTGATGGAAGCGAGGCGACACGCCAGGTAGCGGCGTTCCGTCGCGGTCGGGGCCAGTGCGAGGGCCTCGCGGTAGGCGGACTCGGCCTCGCGGCGGCGGCCGAGCCGCCGCAGCAGGTCGGCCCGGGTGGCGGGCAGCAGGTGGTAGGACGCCAGCTCGCCGCCCGAGGCGATCGCGTCGACCAGCGCGAGCCCGGCCTCCGGGCCCTCGGCCATCGCGACGGCCACCGCCCGGTTCAGCTCCACCACGGGCCCCGGCGCCATCCGCGCCAACTCGCCGTAGAGCAGCGCGATCTGCGCCCAGTCCGTGGCCGCCGCGTCCACCGCTTCCGCGTGGCACGCGGCGACCGCCGCCTGCACCTGGTAGGGGCCGGGCCGCCGCTCGGCCAGCGCCGCCTCCAGGACGGCGGTGCCCTCGGCGATCTGCCGCCGGTCCCAGCGGGAGCGGTCCTGCTCGTCCAGCGGCACGAGATCGCCCGCCGCGTCGGTCCTGGCCGCGTACCGCGCGTCGTGCAGCAGCATCAGCGCCAGCAGCCCGGCCGCCTCGGGCTCGCCGGGCAGCAGCGCGGCAAGCAGCCGGGCGAGCCGGATCGCCTCCGCGGTGACCCTGCGCTGGTCAGGGCCCTCCGCCCCGGGCGCGTAACCGGCGTTGAAGAGCAGGTAGAGCACGGCGAGCACGGCCGCGGTGCGCTCGGGCAAAAGCTCGGGCGGCGGCACCCGGAAGGGGATGCCGGCGTTCTTGATCTTGTTCTTGGCCCGGGTCAGCCGCTGCGCCATCGTGCCCTCGGGCACCAGGAAGGCGCGGGCGATCTCCGCGGTGCTCAGCCCGGTCAGGGTGCGCAGCGTCAGGGCGACCTGCGCGGGCAGCGGCAGCGCGGGGTGGCAGCAGGTGAAGATCAGCCGCAGCCGGTCGTCGGGCACCGCGTCGTCCGGCGGCAGCTCGTCCGGTGGCGCGGGCCGCACCGGCTCGGGGGCGAGCCGGGCCGCCTCCCGGAGCTTCACGCTCTCGTTGGCCGCCCTGCGCAGCCGGTCGAGCGCCCGGTTGCGCGCCGTGGTGGTCAGCCAGGCACCGGGCCGGCGCGGCACTCCGTCGCGCGGCCAGCGCTCCAGCGCCCGCTCGAACGCGTCCTGCGCGCACTCCTCCGCCAGGCTCCAGTCGCCGGTCTGCCGGATCACCGCCGCGACGACCCGGCCCCACTCCTGGGACCAGGCCGTGGCGACAGCCTCCTTCACCGCGTCGCGCACGCCGGCCTCAGTCCGTCCAGAACGGCCGCACCTCGACCATGCCGAACTTCGCCACCGGGTGCTTGGCGGCGATCTCGACGGCCTCGTCCAGATCGGCGCAGTCGATGATGTCGAAACCGGCCATCTGCTCCTTGGTCTCGGCGTAGGGCCCGTCGGTGAGCAGCTGGGCGCCGTCCCTGACCCGTACGGTCGTGGCGTCCTCGGCGGGGCGGGTCCGGTTGCCGTCGAGCCTCACGCGCCTGCGGGTCATCTCCTCGACCCAGGGGGTCGCGTCCAGCTCCTCGGGCGTGGCGCCCGGGAAACCGTCGGCGGTCTCACTGCAGATCAGCAGCAGGTACTTCATGGCACATCTCCTCAGTCCGTTCCTCGCCGGGAGGATCTTTCCCGGTCACCCCTACGACGATCAGCTTCCGCCCGGATGTACACCCCGCAGCGGATCCGCCGGAATTTCTCCCGGCGTGCGCCGGCCGCCGGCCGTACCCCGCAGCCGCGGCGCCGCGACCTCGCCCGCCGCACCGCGGTCCCGGCGCCGCTACCTCGCCCACGGCCGGTGGGACCGGAGCTGCGTGCCGAGCGCGGCGGCGACGCCGGCCAGTACCGCGCCTGCCACCGGCAGCGGCAGCTCGCGGCCGGCGTGCACGACCAGCGCCGCGCCCGCCAGCGCGCCGAGGAACAGTGACCCCGCCGACAGCAGCCGGCTGCCCGCCTTGGCGTCGGTGCCCCCGGCCAGACGCCCCTCGGAGGCCATCGCGGTGAGCGTGCCGGTCATCACGGTGGTGGTCAGATCGGATACGCCGAGCCGCCGCACCACCGCGTTCTGCGCGCCCATGGCCAGGGCGAGGAGCACGATCAGCGTCATCCGCACCCCGCCGCGCGCCGGCAGGTCCGCGGTGGCGGCCAGCGCCCACGCCGCGGCGACCAGCGCCGTCTGCCCGACGGTGACGGCCAGCAGCAGCCGGCCGCGGCGCCCCGGCAGGGCGTGGGCGAGGCGTCCGCCGGCCACCGCCCCGACGAGGAACGCGGCCAGCGACATCACCGACGCCGGGACCGAGAATCCGCTCGCGCCGGCGAGCGAGAAGCCCATGAAGACCACGTTCCCGGTCATGTTGGCGACGAAGACCCGGCCGAGCACCAGGTAGCTGAAGGCGTCGACCAGCCCGGTCACCAGCGTCAGCGCCAGCAGCAGCGGCGGCAGCGGGCCGTGCGGGCCCGCCAGGTCGGGGACGAGTGTGTCGCGGGCTTCGCGGAGCGCGGGGTGCACGGCGGACGACCTCCGGTGGGCGTACCCGCGGGCGTACGGGACAGATGTACAGGCCGAGGGACGGCGGGACTGACGCACCATCGTGCCTGGCCCGGTGGGCCAGACGCGGCAGCCGCGCGAGGAACGCCGACCGATGTGAAACTGCGAGATGGAGGTGATCTTCGATGGCCGGATCGGCGGCCGGTCCCGCTGCGGGGGCCGGCGACACCATCACCACGGACGTACCCGCACGGCTCGACCGACTGCCGTGGTCGCGATGGCACTGGATGATCGTGATCGGGCTCGGCACGGTGTGGATCCTCGACGGTCTGGAAGTGACGACCGTCGGCAACATCGCCGGGCGGATCGCCGAGGACGGCAGCGGTCTTGCCGTGTCCGCCGCCCAGATCACCGGCATCGCCGCCGCGCTCTACGTGGCGGGCGCCTGTGCGGGCGCGCTGTTCTTCGGGTGGCTGACCGACCGCTTCGGCCGCAAGAAGCTCTTCATGATCACCCTCGCGGTGTATCTGAGCGCCACCGCGATGACCGCGCTGTCCTTCCAGCCGTGGTGGTTCTTCACCTTCCGCTTCCTGACCGGCTTCGGTATCGGCGGCGAGTACGCGGCCATCAACTCCGCCATCGACGAGCTGATCCCGTCCCGCTTCCGCGGCCGGGTCGACCTGATCATCAACGGGAGTTACTGGCTGGGCGCGATCGGCGGTTCGCTGCTGTCGATCGTGGCGCTGAACACCGGCATCTTTCCGCAGGACGTCGGCTGGCGGCTCACCTTCGCCCTCGGCGTGGTGCTCGGCCTGGTGATCATGCTGGTCCGCCGCCATGTGCCGGAGAGCCCGCGCTGGCAGTTCATCCACGGCCACGGCGACGAGGCGAAGGAACTCGTCGGCTCGGTGGAGAAGGAGATCGAGGAGCAGCGGCACGAGGAACTGCCCAGCCCGAAGACGAAGATCACCATCCACCAGCGGACCAGCATCGGCTTCGGGATCATCGCCAGGACGGTCTTCACCCGCTACCCCAGGCGCGCGGTGCTGAGCCTGGCGCTCTTCATCGGCCAGGCGTTCCTCTACAACGCCATCACCTTCGGCTTCGGCAACATCCTGACCACCTTCTTCGGCGTGTCGACCGGCAAGACCGGTTACTACTTCGCAGTGATCGCGGCAGGTAACTTCCTCGGCCCGCTGCTGCTGGGCAAGCTGTTCGACACGGTGGGCCGGCGGATCATGATCTCCTCCACCTACCTGCTGTCCGGCCTGCTGCTGTTCGGCACCGCGTGGCTGTTCGACCGCGGCTCGCTGAACGCCACGACGATGACGGCCTGCTGGTGTGCGGTGCTGTTCTTCGCGTCCGCCGGCGCGAGCAGCGCGTATCTGACCGTCTCGGAGATCTTCCCGATGGAGACCCGGGCGATGGCCATCGCGTTCTTCTACGCGATCGGCACCGCCGCGGGCGGTATCAGCGGCCCGCTGGTCTTCGCCGACCTGACCAAGTCGGGCGTGGTCGGCGACACCGTCACCGCCTTCGTCATCGGCGCCTCGCTGATGTGCGCGGCGGGTCTCGTCGCGGCCTTCCTGGCGATCAAGGCGGAGGGCAGGTCGCTGGAGGACATCGCCACCCCGCTGTCCCAGACCTCGGCCGGGGAGTCAGAAGCGGTCCCCAGCACCACCTGAGCTGGGCAGGCGGACGGGCCCGGGCCGGCGGCGCGATGCCGCCGGCCCGGCTTGTCGTGCGCGATCCCTTGTGGGCGCCCTGCGGGCGTGTTAGTTCCACGGCCATTCGAGCCCGTCGAATCAGTTCGACAGTCCGGCGGACGGACCGCCCCGCGGTCCGACGCCCGCGCGCTGGAGTCCGCGCACGGCATCGCCCCGCTGCCGCTGACCATCAACGAGTACCTCTTCTCCCAGCAGCAGAACTCCGCCTACACCGCCTGGTTCCTCGACCGGCTCTCCGCCTCCGGCGTCAGCGCCGCCGCCCACGCGATCTGGTCGGACTGCTGCGGTGCGGGAACCCTGGACTCGCTGCTCGTCGGCGGGCGGCGCACCGGCCAGTGGTGGGCCTACCAGGCCTACGCGCGGCTGAGCGGCCGGCTGCTGGCCACCACCACCGGCGGCGGTGTCGCCGTCGCCGCTGCCACCGACGCCTCCACCCACCAGGTGCTGGCGCTGCTCGGCAACAACTCGGGCCAGGGCGGCACCACCACCGTCACCGTACGGAATCTCTCCGCGGCCTCCTGGCTGGTGCACGGCGGCGCCGTGCACGCCACCGTCCAGCGGATCCCCGACCAGAGCCCGCCGGACTCGCCCGTCACCGTCTTCGACGCGGACGTCACGCCCGACGGCGGCACCCTGCACGTGCCGGTGACCCGCACCAGCGGCTCCGACGCCTACACCGTCACCCTCACCCCGGGCAACGGCAGCACCGGCCCGGTCGACCCGACCGTGGTGGTGGACGGCACCGACACCAGCACCGCGGACGTGGACCACTTCGGTTACGGAGCGAACCGGGGCGTCACCAGCGGCGTCAGCGACATGTACCAGCAGACCGCCAACTGGTCGTACACCGGCGGGGCCGTGGCGACCTTCACCTTCCGCGGCACCCGGATCGCCCTGCACGCGGTGCGCGACACCGACCAGGGCGTCATGTCGCTGTCCGTGGGACGGCGGCTCACCGGTCACCGTCGACAACTACGCGGCCGGCCGCAACGCCTCGGGCGTGGTGTGGACCAGCCCGCAACTGGCCGCGGGACCGCACACGCTGACCATCACCCACACCGGGCAGCGCAACGCCGCGAGCGGCGGCACGAACGTCGCCCTGGACCGGGCGGAGTCACACCGTCCTGACCCCCGCACGGGCGGACGGGCAGCCGGAGGGGGCGGCGGTCAGTCCTGGGTGAGCAGCCCGGAACGCAGCCGGGAGACGATCCGGCTGAGCAGCCGCGACACGTGCATCTGCGAGCAGCCCAGCTCCTCGCCGATCTGCGCCTGGGTCAGCTCCTGGCCGAACCGCAGCCGCAGCAGCAGCCGGTCGCGCTCCGGCAGCTTCTCGATCAGCGGTGCCAGGGTGTGGAAGTCCTCGAAGAGGTCGAGCGCGGGGTCGCATTCGCCGAAGGTCTCGCCGAGGGTGCGGCCCTCGCCGTCGGCGCCGCTGTCGGCGTCGCCGTAGGGGGTGTCGATGGAGCCCGCGGTGTAGCCGTTGGCGGCGACCAGGCCCTCGATGACCTCTTCCTGCGACAGGTCAAGATGCGCGGCCAGTTCGGCGACCGTCGGGTCGCGGTCCAGCCGCAGCGACAGCGTCTCCTTGGCCTTGCTGAGCTCCACCCGCAGCTCCTGCAGGCGCCGCGGCACGTGCACCGCCCAGCTGGTGTCACGGAAGAAGCGCTTCATCTCCCCGACGATGTACGGCACCGCGAAGGTGGTGAACTCCGTCTCGCGGGACAGGTCGAAGCGGTCGATCGCCTTGATCAGGCCGATCGTGCCGACCTGCACGATCTCCTCGTGGTCGGTGGCGGGCCGGTTGCGGTAGCGACCCGCCGCGAAGTGCACCAGCGACAGGTTCATCTCGATCAGCGTGTTGCGCGCGTAACTGTAGGCGGCGGTGCCCTCCTCCAGTTCCTGCAGACGGTCGAAGAACAGCCTCGACAGCGTCCGCGCGTCCTGCGGCGCCACGGCCGTCGCGTCGTCGATCAACGGCAGCCCGCCGGTAGCCGCTTCCGGTCCGCTCGGCCACCGTACGTCCTGCGTCGCCAGGGGCGCCGCGGTCGCCGACTTGTCCGTGCCTTCCGACTGCTCAACCATTGCGGTCACGTCATCGCCTCGCACTCATACGACTGGTGGGTCGACGCCTTCCCCGGTCCTGGAGACCTATGCCTCCTTGATACCGGCCAACTTTCCCGGCAGCCAGCGCAGCTGCTCGGCCTGCTGGTGCGGGCCGCCGCCCTCGTGGCCGTTGAAGTCGTAGACCTCGATCTGCTTGTCCTGGCCGGCATAGGCGTTGAAGGCGGCGAAGACGGTGGAGGGCGGGCAGGTCTGGTCCTCCAGGGCGGTGGAGAACAGCGCGGGCGCCCGGCCCCGGGCGGCGAAGTGCACCCCGTCGAAGTAGGCCAGGGTCTCCAGCACCCGCGCCTTGCGGTCGCGGTGCGCCGACAGATACGTGCCGACCTCGCGGTAGGGAAGGTTGTCGGTGAGGGTGACCGCCCGCGGGAAGTCGCACAGGAACGGCACGTCGGGGGCGATCGCCGCCAGGTCGGGCACCAGGCCGCCGACCGCGAGCGTGATGCCGCCGCCCTGGCTGACGCCCGCCGCCACCGTCCGTGACGCGTCGGCCAGCGGGTGCGAGCGGGCCGCCGCCACCGCGCGCACCGCGTCGGTGTAGACCCGGCGGTAGTAGAAGTCGTAAGGGTCGTCGACACCGCGGGTCAGGTAGCCGGAGACGGCCGGGCCGCTGCCGACCGGGTCGTCGGTGTCACCGGTCGACCAGGCGCTGCCCTGGCCGCGGGTGTCCATCACGAAGTGCGCGTAACCGGCAGACGCCCACAGCAGATGGGTGTGCGGCAGGCCGCGGCCGCCGCCGTAACCGATGAACTCCACCACCACCGGAAGCGGTTCCGTCGCGCCGGCGGGCACCGTGAACCAGCCCCTGACCGGGTGGCCGCCGTAGCCGGCGAAGGTCACGTCGTAGCTGTCCACGGTCGTCAGCCCGGTGGGCACCCGCTCGAAGCGGGCGTCGAGGTCGTACTGCCGCGCCTGGCCGAGGGTGTCGGTCCAGAACTGGTCGAAGTCCGCGGGCTCCACCGAACTGCTGCGACGGTCACGGAGCTGGTCGAGCGGCAGGTCGAAGAGAGCCATGCGGAGTCCTTCGCGGTCGGGCGGTGGTCGATCACTGACACCGTACGTCGTGCCGGGTCCCGCACAGAAACACCAGCTCAACCGGCTGGGCACCCCGCCGGCGCGGAACGGGACGGCCGGGCGGCTCCCGCGCAGGAGACGCCCGGCCGTCCATGGTGGTGTGCCGTGCGAAGAACGGGGGACGGCCGGCGCTCAGCGCTTGCCGTCGCCGTTGCCGGCAGGCCGGCCTCGGCCCGGGTCGGTCGTGCAGCCGCCCTTGCGGCAGTTCACGTCGGGGCAGGACATGGTGGTCACCTCTTCTCTGCGAGGTTGGTTTCTCTGCGAGGTCGTCGCTGCGACCGCGAGGCCGCCGGACACACGGTGAGGTCGGCGGGCACGCAGTCGAACAGCAGCTTGTCGACCCGCCTGCCGTGCCACAGGGCGGCCTGGCGCAACCGCCCGGCAGTCCGGAAACCGGCGGTGAGATAGGCGTTGACCGCGGCCGAGTGAGGTGCGGGCACCTCCAGCCACACCGAGCTCAGCGAGGCGATCGTGAACGCCCACTCGAGGGTCAGTGCGGTGGCCTCGGCGGCGAATCCCCGGCCGCGCTGCTCCGGGGCGATCACCAGGGTGAATTCGGCGCTGTTGACGGACTGGTCGACACTGAGTGCGGTACTGCCCACCGGGGTCCCGCCCGGCGCGGTGATCACTTCGAAGAGCTGGTAGTGAGCCGACGTGTGGCTGGTGCGGAAACGCGCGCGGAAGACCTCCCAGGACACCGGCCAGCGGGCACCGAAGCCGACGACCGTCGCCGGGTCGGTCTCCCACCGGTGGTATTCCTGCATCATCTCTTCTCTCGCCAGTGCCAACGCCAACCGTGTCCCGGCGCGCAACGGGACGGGTGCGGTCGGTGGGGTGTTGGTCATCACGTTCTGTCTCTCCTACGTGTGCCCGGGGTCCGGCCCTCGCAGCCGTCCATAAAGAGTCAATCCGGCGGCGATGCGACCGGGGCAGATCGGCGGTATTGCCGCCGCCGCGCCCGCGGTGTGCTTCACCCGCGGCGACCCGGCGGTCGCGGTGTGCGACCACCGGCCGGGAACGGCCTGGCCTGCGGGTCCCACAAGCCGCTTCGATAGGCTGACACCCCATCAGTCATCCCGGACATAAGGGAGCGGTAAATGAGCGAGGCCGAGGATCACAACGCACGGATCGTGGCCGAATTCCGTGCCAACCACGGGAAGGTCGGCGGGCATTTCGAGGGCGCCCCGCTGCTTCTGCTGCACACCATCGGGGCCCGCACCAGGCGGGAGATCGTCAAGCCGATGATGTACCTGCGCGACGGTGACCGCTATCTGGTCTTCGCCTCCAAGGGCGGCGCCCCGGAGAACCCCGCCTGGTACCACAACGTGGTCGCGAACCCCGAGGTCGAGATAGAGGTCGGCGACGAGATCGTCGCGGTCCGCGCGGAGGTGCTGACCGGGGACGAACGGGACCGCAAGTACGCCGAGCAGGCGGCGCTCTACCCGGGTTTCGCCGACTATCAGAAGAAGACCGACCGGATCATCCCGGTGGTCGCGCTGGTTCCGAGCGGTTCTGCGCGGTAGCCGGCCGCCGATCGGGGAAGGCAACAGGCACGCGAGTGTCGAGGGCGGGAGAGGGTGCCGGTGAAGGTCGGGCTGCTGACCCGGGAGTATCCGCCGGATGTCTACGGCGGAGCCGGAGTCCATGTGGAGTTCCTGGCGAAGGAACTGCGCGCGCTGGTCGAGGTGGAGGTGCACTGCTGGGGCGACGCGGCCACCGAGGCCGGCGTGGTCAGGCACCGGGCGCCGGCCACGCTGGACGGCGCCAACGACGCGCTGCGCACCTTCTCCGTCGACCTCGCGATGGCCGCCGGCCTGCAGGGCCGCGACCTGGTGCACTCCCACACCTGGTACGCCAACCTGGCCGGGCACATCGGCAAGCTGCTCTACGGCGTCCCGCACATCCTCACCGCCCACTCCCTGGAGCCGCTGCGGCCCTGGAAGGCCGAGCAGCTGGGCGGCGGCTACGCCCTGTCCAGCTGGGCCGAGCAGACCGCCATGGAGTCGGCCGACGCGGTCGTCGCGGTCTCCGAGGGGATGCGCGGCGACATCCTGACCTGCTATCCCGCACTCACCCCCGAGCGCGTCCACGTCATACGCAACGGCATCGACACCGCCGCATACCGCCCCGACGAGCGCACCGACGTGCTGCGCAGGATCGGCATCGACCCCGACCGGCCCTACGTGCTCTTCGTCGGCCGCATCACCCGGCAGAAGGGCGTACCGCACCTGCTGCGGGCCGCCAGGCACCTCGACCCCGCCGCGCAGCTGGTGCTGTGCGCGGGCGCTCCCGACACGCCCGCCCTCGACCGCGAGTTCCGCGCGCTCTTCGACGAGCTGAACGCGGTGCGCGACGGGGTGCACTGGATCCCGGCGATGCTGCCGCGCCCGGCCGTCGTCCAGCTCCTCACCCATGCGGCCGTCTTCGCCTGCCCCTCGGTCTACGAACCGCTGGGCATCGTGAATCTGGAGGCGATGGCCTGCGGCACCGCCGTGGTCGCCTCCGCTGTCGGCGGCATCCCGGAGGTCGTCGCCGACGGCAGCACCGGACTGCTGGTGCCCTGCGACGAGCAGCGGCCCGACGACTTCGAGGCGGGCCTGGCCGCCGCGCTCAACCGGCTGGTCGCCGACCCCGCGCAGGCCGCGGCGTTCGGCACTGCCGGCCGGGAGCGGGCGGTGCGCGAGTTCGGCTGGGACACCGTGGCCCGCCGTACGGTCGCGCTCTACGAGAAGGTGCTCGCGGCCGGGTAGCGGCGACGAAGGCGGAAGCGCGCGCCCGGACGGCCGGGCGCGCCGCCGGGCGGTTCGGTGCGGCCGCTCGGTGGTACGGCAGGTGCAGGGTTGGGCAGTCGGGCAGTTCTGGCAGGGCGGGACATGATCACAAGGGGGGCGACGATGCGTGGTGGACCTTCGGTACTGGGCATAGTGCTGGCCGGTGGCGCGGGCAAGCGGCTGATGCCGCTCACCGCCGACCGGGCGAAACCGGCGGTGACCTTCGGCGGCACCTACCGCCTGGTGGACTTCGTGCTGTCCAACCTGGTCAACGGCGGCATGATGCGGATCTGCGTGCTGACCCAGTACAAATCGCACTCCCTGGACCGGCATGTGACGACGACCTGGCGGATGTCGAGCCTGCTGGGCAACTACGTCACCCCGGTGCCCGCCCAGCAGCGGCTCGGCCCGCGGTGGTATCTGGGCAGCGCCGACGCGATCCTGCAGTCGCTCAACCTCGTGCACGACGAGCAGCCCGACTACATCGCCGTCTTCGGCGCCGACCACGTCTACCGGATGGACCCGCGGCAGATGCTGGAACAGCACGTCGAGCACGGCGCCGGCGTCACCGTCGCGGGCATCAAGGTGCCGCGCGCGGACGCCGGGGGCTTCGGGGTGATCTCGCCGGCCGCCGACGGCATCTCGGTGGAGCGCTTCCTGGAGAAGCCCGCCGACCCGCCGGGCCTGCCGGGCGACCCCGGGCACGTCTTCGCCTCCATGGGCAACTACCTGTTCACCACCAAGACGCTGATCGACGCGTTGATGGAGGACGCCGAGGACCCGCAGTCGGTGCACGACATGGGCGGCAGCATCCTGCCCCGGCTCACCGCCGCGGGCGTCGCCCAGGTCTACGACTTCGACACCAACCACGTACCGGGCGAGACCGCCCGCGACCACGGCTACTGGCGGGACGTCGGCACCCTGGACGCCTACTACGACGCGCACATGGACCTGATCTCCGACCAGCCCGCCTTCAGCCTCTACAACAGGCGCTGGCCGATCTACACCCACCCCGGCCAGCTGCCGCCCGCCAAGATCGCGGCGGGCGGCATCGTGGGGGAGTCGGTGGTCAGCCCCGGCTGCGTGATCCGCGGCCAGGTCACCCGCTCGGTGCTGTCCCCCGGCGTGGTGGTGGACGCGGGCGCCGTCGTCCAGGGCTCGGTGCTGCACGACAACGTACGGGTCGGGCGCGGCGCCATCGTCCGCGGCGCGGTGCTCGACAAGAACGTGGACGTGCCGCCCGGTGCCACCATCGGCGTGAACCCCGACCGCGACCGTGAGCTGTACACGGTGTCCGCGGCCGGGGTCATCGCCCTGGGCAAGGCCCAGCTGGTCACCTGACGGTCCCGGTGGTCCCGGGGGTCAGCCGACCGTCCACTGCTGGTTGGCGCCGCCGTTGCAGGTCCAGATGTCCAGCCGGGTGCCGTTGGCGGTGTTCGATCCCGGCACGTCGAGGCACTTGTTGGCCGCGGCGTTGATCAGCTGCTTGCCGCTGACCGTCCACTTCTGGGCGCTGCTGCCGTTGCAGTCCCACAGCTGCACCAGGTTGCCGTCCGCGGTGCCGCTGGTGGCGTCGTCCAGGCACTTGCCCAGCGCGCCGACCGTACCGTCGCTGTCGATCGCCCACTGCTGGGCGCCGGAGCCGTTGCAGTCGTAGAGCTGCACGGCGGTGCCGTTGGCGGTGCCGGAGTTGGCGACGTCCACGCACTTGCCCGCCAGGCCGGTGATGGCGTGCGCGCCGGTGCCGGTGGACTGGCCGTAGACCTCCAGCTCGTAGATACGGGCCGCGGTGTCACCGCCGGTGTTGCTCGGTGCGGAGATGGCCAGCCGGACGTAGCGGGCCTGCCGCGGGGTGACGGTGTGGTAGGTGCGGCTCGACCGGTTGCCGGTGACCGACACCGCGGTGGACCAGGTGCTGTTGTCGGTGCTGGTCTGGATCTGGAAGGCGCCGGTGTTCCAGCTGGTGTTCTCGCCGCCGAGACCCGCGTGCTTGATCACGAAGGACCCCACGGTCTGCGCCGAGCCGAGGTCGACCGTCAGCGTGGGACCGGTCGCCTTGGAGCACCACTTGCTGTTGTTCTTCAGCGAGTTGTCGACCGCCTTGTCACCGGACTCCGCCGTCGCGCACGGGGTGGAGGAGGTGACCGCCTTGCCCTGCGCCTGGTTGGTGCCCAGGCTCGGCGCGGTCGGCACCGGGGTGGCCCCGTCCTGGAAGGACGGCGGTACGTCCCCGGCTGCGGTGCCCCAACTGCTGCTGGGGGAGCCGCCCATGGTGTAGTCGAGGGTGCCGCCGCCCGCGATGTCGGGGTAGCGCAGGTAGTTGTGGCTGGTGGCCGTGCCGTTGACCTTCAGGCCCTGCACGTAGCCGCCGCTGCCGGCGGAGTTGATGGTGATGTTGCCGCCGGGGCGCTGCAGCAGCACCGAGGGGAACTGCGGGCCGTTGACGGCCAGCGTGTCCGCGCCGGGCGTCGCCGGGTACATCCCGAGCGCCGCCCACACGTACCAGGCCGAGGTCGCCCCGAGGTCGTCGTTGCCGGGCAGGCCGCCGGCGCCGGTGGTGAACGACTCGGTCATCACCTTGTGCACCGCGTCCGCGGTGCCCGCCGGGTCGCGGGCGAAGTTGTACGCCCACGGCACGCCGTGCTCCGGCTCGTTGCCGATGTAGTAGTAGGGCAGGCTCTGGCCGGCGTTGACCTGCGTGAAGTGGTGGTCGAGCCGCTGCGCCGCGGTCGCGGGACCGCCCATGTCGTTGATCAGGTCGGCGAAGTCGTACGGCACCATCCAGGTGTACTGCGCCGCGTTGCCCTCGGTGAAGTTGCTCGGGCTCGCCGGGTCCAGCGGCCACGACCAGCTGCCGTCGGAGTTGCGCGGCTGCACGTAGCCGGACTCGGTGCTGAAGGTGTTCCGCCACCACTGGGCACGGGTCATGTGCGTGGTGTAGCTGGAGGTGTTGCCCAGCGCCTTGGCGAACTGCGCCACCGCGAAGTCCGACGCGCTGTACTCGAGCGAGTCCGAGGGAGCGCTCAGGAAGTGCTGGCTGGTGTACGTCCCCTGGTTGCCGCGGATCGGCGAGCCCTGGGCCGTGCCGCCGTTGGAGGCCTTCTCCATCAGCGACAGCGCGGCGGCGGTGTCGAAGTCCCGCACCCCGAAGGCGTACATGCTGCTGACGATGATCGGCCCCGGATCGCCGGTCATCACGAAGTCCTCGTCGGTCTGCTGCGACCACTTGGGCAGCAGACCGCCCTGCTGGCCGTCAAGCACCATCGACTTGGCGATGTCGGCCGCCTCGGTGGGTGCGATCAGCGCGACCAGCGCCGCCCAGGAGCGGTAGATGTCCCAGCCGGAGTAGTTCTGGTAGACTGGCCGGGCCGAGTTGTGCACCGCCGCGTCGAAGCCCCGGTAGTCGCCGTTGACGTCACTGGAGATGTTGGGGCTCTGGAAGACGTGGTAGAGCGCCGTGTAGAACTTCTTCAGGTCCGTGGTCGCCCCGCCGGTGACCTGGGCGCGGTTCAGGAAGGAGTTCCAGGACGTGTCGGCCGCGGTGCGCGTCGCGTTGAAGTCCCAGCCGTTGTTCTCCGCGGTCAGGTTGGCCTGCGCGCCGGCCACGCTCACGTAGCTCAGGCCGATCTTGGTCTGCACGGTCTGGCTGCCGGTGGTGTTGAACGTGACGTACGCCCCGGTGTTGGTGCCCGAGGTGGTGGTCGAACCGGCCGAGACCGTACCGCCGTTCCAGGTGCCGAAGCCGGACGGTGCGTGGTCGAAGCGGATGTCGAAGTAGATCTGGTAGGTCTTCGACGACCCGCAGAAGCCGCCGGCCGTCACGCTGCCGGTCACCTCGGACCCGCTGATCTTCACCGAGCCGCTGCGGTTGCCGGTCGCGCTGCGGCTGGTGTTGATCAGCAGCCCGGCGCTGGTGGTCGAGGGGTAGGTCAGCCGGGCCATGCCGGTGCGGGTGGTGGCCGTCAGCTCGACGCCGGTGCCGTACTTGTCGAGCCGGTTCTTGTAGTAGCCGGGCGCGGCCGACTCGTTGGACTTGGTGTACGCCGACGCGTAGCTCGTCCAGTTGCTGCCGGGGGAGGTGCCGACCGCGCCGGTGATCGGCATCAGCGGCAGGTCCTCGTTGTTGGGGCAGCCGGCACCGTCGAAGTGGGTGAGGCTGAAGTCCTCGATCGAGCCGTCCGAGTAACGGTAACCGGACGGCGAGGCGGTCGGCGTGTCGGGGCTGAACTGCACGCCGCCGAAGGGCGTCACGGCCCCCGGGTAGGTGCTGCCGCCGGCGCCGCCGCCGACGGGGTTGGGGGCGTTGCTGTCGTCGGAGCCGACGAACGGGTCGACGTACTGCGTGAGGTTGGCGGTTGCGGCGTGGGCGGGGGCCGAGGTGAGGCCGCCGACGCCGAGGACGGCCAGGAGCAGGGCGCTGACGGCGCCCGCGGCTCTGCTGCGGAGCACGGGAGGGAGCACGGAGGACCACCTTCTCGCGGAGGCGGCGGGCCGTGAGTGACGCACGGCGAGCGGCCTCGGGGCACGGGGGGATGCTCGTTGCGGATGTGAACGTTACCAAGCGAATCAGCATCTTGATGTGTACCTGATGTGATGTCAAGGGTCCGCGGAACAGGTCGGACTTCTGTCCCCCGCGGCGCCCGGAAGGGTGCACAGCAACTTCGTGCGGGATGTATTGACAGCCCGTCAGCTGCCCAGCACAATCCCCGGACGCTTGCGAACGTTACCAAGGCACCGCGTTACCACGACGCTGGGAGACAGCCGATGGCACAACCACTCCTGGAAGCCCGACAGCTGACCAAGCGCTTCGGTCACGTCCGGGCACTCCAGGACGCCGACTTCACCGCCTACCCCGGCGAGGTCGTGGCCCTGGTCGGCGACAACGGCGCCGGCAAGAGCAGTCTGGTCAAGACCCTGTCAGGCACCATCCGACCCGACTCCGGCCAGATCCTCGTCGACGGCACCCCCGTCGAGCTGGCCAGCCCGCTCGACGCCAGGCGCCACGGCATCGAGACCGTCTACCAGGACCTCGCCCTCGCCCCCGACCTCGACGCCGCAGCCAACCTGCACCTGGGCCGCGAGCTCCACCGCGGCGGCCTGCTCGGCCGGCTGGGGGTCCTCGACCACGCCGCCATGCGCCGCTCCGCCGTCACCGCCTTCGCCGAACTGGGGGTCGACCTCCAGGACGTCGCCGCCCCGGTCGCCACGCTGTCCGGCGGCCAGCGCCAGTCCGTCGCCGTGGCCAGGGCGGTGGCCTTCGCCAACCGCATCATCTTCATGGACGAGCCCACCGCCGCACTCGGGGTGGTCCAGCGCGGCAGGGTCCTCGACACCGTCAGACGCGTCCGCGACCGCGGCATCTGCGTCGTCCTGATCAGCCACAACATGCCCGAAGTGCTCTCCGTCGCCGACCGGGTCGAAGTCCTGCGGCTGGGCCGCAGGGTGGCGCGCTTCACCGCCGCGGACACCAGCGTCGAGGAACTGGTCGGCGCGATGACCGGCGCCCTGGACGCCGGGGCGGCCGAGACCGCGCAGGACGCCGACGCCCTACGAAGGGACGGCGCCGCATGACCGCCCAGGCCCCCGTCAAGGACCGCCCGCAGGCCGCCCGCAGATCCCCCGTACCCTCCTGGCTGCGGCGGCTGGCCACCGCCAACGAGGCGTGGACCTTCGGCGTGCTCGCGCTGCTCGTCGCCTTCTTCACCGCCGCCCGGCCGAGCACCTTCCTGACCCGCTACGACATCACGCAGATCGCCACCAACGCGGCCATCTACCTGGTGCTGGGCGTCGGCATGACCTACGTGATCATCGTGGCCGGCATCGACCTGTCCGTCGGCTCGGTCCTGGTACTGTCCGCCGTCCTGTCCGCCGAGTACACCATCCACCACGGCGGGGCGGCGTCCGGCTGGGGCACCATCGCGGTGAGCACCCTGATCGCGCTGGCCACCGGTCTGGGATGGGGCGCGCTCCAGGGATGGCTGGTCGCCAGGGCCAGGGTGCCACCGCTGATCGTCACCCTCGGCGGCTTCGGTGCCGCGCTCGGCGCCGCCCAGATCATCACCGGCGGCCAGGACCCGGCCGGCGCGGTCTCGGGCAGGCTCCAGCGCAGCATCGGCTTCGGCAAGCTCTTCGGCCAGATCCCCTGGCTGGTCGTCATCGCCTTCGGCGCCACCCTGGTCTTCGGCCTGGTCCTGGCCTTCACCCGCTTCGGCCGCTACACCTACGCCATCGGCTCCAACCCGGAGGCCGCCCGCCGGGTCGGCATCAACGTCGACGCCCACCTGGTCAAGGTCTACGCCCTGGTGGGCCTGCTGTCCGGGCTCGGCAGCGTCATGTGGCTGGCCTACTTCGGCACCACCTCCATCGCCGGCCACTCCACCGACAACCTCAAGGTGATCACCGCGGTCGTGCTCGGCGGCGCCAGCCTCTTCGGCGGGCGCGGATCCGTCCTCGGCACGGTCATCGGCGTCTTCATCCCCGCGGTGCTCAGCACCGGCCTGATCATCATGGGCGTCCAGCAGTACTGGCAGGACGTCGCCATCGGCGTCGTCCTGGTCGCCGCCGTCTATCTCGACCAGTTCCGCCGCCGCGGCAGGGACCACGGCTGACCCGGAACCGCGCCACCCGTCGCCCTCCACAGAAAGGCCCTTCGCCATGCGCCCGACCAGCACGTGTTCCACCAGAAGATCGACGGCGATCGCCGGATGCAGCGCGGTCCTCGCCCTGACCGCCGCGACCACCGCCGGCTGCGGCGGCGACTCCGGCGGCTCGGGGTCGAAGTCCCTCGACCTGATCACCGGCGTCAAGAGCGACCCCTTCTACATCACCATGACCTGCGCGGCCCAGCAGGAGGCCAAGAAGCGCGGCGTCAAACTCACCGTCAACGGCTCCGCCCAGTGGGACGTCGCCGTCCAGCGCCCCATCATCGACTCCGTCGCCGCCACCCATCCCGGCGGCCTGCTGATCTCCCCGGTCGACACCGCCGCCCTGACCCCCTCGCTGCGGCAGGTCCAGAGCGCGGGCACCAAGGTCGTCCTGGTCGACACCGAGGTCACCGACAGCTCGATCGGCGTGTCGCGCATATCGTCGGACAACGAGGCCGGCGGCAAGACCGCGGCGAAGGCCCTCGCCCAGCTCATGGGCGACAAGGGGTCGGCGATCGTCATCAGCGTCAAACCGGGCGTGTCCACCACCGACGCCCGGATCAAGGGCTTCACCGAGGAGATGAAGGCGCACCCCGCCATCACGCTGCTGCCGGTGCTCTACGACAACGACCTGCCCGCCACCGCCGCCTCGCAGATCCAGTCCACCCTGGCCGCCCACCCCGACCTCGGCGGGGTCTTCGCCGGCAACACCAACACCGCCCAGGGCATCTCCACCGGGCTGCAGGCGGCCGGCAAGCAGGGCAAGGTCAAGGTCGCCGCCTTCGACGCCGAACCCGACGAGATCACCGCGCTCACCAACGGCACCCTCGACGTGCTGGTCGCCCAGGACCCCGGGGCGATCGGACGGCAGGGCGTCGACCAGGCGCTCGCCGCGATCGACAAGAAGAAGGTCACCGCCAGGATCGGCACCGACATGGTCGCCATCACCAAGACCAACATGGACCAGCCGGACATCAAGAGGTATTTCTACCAAGCCGCCTGCTGACCGGGGGGAGCCCGATCACGCCCGGAGCCCGCCTGCCATCATCGACGCACGAGCCGGCCGGCCGCCGGTCACCGGTATTCGCCGGTGACCGGCCCGGCCGGCCGGCACAGCGACGAGGAGGCCCGTGAAACGCCCGACGATGAAGGACGTGGCCCGCGCAGCCGGGGTCAGTCCGATGACGGTCTCCCGCGTCGTCTCGGGCGAGGCGGGCGTCGCCCCGGAGACCGCCGCCCGGGTCGGCCAGGCGGTCCGCAAGCTCGGCTACCAGCGCAACGACAACGCCCGCAGCCTGCGCCAGAAGAACCTCGGCACCTCCACGATCGGCCTGGTCGTGGACGACCTGGCCAACCCCTTCTACGCCCTGATGGCGCGCTCGGTGGAGGACGAGGCCCACCGCCGCGGCCACGTGGTGCTGGTCGGCAGCACCAACGACGAGCCGCGGCGCGAACGCGAGGTGATCGCCGCCTTCACCGCCCGCCAGGTGGACGGGCTGATCATCGTCCCCACCATAGGCAGCCACGGCTTCCTGCGGCGCCCGATGGACGGCGGCACCCAGGTGGTCTGCGTCGACCGCCCCGCCAAGGGCCTGGCCGTCGACACCGTCACCGTCGACAACCGGGCGGCGGCCGGACGGGCCGTCACCCACCTGCTCGGCCACGGCCACACCCGGATCGCCTACCTCGGCGACCGCTTCGACATCTGGACCCAGGCGGAGCGCTACGGCGGCTACCTCGACGCGCTCGCCGCCCACGGCATACCCGAGGACCCCGCACTCGTCCGGCACGGGCTGCGCTCCCACCCGCAGGCCCGCGAGGCGCTGGCGGTGCTGCGTACGCTGCCGGACCCGCCCACCGCGCTGTTCACCAGCAACGACCTGATCACCCTGGGCGTCCTGGACGGCCTCGACCACCCGGCGCCGCTGGCCCTGGTCGGCTTCGACGACCTGCCGCTCGGCGAGCGCCTCACCCCGCCGCTGACCGTGGTCAGCCAGGACCCGGTCGCCCTCGGCGGCACCGCGGCCAACCTGCTCTTCTCGCGCATCGCGGGCGACCGCTCGGCGCCGCGCTCGGTGGTACTGCTCACCCGCTTCGTGGTCCGCGGCTCGGGCGAGTTCCGTGCGGGCGGCCGGGTCAGCCCGGGATCCAGCTGAAGGTGTCCGGGTCCGAGCCGGTGCGCTCACCGCGGTCAAGCGCGGTGATCGCGGCCATGTCGTCGGGGGTGAGCTCGAAGTCGAAGATCCGCAGGTTCTCCTTGATCCGGGCGGGCGTCAGCGACTTGGGGAAGACGACGTCCCCGCGCTGCAGATGCCAGCGCAGGGTGACCTGGGCCGGAGAGCGCTCCACCCGCTCCGCGATCGCCGTGATCACCGGGTCGCCCAGCACCTTGCCCCGCGCGATGGGCGAATACGCCTCGGTCACGATGCCCTGCTCGGCGCCGTAGGCGCGCAGGTCGTCCTGCGTCAGATACGGGTGGACCTCGATCTGGTTGACCGCCGGGACGGTGGTCGTCTCCCGCAACACCCGCTCCAGGTGCGACCGGTTGAAGTTGGACACCCCGATCGCCCTCACCCTGCCCGAGCGGTGCATCTCCTCCATCGCCTTCCAGGTCTCCACGTAGTCCCCCACCATCGGGAGGGGCCAGTGGATCAGGAAGAGGTCCAGATGGCCGATGTCGAGGTCGTCCAGAGAGCGGTCGAAGGCGGTGAGCGCGTCCTCGCGGGCGTGATAGCCGTTGTTGAGCTTGCTGGTGACGAAGACCTCGTCGCGCGGCAGCCCCGACTCCCTGACGGCCTGGCCCACCTCCTTCTCGTTCCCGTACATCTGCGCGGTGTCGATGTGCCGGTAGCCGGCCTCCAGCGCCGTGAGCACCGACTTCTTGGTGTCCCGCGGCTCGATCTGGAAGGTCCCGAAACCCAGTTGGGGGATCGGGACACCGTTGTTGAGCGTGAGACTGGGGATCTGCGTCATGGGTGTCTTCCCTTGCTCTCCTTGGCCGACTCTGCTGCTTCGTCGCTGCTTCGTCCGCGCTGCACTGCCGCTGCGGCCGCCCGGGCGCCGCACGGCGCCGGAGCGGTCCATGCCCGGCCGCCGGGCACGGCCCCTCACCCACCGTAACGGCGGCCGGGGGATCCTCCTCCCGGCCATGCCCGGTGTGCTCTCCCGCTGCTGCCCAGAAGTCCGCCCCCCACACCCGCACCACCCGTCCGGCATGCACCGGCCGCGGACCGGCCAGGAAGCGGGCCCGGGGAGCCCCGGCCCCCCGGGACGGACGGCCCGCGCACTCTGTGGAGAGCGCTCTCACGGCGTGCGCCGAGCCGATACGCTGTGGCCTGCTCCGGCTGCCCGCCCCGCCCGTGCCGGTCCGTGCTTCCCGTATGTGCTAGCCGTCCGCGTACCGCCCGTGTCCGGTGCCGCGTTCCGCTCTCGCGTCCGCCGTGCGAAGGAGACATCCCGTTGCCCATGCCGCCCTCAGCCGCCCGCCCCACGCTCGAAGCCGTCGCGGCCCGCGCCGGGGTGTCGCGAGCGACCGTGTCACGGGTGGTCAACGGGGGAGCGGGAGTACGCGGGCCGCTCGCGGCGCGGGTGCGTGCGGCGGTCGACGAGCTCGGCTACATCCCCAACCAGGCCGCCCGCACCCTGGTCACCCGGCGCAACGGCGCCATCGCGGTGGTCGTCGCCGAACCCGAGTCCCGGTTCTTCACCGACCCCTTCTTCGCCCAGCAGGTGCGCGGCATCAGCAGGGAACTGGCCGCGCACGACAACCAGCTGGTGCTGCTGCTCACCGGCGGCGCCGCGGACCGCGAGCGGGTCGGCCGCTACCTGGCCGGCGGGCACGTGGACGGCGCGCTGATCTTCTCGCTGCACGCCGACGACTCGCTGCCGGTACTCGCCCGCAGCGCGGGGGTGCCCACCGTGATCGGCGGCCGCCCCACCTGGCCGGACGCCGACGCCCACCGCCGCACCCTCTACGTGGACTGCGACAACCGGGGCGGCGCCCGGGACGCCGTACGCCGGCTGCTGGCCCGCGGCCGCCGCCGGATCGTGCACATCGCGGGCCCGCTGGACCAGCCCGCCTCGGTGGACCGGCTGGACGGCTTCCGCGACCTGCTGCCCGGGACCGGCGCGACGATGATCGCCGAGGGCGACTTCACCCCGGAAGGGGGCGCCCAGGCCATGGAGCAGCTACTGGAGCGCTCTCCCGACCTCGACGGGGTCTTCGCCGCCTCCGACGTGATGGCCTCGGGTGCGCTGCGGGTGCTGCGGGCCCGCGGCCGGCGGGTGCCGGACGACGTGGCGGTGGTCGGCTTCGACGACATGGTCTCGGTGGCGGAGTGGACCGACCCGCCGCTGACCACCGTGCGGCAGGACATCGAGGAGATGGGCCGGCTGATGGCCCAGCTGCTGCTGCACGCCCTGGACCCGTCCGCGGCCCAGGACGGCCTGCCCGCGGTGTCCTCGATCATCACCCCGACCCGGCTGGTGGTCCGCGACTCGGCGTGACCGCCGGGCGCCCGTCCCGGAGAGCCGTGCGAGGGACGGGAGAGCGCTCTCCCACCCCTCCGCCGGAAGGACGCCGCCTGCCGCGTGCCCGCGCCCCGCGCACCCGCCGGCCGCCCGCCCCGCGCCCGGCCGGGACCCAGTCCCGCGTCCCGAGCCGCTTCGCCGCGCCCCCGGCCCGCGCCCGCGCGATGATCGGAGGATGAGGCGTAGCCGCCACGACACCGGTGTGCCCGAACTCGAACCCGAGGTGTTCGACAGCGCCATCGTGCCGATCGCGATGACGGCGGGCAGCGACCACCTGCTCGTCTACTACAACGACGCCTTCCGGGCCCTCTTCGGCTTCCGCACGCTCGGCGCCCCGGCCCGCGAGGCCTTCGGCGAACCCGCAGCCGCCCCCTTCCTCACCATGCTCGACGACGTCTTCCGCGACCGCACCGCCCGCCAGGTCACCTCCCCCCGCCGCACCGACGGCCGCACCCCCGGCGCACCCGGCATCCGGCACTTCGTCTACAGCTGCTCCCCGATGGAGTCCCGGCACGGCCCCGGCGTGCTCACGGTGGCCATCGACACCACCGCGCAGGTGCAGGCCGCCGATCGCGCCCAGCTGCTGTCCGAGGAGCGGCACCAGGCCTTGCAGCGCTACGAGGCACTGATGTCGGCGGTCAGCCAGATCGTCTGGCTGATGCAGCCCTCCGGCGAGATCCAGGAGCTGGTCGGCGGCTTCGAGGAGTTCACCGGGAACCCGTGGCGGCCGGTCATCGACCAGGAGTGGCTGTCCGCGGTCCACCCGCACGACCGCAACCGGCTGGTGCGCAGCTGGCGGGAGTCGGCCGGCGACCCCACGGCGATGTTCGTGTGCACCTTCCGGATACGGACCGCCTCCGGCGTCTACCGGCGCGTGCAGTCCCGCGCGGTGCCGATCGTGCGTGACGGCGTGACCGTGGAGTGGATCGGCACCACCGCCGACATCGAGGACCAGTGGCGCAACCAGCTGCGCGAGCGGCTGCGGGCCAGGGTCGCGACGGTGATCTCGGCGAACGACGTGCCGCAGGCCTTCAGCGCGGTGACGGCCGCGGTGGTGCCCGAGCTGACCGACGTCTGCGCGGTCTTCCTGCTGCCCCCGGCCGACCTGCCCGGCCCGGACGACACGCCGACCGCCACCCGGGTCGCCGCCACGGCCCGGGAGGGGCTGCCGGAGCTGCCGCCGCTGAGCGGGCTGCCGCGGCCGGTCGGCCGGGTGGCCCAGCAGGTCATCGAGAGCCGCCGCCCGCGGCTGTTCACCTTCCCGGCGGGCCAGCCGCCCTCCGACGTGCTGCCCGACCTGTCCCGCAGCTGGCTGCGGGAGGCCAGGGCCACCAGCATCACCATGGTGCCGATCGTGATCGACGCGGCGGTCGTCGCCTTCGCCGTCGCCGCCGGCTGCGCCGACAGCCCGCCGCCGGGCCCGGCCGACCTGCAGATGTTCGGCGAGGTCGTGCAGGAGGTGCGCGACCCGCTGCGGCAGGCCATGGAGCTCCAGCGCACCCGCCACACGGCGCTGACCCTGCAGCGCGCCCTGCTCACCCCCACCCCCGAGGTGGTCGGCGCCGAGCTGGCCGCGCAGTACCAGCCCGCCAGCACCACCGCGGAGATCGGCGGCGACTGGTACGACTCGCTGCTGCTGCCCGACGGTTCGGTCACCCTCTCGATCGGCGACATCGCCGGCCACGACCTGGAGGCGGCGACCGCGATGAGCCAGCTGCGCAGCATGCTGCGGGTCATCGTCTTCGACCGGTCGGGCCAGAACACCGCGGGGGAGTGCCTGGCCCGGTTGGACCGGGTCGCGGAAGGCCTGGCCATCGCGCCGCTGGTCACCGCCGTGCACGCCCGGCTGGAGCCGCGGCCCGGCGGCCGCTGGCACGCTTCGTGGTCGAATGCCGGGCATCCGCCGCCGCTGCTGCTCTCGGCGACCGAGCCGCCGCGCTTCCTCGAAGGCGACGGCCCCGACCTGCCGCTGTGCGTGGCGCCCTGGATGGCCCGCACCACCCGGCACCTGGAACTGCATCCCGGCGACACGCTGCTGCTCTACACCGACGGCCTGATCGAGGTGCCCGGTACCGATCTGACCGAGGGCATGGCCGCGCTGGCCGGGCACGCCGAGCAGGCCCGGGTGGCGGGTTTGCCGCTTGCCGCGCTGTGCGAGCGGCTGCTGGCCGCGGCCGCCGACCGCCGCGACGACGCGGCCGTGATCGGCTTCCGGCCCATCTCGCGGGGCCGCGTGTGGTCAGCCGCGCGGCTGACCTGACCCGCTGGCGCGGTACGGCGGCGGCTCAAGCGCGGGCCACCATCAGCACCCCGAGGGTGACCATCGTGCACGCGATGACGACGTCCAGCACCCGCCACGACCCCGGCCGGGAGAACGGCCGCTGCAGCAGCCTGGCGCCGAAGCCGAGGCCGCTGAACCACAGCACGCTGCCGGCCGCCGCCCCGGCGCCGAACGGCCAGCGCGAGCCGCCGTAGCCGTTGGCGACGGAGCCGAGCAGCAGCACGGTGTCGAGGTAGACGTGCGGGTTGAGCCAGGTCATCGCCAGGCAGGTGACCACCGCGGCCCGCAGCGAGCCGCCGGCGCTGCCCGCCGCCTCAAGCCGCTCCGGCCGCAGCGCCCGGCGGGCGGCCAGCACGCCGTACGAGACCAGGAAGGCGCCGCCGATCCAGCCGGTGACGGTGACCGCCGAGGGCCACGCCCTGACCACCGAGCCCACTCCGCTGACCCCGACGGAGATCAGCGCCGCGTCGGACAGCGCGCAGATCGCGACCACCGCGGCCACGTGCTCGCGGCGGATGCCCTGGCGCAGGACGAAGGCGTTCTGCGCGCCGATCGCCACGATCAGCGACAGGCCGGTGCCGAGGCCGGCCAGGGCCGCGAGGAGAGCCGTGTTCATGGACCGAGGTTAGGAAAGTCCGGTGCGCGCAGTCCAGCTAAGGTTTCTTCACTAACATTAGCTGTTGTGATGACGACGACCGGCCTGCCGCTTGACCAGGTACGTACGCTGCTCGCCGCGGTGGACGAGGGCACCTTCGAAGCGGCGGCCGCGCGGCTCCACGTGACGCCGTCCGCGGTCAGCCAGCGGGTCAAGGCGCTGGAGCAGCGCACCGGGCGGGTCCTGCTGCTGCGGTCCAAGCCGGTGCGGCCGACACCCTCGGGCGAGGTCGTGGTCCGGTTCGGGCGGCAGCTGGCCCGGCTGGAGCAGGACGCGGCCGCGGAGATCGGCCTGACCGGCGGGTCGGGACCGATGACGGTGCCGGTCGCCGTCAACGCGGACTCCCTCGCCACCTGGTTCCTGCCCGCGCTGGCCGAGGCTGCCGGCCGCCTGGACGCCTGCTTCGACCTGCACCGCGACGACCAGGACCACACCGCGCTGCTGCTGCGCCAGGGACGGGTGATGGCCGCGGTCACCTCCTCGCCCGAGCCCGTGCAGGGCTGCTCCGTACGCCCGCTCGGCCGGATGACCTACCGCGCCTGCGCGACCCCCGCCTTCGCCGCCCGGCACCTGTCGGGCGGCCCGCTGGCCGAGCTGCTGCCCGCCGCGACCATGGTGGTCTTCGACCGCAAGGACGACATCCAGGACGGCTTCCTGCGCCGCCTCGCCCCCGGCCGCCCCACGACCGGCCAGGCACGGCATTACGTTCCCGCCTCCGAGTCCTTCACGGCCGCCGTCGCCGCCGGCCTGGGCTGGGGGATGGTCCCCGACGCGCAGGCCGCCCCCTACCGCGCGGCCGGCGCCCTGGTCGACCTCGCCCCGGACCAGGCCATGGACGTGCCGCTCTACTGGCAGCAGTGGAAGCTCGACTCCCCGCCGCTGGCCGCCCTCGCCGCCGCCGTCACCCGCGCCGCCGCCGGCGCCCTCGGGCCGGTCTGACCCGCCCTGCCCGGCCGCCGGGCAGCGGGGCGCGGTCAGGACCAGATCATGCTGATCATGCGCTCGAAGGTGACGTAGCCGGCGCGGGCGAAGGCGCGGGCCATCGGGGCGTTGCCGAGGTCGGTGGACGCGCGGATCCGCGGCGCGTCCTGGGCGGCGAGGACGCGGGTGCCCTCGGCCAGCAGGTCGTCGATGTAGCCGTGGCCGCGATGGGCGGGGAGGACGCCGATGTAGGCGATGATCGGGTGGTAGGCGTTCCTGGCCGGGATGACGAAGCCGACGGGGGCGCCGTCCGGCAGTGTCGCGACCAGCCACCAGGCGCGCGGGCTGGCGTAGCGGGCGAGCTCGTCCTCGAAGTGGGCGGCCGCCGCCTCGCGGGGTCCGGCGGTGGCGAGCGCGTCGAGGCTGTGGGCGTCGAGCGTGTTCTCCAGCACCGCGGTCATCAGGGCGACGATCTCCTCGTCGTCCCGCACCGGCCGGAAGGCGAGCCTCCCCGCGAGGGCGGGGATCGCGGTGCCCGGACGCCATTCCAGCCGCAGCCGCTCCACGAGGAGCCGGGCGCCGGTCCGCTCCAGTACGGCCATCCGGTCCTCGACGGCCTGCCGGGTGGCGCCGTGGTCCCGCCAGTCGGGCGGCAGGAAACGGGTGTACTCCGGCCTGGCAGCGCCGGGAAGGACCGCCGCCGTCGCCGTGCGCACCAGGTGCTCGGCCACCTCCAGCCGCTCCGGGTCCCCGGCGTCGTCCTCGATGTCCAGCACGTCGAGGTAGAGGGGGACGCCGTCGCCGGCGCGTCCCCACCACGCCGCCCGGGCCAGCAGGCGGTCGCCGCGCAGCGCAACCCACATCCACTCCGGGCGGCGGCGCCCGGCTGCGAGGTCGTCGGCCAGCTCGCCGTTCAGGACGTAGGGCAGCCGGGAGAACAGGCCGAGCTCCTCCGGCCCGGTGATCGGGCGTACGGCCAGGTCGGTGCGTCGTGTCAGAGGCAAGCTGTGGCTCCGCGGGGTGGGGGTGCTGGATCGTCCGCCGCAGTCAACACCGCGAGTCCCCCCGGCGCGAGATCTTTTCCGCCGGCCGTGCGGGCCGTCCGGCGGCGGCTATTCCCCCATCGCCCCCGGTGTGGTGAAGTCCGGGCTGGAAAAACCGGGCTTGGTGAAGCCGATCTCGTCAGGGACGAGGTCGTCGGCGCCCTCCGCCTCGTAGTCGGGGCCTTCGAAGGGCGGGACGACGTAGTCGGGCGGGGTGTAGTCGCCTATCGAGGAGTCGGGGCCGCTGAAATCGGGGCTGGAGAAGTCCGGGCTGGAGAAACCGGGCGAGAAGTCCGGCTCCTCCTGCGGGGGCTGTGATGCGTCGCTCATGCCGTCTCCTCCGTACGGGCGGCGCGGTGGAATGAATACCGGGCCGCCGCCGTTGTCAAGCGTGCAGGAAGAGTATGACGAGCACACGAAGAGAAAGGCGCCCCCATGAAAGTACGCAATTCCCTGCGGTCGCTGAAGAACCGCCCGGGCGCCCAGATCGTGCGCCGGCGCGGCAAGGTCTACGTGATCAACCGCAAGGACCCGCGCTCGAAGGCCCGCCAGGGCTGACGCGGCGCACCTGCTGAGCGACTCGGCCCCGGCGCACCGCGTCGGGGCCGCGGTATGTCCGGCGCGGACCGCGGGCCTGAGGTGTCGGCGGAGTGTCCACGGCCACCGGGTGGATGCCGCGGCATCGCACCGGCATGTTGCGCCGGTGCGATGCCGGAAGGCCCCCTGACCGCCGCGGCCGCGCGCCGGGTGTTCGGCGCGCGACACCGCGGACGGGGGTCGGTCCGGATCACCGCGGCGCCCCGGGCCACCGCGGATCGTCCGGTCGCCGGGCGGTCGTCGATCATGCTCGACCCACTATGCCGTGCCGGGTCCGCTGAGGACCAGACCACTTGAAGTGAATATTGGGATTGCTGTGCATGGCCGCGCGTCGCGCCGCCGCCGACTCCCGTACCGCGGCGGGACGTCAGCCCTCGCGGGCCGCGCCTCCGGCGCCGATCTGCCGCAACTGCTCGCGCGTCACCGCCGGGGGGCTGTCCGGCGGAACGGCGACGTCCCGCAAGCCCGCCAGCTGGATGTCCAACTGCCGTTGCCAGGCGTTCGGTACGACGGCGCCGCTGGTCTCCACGATGCCGCGCAGGCCCCAGATCAGCGCCATGATGTCGCCCAGCTCGACGCCGGGCGCGACCCGTCCCGACTCCTGCGCCTGGACCAGCAGTTGGCTGACCCGGTCGCGCAACTGCTCGACGCAGGACGCCTTGGACTGGGTGACCAGCTTGTCGGCGTAGCCGCGGTGCTCGGCCAGCGAGCGGCCGATGACCCGCAGGAACCTCTCCAGGCCCCTGCCGTCCGGCAGGGCGAGGGATCTGCGCGCCACCTCGGTCAGCTCGCGCAGCATCCGGCCGGCGATCTCGTCGACCAGCGCCTCCTTGTTGGGGAAGCGCCGGTACACCGTGCCGACGCCCACGCCGGCCCGCGAGGCGATCAGCTCCATGCTCGCGTCGGTGCCGAACTCCGAGAGCACCTCACGGGCCGCCTCGATGACCAGCTGCTGGTTGCGTACCGCGTCCCGTCGCAGCGGCTTGCCGGCCGGGTCCTGGCCGGGCGGCGGCGCCGGTGCCGGCGCCACCGCCTTCGGGTGCGCGTGTCGTGTCATCGCCGCTCACTCACTTCCGCCGGGTGCCCGCCGCCCCAAGGCTCATTCCGGTTTGTCACCCACGACGGTACCCCCGGGAACCATCGCCAGCTCCGGATGCTGCGGCTCGTCGGCGAAATCGATCCGGCTGGTGCGACGGCCGACCGGGATCAGCGTCGCCGCGATGGCCGCGATCACCATGGCGGCGCCCAGCATGGCGAAGCCGTGGGTGTAGCCGGCCTCCCGCGGCAGGCCGTCGGCGGCCGGGCTCGCGGTGACGACGCTGGCCATCAGCGCGGCACCGATGGAGCCGCCGATGGTGCGGATGTTGGCGTTCATACCGCTGGCCACACCGGTCTGCGCGGCCGGGACCGCACTGACGATCAGGCTGGACATCGCGGCGAAGGTCAGTCCGAAGCCCGCGCCCATGATGGCGGTGGCCAGGTACAGCTCCCAGCTGCTGGTGTGCGCGAAGGCCAGCAGCGCCATCGAGGCGGCGCCGATCAGCGAGCCCATCAGGACGACCTTCTTGCCGCCGATGCGGTTGGCGAGGCCGTTCGCGCCGAGCCCGACCAGGAACATCGTGGCAGACATCGGCAGCAGGATCAGCCCGGACTGGGTGATGCTGGCGCCGAAGCCGTATCCGGTGGACTTCGGGGTCTGCACGAACTCCGGCAGGAAGGCGAAGACCGCGTACATCCCGACGCCGACCAGCAGCGCCACCAGGTTGTTCGTCCACACCGCGGGCCGGGCCATCATCTTCATGTCGATCAGCGGAGTGGCGGCCCGCAGCTCGACGAGCACCCAGGCCACCGCGAGCACGACGGCCGCCGCGATCAGGCCGATCACCTTGCCGGAGCCCCAGCCCCACACCGGGGCCTCGCTGAGCGCGACGAGCAGGGCCACCAGCCAGGCGGACAGCAGGACCGCGGGCGCCCAGCTGATCCTGCCCGCCGTGCGGACCGGCGACTCGGGGACGAAGAAGTGGGCCGCGATCGCCGACACCAGGGTCAGGATCATCGGCAGCCAGAACAGCCAGTGGTAGTCGAGCGCGTTGACGATCGGTCCCGCAAGCACGATGCCCAGGCCGCCGCCGACCGCCAGGATCGAGGCGATCAGGCCGACCGCGCCGTTCAGCTTCTCGCGTGGGAACTCGTCGCGGATGATGCCGAAGGCCAGCGGCAGCACACCGCCGCCGATGCCCTGGATGGCCCGGGCGATGATCATCACCGTGACGTTGGTGGCCAGCGCTGCGAGCAGCGACCCCACGGCCAGGGCGCCGAGGGTCGCGACGAAGACGCGCTCCTTGCCGATCATGTCGCCTACCCGGCCCATGATCGGCGTGAATATCGAGGCGGACAGCAGGTAGGCGGTCAGCACCCAGGTCACGGTGTTCTGGTTGGTGTGCAGGTCGGCCTGGATCGTCGGCAGCACCGGGGTGACCAGGGACTGGAGCAGCGCGTACGCGCTCACGCCCGCCGCAAGGACCGCGAACGTGACCTGGTGGTGTGTGCGCCGGGTCTCGGACGCCATGGAACTCCTTCGCAAGATGAAACGGAACGATCATTCCGGAAGCCCAGGATAAGGGATCAGGAATGACGATTCCGTTTCATCCCGATGAGGGAAAGCGCACACCCGGCCCGGGAATTTTCGGGCGCCCCGCGCACACCGGCCCTGACCTGAGCCTTCGGGCCCCGGCCGGCGCGGTGCCGGAACCCGGGGCAATGGGAGCGCTCCCACGGCGGTGCGCTCCCCACCCGGGGGCGCTCTGCCACCCCGGCGTGCACCGGACCCGGCCTATTCTGACGTTGTGTTCTCACCCGAGGGGCCCACCCTGCGCGAACTGGCCGTCCAGGCGCTGTCGTCCGTCGACCGCGGCTACGACCTGCTCGCCCCGACCTTCGACCACACGCCGTTCCGCACCCCGGACCGCTTCCTCGACGCGACAGCCGCCGCCCTGGCGCCGCTCGGCCCCTTCGACGCCGGGCTCGACCTGTGCTGCGGTACGGGCGCGGGCCTGCGGGCACTCGCACCGCTGTGCAGAAAGCGCCTGACCGGCGTCGACTTCAGCGCCGGCATGCTGGCGAGGGCCCGTACGACGGCGGTGCCGGCCGGCGGGCCGCGGCCGCGGTGGGTACGGGCCGACGCCCGCGCGCTGCCCTTCGACGGGGCCTTCGACCTGGTGGTGAGCTTCGGCGCCTTCGGGCACTTCCTGCCCGCCGAGCGGCCCGGGCTGTTCGCCCAGGTGCGCCGGGCGCTGCGCCCCGGCGGCCTGTTCGCCTTCCCGATCGGCGCCCCGCCGCCCGTCACCTCGCCCTGGTACTGGGCGGCGGCCGGCTTCGACGGCGCCATGCGGGTGCGCAACGCGGTGTGGCGCCCGCCCTTCGTCATGTACTACCGCACCTTCCCGTACTCCGCGGTGCGGGACGACCTCGCGGCGGCCGGCTTCGACGTGGCGCTCCACGCGCTCGACGACTTCGGCCGCCGCGAGGACGGCAGCCCGCGGGCCGGGCTGGTGCTGGGCCGGGCCTGACACCTCCGGCCCGGCCCGCGGCGTCGCGGACGGCCCGGCCCGCGCGGCCTGTGGCCGTCCGCCGTCAGCAGCCGCCGTCCGCGATCACGTAGTAGTCCGTGCCGGTCTGCTTGAGCGTGTGCGTGGTGAACAGGTTCCACAGGCCCATGTTCTGGTTGGACCCGTCGGCGTAGGTGTAGCCGCCGCTCTGGTGGGCGCGGCCTGCCACCACCTGGTTGTAGTTGTTGTCGGTGAAGCACTGGCCCGTGCCGCCGCTGTCCGACCCGGTGGTGGTCGCGGCGACCGCACCCGAGGCCGGGCCCGCGGTGCCCGCGGAGTCGACGGCGGCGACGGTGTAGCTGTACGCCGTGCCCGCGGTCAGGCCGGTGTCGGTGTAGGAGGTCGCGGTGGGCGAACCCACCTGCGTGCCGCCGCGGTAGACCCGGTAGGAGGCCGCGCCGGAGACCGCGGTCCAGCTCAGCGAGACGGTGCTGCCGGTGGTGCCGGAGACGGTGAGCCCGGCGGGCGCCGGCAGGGCGCCGCCACCACCACCGGGCGGGGTCGAGCCGTCGAGACCCCAGAAGCGCGCGGTGTAGTAGCTGGAGCAGATGGTGTCCAGGTAGTACGAGCCCGCCGTGCCGCACTGCTCGGTGCCGGAACCCGGGTCCACCGCGAGCCCGTGGCCCATCCCGGCGATCTGGTAGAGCTGCACCGCCGGCGCGCCCGAGGAGTCGTTGTAGACGCTGAGCGTGGTGCCGCCGGGCAGCGACTGGGTGGACGACGCGGTCTGCCCGATGCCCCACACGTTCGTCCACTGGTCGCGCAACTCGGTTCCGTTGACCGGCTGGACGGTGTAGTCCGAGGCGCCCTGCCAGATCGCCACCCGGGGCCAGGGGCCCGCGTAGCCGGGGTAGGAGGCCCGTACCTTGTCGCCGAGCTGGGCCGGCGTCAGGTTGAGGCTGCCGTACTGGCAGGTGGAGGCGGCGGTCTGCGAGGTGGCGCACTGCGCGGGGAGCCCCGAGTCGACCGCGCCGCCGACGAAGACGTCCGGGTAGTCGGCGAGCAGATCGGCGGTCATGCCGCCGCCCGCGGACAGGCCGGTGACGTAGACCCGCCGGCTGTTCGAGCCGTACTGCGCCACCGCGTGCGACACCATCGAGACGACCGAGGCCGCCTCGCCCTTGCCACGGGTGTCCTTGGCCGGGTCGAACCAGCTGAAGCAGGACAGCGAGTTGTTGGACGCGCTGGTCTGCGGCAGGACCAGGGCGAAGCCCCACAGGTCGGCGTACTTCTGCCAGCCGGAGTGGGAGAAGTAGTCGCTCGCGGACTGCGAGCAGCCGTGCAGCGCGACCACCACCGGCGCCCCGGTCGGCAGCCCGGCGGGCGCGTACTCGTACATGGCGAGGTTGCCCGGGTTCGAGCCGAAGGAGGTGACCTGGGTCAGGCCCGCCGCGGCGGCCGGCGCGGCGCCGGCGACGGCGCCCCGGCAGGCGGCGACCAGGGCGAGCACGCCCGTCACCGCGACGGCGATCCTGCGGCGGACGCTGCCGGGCCCGCGGGCGGCTCCCGGCGCGGGGCGGGGGAGCGGAGAGCTGTTCATGGCGCACTCCTATGGGGGGATCCTTTTGGCGTTGGACGGTAGGACCGCGACCAGGCCGCAGACACGTGACGGACCCCCATGCCCGCGCGCCGGAAGTGGCGCGCACGGCCATTGCGGGGCGGCGGCGCGGCTACCGCCCCGCCCGCCCGGCCGGCGGCCGCCGCGACATGGGTGCGGACGCCACCCCGGGCCGGGGAAGTATGGGCGCAGGACACGTGTGCGCTGTACGGCAACGTTCCTAGCGTGGCCGCCATGGAGAGCACCCAGCGCCCCGGCCAGGACCAGGTCCCCGCCGCGCCACCGGCCGACGCCACCGCCGCGGCAGCGGCCGGCGGTCCGTTCCTCGCCGGCCGCACCGCCCTGGTCACCGGGGCCGCCGCCGGGATCGGCCGGGCCTGCGCGGTGGCCTTCGCCGCGGCGGGCGCCACCGTCTACGTCGTGGACAAGGACGCGGCGGGCGCCAAGGAGGCGGCGGCGCTGACCGGCGGGATCTGCCTGGTCGCCGACCTCTCCGACCCCGGCGCGGTCGACGCGCTGCCCGCCGACGCCGACATCGTCGTCAACAACGCGGGCCTGCAGCACATCGCCCCCGTCCACGAGTTCCCGCCGGACCGCTTCACCCTGATCCAGAAGGTGATGGTCGAGGCGCCCTTCCGCATCCTGCGCAGGAACCTGCCCCACATGTACGCCCGCGGCTGGGGCCGGGTGGTCAACATCTCCTCCGTGCACGGCCTGCGCGCCAGCCCGTTCAAGTCCGCCTACGTCGTCGCCAAGCACGGACTCGAAGGCCTCAGCAAGACCGTGGCCCTGGAAGGTGCGGAGTTCGGCGTGACCAGCAACTGCGTCAGCCCCGGCTACGTCCGCACCCGGCTGGTCGAGGACCAGATCGCCACCCAGGCGCTGGCGCACGGCATCCCGGAAGCCGATGTCGTCGCGCAGGTGATGCTGGACCGCACCGCGATCAAGCGGCTCATCGAACCCGCCGAGGTCGCCGCCGCCGCGCTGTGGCTGTGCTCCCCGCACACCGGCTACATCACCGGCACCTCGCTGCCGCTGGACGGCGGCTGGACCGCGCACTGACCCCGCACGGGGCCGCCGGGACCCGCGGTTCCCGTGCGCATCCGGTGGCGTACGAGGTCTGGGACGCCGCGCGGCCAGGTGATTGGATGACCCCTCATGGCAGAAAGCCCCGCCCCGATCGCCCGTCCGCTGCGCCGGCTGCTCGAACTCATCGCGGAGGACGCGCCCGCGGAGGCGTACGGCGCGCTCACCGCGCTGGCCAGGGCGCACGGGGCGGGCGCCGCGGACCTGGCGGAGCTGGAGCAGGCCACCACCACGGCGCTGCGGGTCCGCGGCACCCTGCGCCAGCACCGCCGCCGGGAGTCGGAACTGGCCGCGCTCTTCGACACCGCGGGCGACCTCGCGGCGCTGCGCGACGTGGACGCGGTCCTGCAGTCGATCGTCCGCCGGGCCCGGATGCTGCTCGGCACCGACACCGCGTATCTGACGCTGCGGGACGAGGAGGCCGGCGACACCTACATGCGCGTCACCGACGGGTCGGTGTCCCCGCTCTTCCAGACCCTGCGGCTCGGCGACGGCGACGGCCTCGGCGGGCTCGTCGCGCAGACCTCCCGGCCTTACGCCACTCCCGACTACCGCACCGACGAGCGGTTCCGGCACACCGGCTCCATCGACGAGGGCGTGCTCGACGAGGGGCTGGTCGGCATCCTCGGGGTGCCGCTGCTGCTCGGCGCCCGCGGCGGCACCGCCGGTGGCGGGTCCGGCGGTGGTGCTTCCCGCGGTGGTGGGTCCGGCGGTGGTGGGTCCGGCGGTGGTGCTCCCGCCGGTGGCGAGGTGATCGGCGTGCTCTTCGCGGCCGACCGCACCCCGCGGCCGTTCTCGCCCGACGAGGTGGCGCTGCTGTGCTCGCTGGCCGCGCACGCCGCCATCGCGATCGACACCGCCAGGGCCATCACCGACCTCGCGCAGGCCGGCGCCGTCATCCAGGAGCACGCCGCCGCGATGCAGCGCGCCGAGGAGGCGCACGACCGGCTCACCGACCTGGTCCTGCGGGGCGGCGACCTGTCGGAGGTGGCCGCGGCCGTGGCCGAACTGCTCGACGGCGCCATCACCATCCACGACCCGGATGGCCGCACCCTCGCCGCGGTCGGCCGCGGCGGCGCCCCCTTCGACGCCGGCCCGCCGCCCGTGCCAGGACCGCCCGCCGCCGCCGACGGGCCGTCCGCGCCCACCGCACGGGCCGAGCTCCGTGAAGGGCGCTGGAGCTGCGCGGTCCTCGCCGGCCAGGAGTTGCTCGGCAGCATGGTGCTGCACGGGCGCGGCCGGCTCGACGACTCCGACCGCCGGCTGTTCGAGCGGGCCGGCGTCGTCACCGCGCTCCTGCTGCTGCTCAGCCGCTCCGTCGCCGAGACCGAGAACCGGGTGCGCGGCGAACTGGTCACCGACCTGCTGACCGCGCCGGGGCGCGACCCGGTCGGCCTGGTCGTGCGCGGCAGACGGCTGGGCGTCGACCTCAGCCGGCCGTGCCTGGTCCTGGTCGCGCAGGGCGCGGCGCCCGGCTCCCACGACCGGCTGGCCGGGGCCGCGGTCCGCTACCTGTTCGGCAGCGACGGCATCAGCGCGGAACGCTCGGGCACGGTGGTGCTGCTGCTCCCGCACGACGGCGCCGCGCCCGGCGCCGTCGCCCGGGCCGCGGCCGGCCAGCTCACCCACCTGCTCGGCGCCCCCGTCACGGTCGCCGCCGCCGGCCCCGCGTCCGGACCGCAGGCCCTCGCCGACGCCCACGCGGAAGCGGTGCGGTGCCTGCGGGCGCTGTGCGCGCTCGGCCGCGTCGGGGACGGGGCCGGCGCGGCCGAACTCGGCTTTCTCGGCGTGCTGCTGGGCAACGAACGGGACGTCACGTCCTTCGTCACCGCGACGCTCGGGCCGCTGCTCGAATACGACGCCAGGCGCGGTACGGAGCTGGTCCGCACGCTCGGGGCGTACTTCGCGTGCGGGGGCACGCTGACGCGGACGAAGGACGAGCTGCATCTGCACGTGAACACGGTGGTGCAGCGGCTGGACCGGATCCAGGCGCTGCTCGGGCCCGACTGGAACGACCCCGAGCGCGCGCTCGAACTCCAGCTGGCGCTGCGCCTCCACATGCTGGCGGCGCCTTCCTGAGGCTCCCCCCCGCCCTGCCCCGGCCCCCCGCCCCGGGACCTTCCCCCGCCCGGTGGCCTGTCGCGCAGTTCCCCGCGCCCCTGGGTGGTTGCCACTTGCGGTGGCGTTGCTCCTTTGCGCCGTCGCGGCTGGCCGCGCCCCTGCGGGACCGCCGGGGCGGGAGAGGCGCGACACCGGCGCACGGGGCAACCCCCGTAAAGACACCGCATCTCCGGCTGCTCGGACGCAACCGACACGCCCGTCCGTGCATCAGATATAAATGGGCCTTCGCGCGGACGGCACGGCCGTCCCACGCGCGTATCCATGGGTGGGGACGATGTCTCGGGGGGTTGCTATGAGCTGGGGTCAACAGGGCGGGAACAGCGGTCACGGCGGAGGGAGCTTCGGCCCGCCTCCGCCGCCGGACGGCGGCTACCCGCCGCCCCCGCCACCGGGCGCCGGCGGCTTTCCGCCGCCGCCGCCGTTCGGGCCGCCGCCGATGCCCGCCGCACCGCCGGTGCCGCGCGAGCCGGCCGACCCGCTGCGCGCGGCCGCCGTGGGCGTGCTCAACCTCAGCGGCCTCGGCATCGGCTACCTGCTCACCCGCCGCTGGATCGCGTTCGCGGTGGCCCTGATCGGCACCGGCGTCTTCCTGGTGAGCGCGCTGCCCGCCGACCCCGACGGCGTGTCCGGCGGGGTGCTGGTCGCCTACCTGGTCTTCCTGGTGCTGACCGCCGTGCACGGCGCGCTGCGTGGCCTGCGCACCCGGCTGTCCTTCCCGCCGCAGGCGCCGCTGGCGCTGCTGCTCGGCCTGGTGCTGCTCGCGGTGCCCGCCGGCGCGGTCGTCTACTACGACGGTGCCAAGGACGACGCCACCCAGCAGATGCTGCTCGACCGGCTCGACAAGGCCGACCACCTGGTGCAGGCGGCGAAGGCCCGGCCCTTCGCGGACGCCAAGTCCGACTACAGCTCGGCGCTCGGCTCCTACCAGGACCTCGACAGCAAGCACCCGGACTCCAAGGCCGCGAAGAAGGTGCCCGACCGCCTGCAGGCCTTCTACACGGCGGTGGGCACGCCGTACGACCAGAAGAAGTTCTGCGACGCGATAGAGCCGCTGCAGTACCTGCGGACGGTGCCGCAGCACATGGACCGCAAGACGCTCGGCTCGCTGGCCGGCTGGCCCGACGACCGGCTCGCGACCTCGCTCTACGAGTGCGGCACCACCGAGCTGACCGACTCCGCGCCGGACTCCGCGTCCGGCTCGGCGTCCGACGGCGGGAAGCTCGGCGAACTGCTCACCACCTTCCCCACCTCGCCGCAGGCCGCCAAGGTGGAGCCGGCGGTCAAGGCGAACATCGACACCACCGCGAAGGGCCTGGGCGGCAGCGACCCGTGCGGCACCACCGACAAGCTGCGCGCGCTCGGCGCGGCCGCCGCGGCCCTGCCCGGCGACAAGGCGGGCGTCGCCGACGCCCTGAGCGCGGACTCCCGCCGGGCTGACGGCTACGTGCAGACCGGCACGTACAACTGCGGCCTCTCGCAGTACAAGAGCGGCAGTTTCGACGAGGCGCTCACCACGCTGAACGGCTTCACCGAGAAGTACCCGCACGACAAGCACCGCCCGCTCGCGCTCAAGATGGCCATCGCCGCGGAGATCGCGACGAAGGTGCCCGCCGCGGGCAAGAAGGTGCCGGGAACGGGCAGCGGCGGCTCCATCAGCGTGACCTTCACCAACGACAGCCCCGACGCGGTGGAGATCCTCTACACCGGACCGGTCACCGGCAGCTTCACCCTCAAGGGCTGCAGCAGTTGCTCGCGCTACTCCAGCGACTCGCTGGGGCAGAGCCTCGCGTGCAAGGACACCGGCAAGCACTACGCCAAGCGGACACTCCACGTGCCCGCCGGGACGTCGTACATCATGCAGAAGCCCATCGACGACGCCGACTCCGCGACGCCCATCGCCGACACCCACCAGTTCAAGGGCGGATACATCTATACGGAATGCGCGTACGTACTGGAGTCGTACGGCTTCTGACCCCAGGTCCCCGATCCCGCGGCAGCGCTGCTCCGGTAGCCCCCGCGCCGCCCACCGAAGCGCAGCCGTTGGCGTGAAAACGTCCCCCGAGCGGCCGCTGCGGCGGGCGGCGCGCGCGTGCGGGGCGGAGGGTGGCGGTGGAGGCGGCCGTCCGGGCGCCCACGACGGGCGAGGTGGCCATGGCTGGTGCGGTGCGCGGTCCCATGACGCGGTCGCTGGGCGTGCTGAGCGCGGCGAGCCTGCTGCTGGCACTCACCGCGTGCTCCGACTCGGACTCCGGCGGGTCAGGATCGACGACGAGCGCGTCACCGCCGGCGTCCTCACCCGCCACGGGCGGCGGTGCCGCGCGCATCGACATCAAGAACTTCGCCTTCGACCCCGCGACGCTCACCGTGAAGCCGGGCACCGTGGTGACCGTCACCAACAGCGACTCGACCCCCCACACGGTGACCGCGAGCGGCGCGAAGGCGTTCGACACCGGCGACATCGCGGCCGGCCGGACGGTGACCTTCACCGTGCCCGCGAAGGCCGGGACCTACCCGTACACCTGCACGATCCACCCCTTCATGAAGGGCACCCTGACCGTCGGCTGACGCCGTGACCATGACCGACGACGACGCGAAGGAGCCGTCATGCAGATGCGTACGGCGGTCTGGACTGTCCGGGTGCTTGCCGCGGCGGGACTCGGGGTCGACGCCTACGTGCACGCCGACCTCGCCCCGCGGTACGACGTGGTGACCGCCACCTTCGGCCAGGGCGACCTCTTCCGCGCCGAGGCCGCGCTCTCGGCGCTCGCCGCGCTGCTGATCCTGGTCTGGCGCCGCTTCGTCAGCGACGCCTTCGGCTGGCTGGTCGCCGCGGGCGGCTTCGCGCTGCTCGTCGTCTACCGCTACGTCAACGTGGGCGACTTCGGGCCGCTGCCCAACATGTACGAACCGATCTGGTACACCGAGAAGAAGGTCGTCGCCGTCGCCCAGCTGGTGACGGTCGTCACCGCGGCCGTCCTCATGGCCGTGGACCTGCGGGAGCACCACCGGCGGCGGCACCTGAGCTGACGCGGCGGCTCAGGCGGGGGCCAGCGAGCCGCCGTGCAGCACCAGCAGCCCCACGGCGGTCACCGCCATCGCGAGCGTGGCCAGGAACGGCAGCCGGCTGCCCGCGCGGGCGCCCTGCGACGTCGCGGCGGTGGTCGCCGCCGCGAGCCCCGCGGTCACCAGCAGCGCGGCCCAGCCGGCCCGCCCGACCGGCCCCGGCGGCCCGACCACCAGCACCGCGGACGCGGCGAGCAGCGGCAGCGGGGCCAGGACGCGGGTACGCCGCGGGCCCAGCCGCTGCGGCAGGCCGCGCACGCCCGCGGCCAGGTCCGCGTCGATGTCCGGCAGCACATTGGTGAAGTGGGCGCCCACGCCGAGCAGGGCGCCCGCGGCCATGGCCCAGCCGGGCGGCCACGGGCGGCCGGGCAGACCCAGCGTGACGAACGCCGGGAGCAGCCCGAACGCCAGCGCGTACGGCACCCAGGAGGCCGCTGTGCGCTTCACCCCGAGGTTGTACGCCCAGGCCGCCGCCACGCCGGTGAGATGGGCCGCCCCGGCCGAGCGCCCCGCGGCCAGCGACAGCACGACGCACGCGGTGAGCGCGCTGACCGCGGCCGCCGCGACCGCGCCACCGCCCGCCGTCCCCGCGGCCAGCGGCTTGTCCGTGCGGCCCGCCGCGGTGTCCCGGCCGGCGTCCACCAGGTCATTGCACCAGCCGATCGACAACTGCCCGCACAACACGGCTGCGCCGAGCACCGCGCACGCGGCGGGACTACGCCCGGACGCGGCGGCGAGCGCGGTCACCAGCACGGTGACCGCGACGGTGGGCTCGGGATGACACGCCCTCACCACGCCGCGACCTCTCACACCCCCCACGCTAGGCCCACCCCCATGCCCGCACATCCCCCACCCGAGTGACGGCAGCCACCCCCTCAGCGCCACGAGCAACGCCGCACCAAGCCACGACAGCAAGTGCCACTCCCTGAGGGCCGCAAGCAACGCCGCACTAGGCCACGACGCCGGGAAGGCGACACGACCACCGCAAGTGGCACGACCTGAGGGCCGCGAGGAACGGCGCGCGCAACCACGACGCGGGGAAGGCAGCAAGGCCACGGCAAGTGGCACCCCCTCCCCCCGGGGGGGGCGACCCGGGGATCGGGCCAAGCGACGCCCGGCGACACACCGGCACAACCCCGGAGGGAATAGCTCATGTCGTACATATGATGCGTCAATGACGCGAATCGGCGGCGTGCATGCGGTGCTTCCGCCGTATCGGTACGAGCAGCACGAGATCACCGAGGCACTCGCAGGGCTGGGGGCGGCCTCCCCGGTGGCGCGCGGGGTGCTGGAGCGGGTGCACGCCGCCTCCGCCGTGCGCACGCGCCGGCTCGCGCTGCCCCTGGAGCGCTACGCGACACTGCACGGCTTCGGCGAGGCCAACGACTGCTTCATCGCGGCCGCCCAGGACCTGGGCGAGGAGGCGATCACCGGCGCGCTGGCCGCGGCCGGCGTGCGGTCCGACGAGGTGGACCTGGTCATCTTCACCTCGGTCACCGGCATCGCCGCACCCTCCATCGAGGCGAGGATCGCCGGCCGGCTCGGGCTGCGGCCCGACGTGAAGCGGGTCCCGGTGTTCGGCCTGGGGTGCGTGGCCGGGGCCGCGGGTCTGGCGCGGCTGCACGACTACCTGGAGGCCCGCCCGCAGGGCGTCGCCGTCCTGCTCTCGGTGGAGCTGTGCTCGCTGACGCTGCAGCGCGACGACAGCTCGACGGCCAACGTCGTGGCCGGCTCGCTGTTCGGCGACGGCGCCGCCGCGGTCGTGGCGGTCGGCCGGGACCGCGCCGCGGCGGGGCCCGAGGTGGTGGCGACCCGCAGCCGGCTGTATCCGCAGACCGAGCACCTTCTGGGCTGGGACATCGGCGACAACGGCTTCCGTATCGTGCTGGGCAGCGACCTGCCCGACCTGGTCCGCAGCCATCTCGGCCCCGAGGTAAGGGAGTTCCTGGCCGACCACGATCTCAAGCCGCAGGACGTGACCGGCTGGGTGTGCCACCCGGGCGGCCCGAAGGTGCTGGAGGCGGTGCGCGAGACGCTGCAACTGCCGGCCAGGGCGCTGGAGGCGACCTGGCGTTCGCTCGCCGAGGTCGGCAACCTCTCGTCCGCCTCGGTGCTGCACATCCTGCGCGACACGCTGGCCGCCGACCCCCCGTTGCCGGGCAGCCCGGGGCTGCTGATGGCCATGGGCCCCGGCTTCTGTTCCGAACTCGTCCTCCTGCGCTGGTAGGTGCCCTCTGATGCCTCCTTACACCCTGCTTGTCCTGCTGGTCGCCTTCGAGCGGCTCATCGAGCTGAACACCGCCCGCCGCAACGCCGCCTGGAGCTACGAACGCGGCGGCACGGAGCACGGTGGCGGCCACTATCCGGTGATGGTGCTGCTGCACACCGGGCTGCTGGCCGGCTGCCTGGCCGAAGTGCACTACGGGCAGCGGCCGTTCGTGGCGGCGCTGGGCTGGCCGATGCTCGCGCTCGTGGTGGCCGCGATGCTGCTGCGCTGGTGGTGCGTCGCCGTGCTCGGCCCGCGCTGGAACACCCGGGTGATCGTCGTTCCCGGGCTGCCGCTGGTGGACCGCGGTCCGTACCGGCTGATGCGGCATCCCAACTACCTGGCGGTGGTGGTGGAGGGCGCGGCCCTGCCGCTGGCGCACGGGGCGTGGATCACCGCGCTGTGCTTCACCGCGGCCAACGCCAAGCTGCTGTCGGTGCGCCTGCGCTGCGAGAAGGCCGCGCTCGGCGTGGCGGCCGCGTGATCGACCTGCTGGTCGCGGGCGGCGGTCCCGCCGGGCTCGCCACCGCGATCCGCGCCGCCAGGGCCGGGCTCGACGTGGTGGTCGTGGAGCCGCGCCCCGGGCCGGTCGACAAGGCCTGCGGCGAGGGACTGATGCCCTCCGCCGTCCGCTCGCTGGCAGCGCTCGGCGTCACCCTCGGGGGCTCGCCGCTGCATGGCATCCGTTACGTCGACGAGCGGTACCGGGCGGAGGCCCGCTTCCGGGCAGGACCCGGGCGCGGGGTCAGGCGTACCGAACTGCATGCCGCGCTCGCCGCCACCGCGGCCGAACTGGGCGTGCCGGTGCTGCCGTTGCGGGTCGACGGTCTCCGGCAGGACGGCGGGACGGTCACCGCGGCCGGGATCACCGCCCGCTATCTGGCCGCGGCGGACGGCCTGCACTCGCCGATCAGGCGCGGGCTGCGGCTCGGCGCCGGACCCGATCCGCGGCCGGCCCGCTACGGGCTGCGCCGGCACTTCGCCGTCCCGCCGTGGACCGACTGCGTCGAGGTGCACTGGTCGCCGCGTGCCGAGGCGTACGTCACCCCGCTCGGGCCGCAGCTGGTGGGCGTCGCCGTGCTGACCGGTGACCGGGCGCCCTTCGCCGGCCAACTGGCTGCCTTCCCACGGCTGCTGGAGCGGCTGTCCGCCGACGCGGTGACGCCCGCGCGCGGGGCGGGCCCGATGCGGCAGCGGGTCCGTACCCGGGTGGCCGGCCGGGTGCTGCTGGTCGGCGACGCCGCCGGCTACGTCGACGCGCTGACCGGCGAGGGCATCGCGGTCGCGCTGGCCGCGGCCGAGCAGCTGGTGCGCTGCGTGCTGGCCGACCGGCCGCAGGACTACGAGCGCGCGTGGCGGCAGGCCTCGCGCGACTACCGGCTGCTCACCGGCTCGCTGCTGTGGCTGCGCAGCCGCCCGTGGTCCGCCCGCCGTATCGTCCCGGCGGCGGCCCGCTGTCCCGCGCTCTTCGCCGCCGCGGTCGACCGGCTCTCCTGACCGCGGCGGAGGTCAGCTCGTGGGTCCGTAGCGGAACCAGTCGTAGTCGGCGTGGCCGCTGCCGCCCGCCGGTCCCGTCGCGTACGGGCCGAGGTAGACACCGGTGAAGCCGCCGGCGACCTGGCTGCTGAGGAAGCGGCCGTCGACGGTGCCCAGGTCCCGCGAGCCCGCGGGGGACTGGCTGCACGAGAAGGTGTAGTCCTGCCCGGTGGCCCGCACTCCGAGCCGCAACGGCCCCGGCTGGACGGGCAGTTCGGCGCGTACCGTGTCGGCGCACGCGTCGCGCGCGGTCAGCCGGGCGACGGTGCCGCCGTCCTCGGCCGTCGTCACCAGCAGCGTGATGTGGGCCCCGGGGGACTGCAGCACCGCCAGGCCCGCGGCCTCGCCGGGCGCGCCGGGGGTGAAGTCGAGGGCGGTCTCCGCGGCGAAGTCGATGTGCTGCTGGCGGCGTCCCACGAAGGCCTGGGTGCTCTGCTCGGACAGCGTCCGCGGCAGCAGCCGCAGCCGCAGGTGGCCGGGCCGCTCGCTCAGGCTGTACGCCTCCGTCGCCGGGCCGCGCAGCAGATTCCAGCCGGCGCCCAGCTCGGTGGCGTCGAAGTGGTCCACCGGGTCGGCCGCCGGCCAGGGGTGGGCGGGCAGCGCGACCTGCGTGTGCGCGGTCAGCCGCCCCTCGCCGGGGTTGAGGACCGGCCAGCCCTGCTCCCACTCCACCCGGGCCAGATGGGTCTCGCGGCCCAGGTTGGCGTGCCGGCCGCCGTACATCCGGGAGGCCAGCAGCAGCGCGTACCAGTCGCCGCCGGGCGTCTCCACCAGGTCGGCGTGCCCGACGCCGGAGACCGGGTGGCCGAGCCCCAGGTGCCGGTGGGTGAGCACCGGATTGCCCGGGTGGTTCTCGTACGGCCCGGTGACCTGCCGGCTGCGGGCCACGGTGACCGCGTGCCCGTGCTCGGTGCCGCCCTCGGCGAGCAGCAGCACGTACCAGCCGTCGTGCCGGTAGAGGTGCGGCCCCTCCGCCCAGCGGGCGTCGAGCAGCGCGCCGCGGAAGAGCACCCGGTCGGGGCCGGTCAGCGCGCCGGTCGCCAGGTCGAAGCCGCGCATCCAGATCTCGGTGCGGCCACCGGTGCCCGGCAGCTCCCGGGCGCCGAGCAGATACGCCGAGCCGTCGTCGTCGAAGAACAGCGACGGGTCGAAGCCGGGAGCCTCGGGCAGCCACACCGGGTCCGACCAGTCGCCGGCCGGATCGTCCGCGGAGAGCAGGAAGTTGCCTGCGGTGCCGAGCCCGTCGACCAGGGTGCACACCAGGTGGAAGCGCCCCGCGGTGTGGCGGAGCGTGGGCGCGTAGAGGCCGCCGTCCGCGCGCACCCCGCCGAGGTCCAGTTGCCCGGCGCGGTCCACGGCGTGGCCGATCGGCCGCCAGTGGGCCAGGTCCCTGCTGTGGTGCAGCGGGATGCCGGGGAAGTAGGCGAAGGAGGAGGAGGCGAGGAAGTAGTCCTGCCCCACCCGGCACACCGAGGGGTCGGGGAAGCAGCCGGGCAGCACGGGATTGTTCGCGGTGACGGTCATCTGTCGTGCGTGTCCTTGGGTGAGGTGACGCGTCGGATCGGCGCCGCTGCCCGGGCGCGCGGCCCGGTCCGGCGCGCTGCGAGCGGTGCGCGGCGCAGCGAGTCACCCGACCTTTCGAAACTTGCGCCCTTCATCCGGAAGTTTCGAGAGACGTTAGAAGCGCCGGGCGGCCGCGTCAACCCTGCCCGCGCACGGTGGCGGAAAGGTGCGCCGCCGCCACCGCCGGGCGGGCGCGCTGCCTATGCTGGGAGCCCACTGCGACAGGAGGCACCGGTGGCGTCAGACCGCGCAGGCCGGGTCACGATCGCCGACATCGCCCGGGCAGCCGGGGTGTCACTGCCGACGGTCTCCCGGGTGCTCAACGGGCGCAGCGACGTGGCGGCCGCGACCCGCAGCCGCATCGAGGATCTGCTGGCCGAGCACGGCTACCGGCGCAGAGCGGCCGGCACCGCGAACCGGGCCAACCTGATCGACCTGGTGTTCAACGACCTCGACAGCCCCTGGGCGGTGGAGATCCTGCGCGGCGTGGAGAAGGTCGCCCATGCCGCGGGGGTCGGCGCGGTGGTCTCCGCCGTGCACCACCAGGCGGCGTCCGCGCAGCAGTGGCTGATCGGGGTGCGGTCGCGCAACTCCGACGGGGCGATCCTGGTCACCTCCGAGCCCGCCCCGCAGCTGAACGCCGAACTGCGCAGGCTGGGCATGCCGCTGGTGGTCATCGACCCGGCGGGGGTGCCCACCTTCGACATCCCGACGATCGGCGCGACCAACTGGGCCGGCGGCCGCAGCGCGGTGCTGCACCTGCTCTCGCTCGGGCACCGCAGGATCGGCACGATCACCGGGCCGCCCGCGCTGCTGTGCAGCCGGGCCAGGCTGGACGGCTACCGCGCCGCCCTGGAGTCGGCCGGCATCGAGGTGGACGACGACCTGGTGCGGGTGGGGGACTTCTCGCACGAGTCCGGCTTCACCCTGGGCTCGGCGCTGCTCGGCGGCGCGCACCCGCCGACCGCGGTCTTCGCCGCCAGCGACCAGATGGCGCTGGGCGTGTACGAGGCGGCCAGGCAGTTCGGCCTGCGGGTGCCCGACGACCTGAGCGTCGTCGGTTTCGACGACCTGCCGCAGGCCCGCTGGTCCCCGCCGCCGCTGACCACAGTGCGGCAGCCGCTCGCCGAAATGGGCGCCGCGGCTGCCGACATGCTGCTCCAGCTCGTCCAGGGCCAGACCCCCGACGTCCTGCGGGTGGAGCTGTCCACCAGCCTCGTGGTCCGGGACAGCTCCGCCGCTCCGCCTCAGTCCGAGGCGGGTACCCGGCCGGCCGGCTCCGGCTCGGCGGTGGGCAGGAAGCGCCCGACGAAGATCTTGTAGATCGCGCCGCCGATCAGACCGCCGGCGAACGGCCCGAAGACCGGCACCCAGAAGTAGAGATTGCCCCATTGATCTCGCCAGGCCGTGTGGTAGCCGGTGATGTAGCTGGCCAGCCGGGGGCCGAGGTCACGGGCCGGGTTGATGGCGTAGCCGGCGTTGGCGCCGTAGGCCATGCCGATCGCCACCACGATCAGGCCGACGATGAAGGCGCCCAGGTTGGCGCCGGGCGGGGTGTTGAGCACGTCGGTGACCGCCAGGACCAGCATCAGCAGGATCGCGGTGCCGATCACCTGGTCGCGGAAGGCACCCCACTCGTGCACCCCGGCGGTCAGCGAGCCGTTGCCTGGCAAGGTGGCGAAGACCGTCTGCGTCTTGATGGTGTGGCCCGGGTCGGCGTGGCCCAGGATCTCGGTGTAGTTCCACCGCACGATCAGCGCGGCGACGAAGGCCCCGAGGAACTGGGCGATCCAGTAGGGCACCACCTTCTGCCAGGAGAAGCCCTTGAAGGTCGCCAGCGTCAGCGTCACTGCGGGATTGAGGTGGGCACCGCTGAGTCTGGCGGCGACGTAGACGCCCAGGGTGACGCCCAGGCCCCAGGCCCAGGAGATGGAGTCGTGGTCGCCGAGACCGCCCTTGGGGTCGGTCAGGGCACCGCCCGCGACCACCTGGGCCACTACGCCGACGCCGATCAGGATCAGGATCATCGTGCCGGCGAATTCCGCCGCCATCTCCCCGATCAGCGCCGAGCCCCGTGCACGTTTCGCCATGGCTACCGCTTCCCGCCGGCCGTCACGGCCGGCTGTGGCTCGTTCGGTTCTGCACCGTCTCGGTATGTGACTGCTGCACCACCGAAACACGAGCCGCCGCCCGCGGCGCGCGGGGTTAGGCCGTCCGCCGGACCCCGGATACGCGCCCCGTCGTCGGAGTCCCGACGGGCACGGGATATCTTGATATCAAGCAATGTTCGCAATGCTGGAAACTGGAGCGGAGTAACCGGTGGCTGACTCGACCATCATCTATACGCACACCGACGAGGCGCCGGCCCTGGCGACGTATTCGTTCCTGCCGGTGATCGAGGCCTACGCCTCGACGGCCGGCGTCACGGTCGAGAGCCGTGACATCTCGCTGGCCGGCCGGATCATCGCCGCCTTCCCCGACTACCTGGAGGAGGGCCAGCGGATCGACGACGCGCTGGCCGAGCTGGGCCGGCTGGCCGGCACCCCCGGCGCGAACATCATCAAGCTGCCGAACGTCTCGGCGTCGATCCCGCAGCTCAAGGCGGCCGTCGCCGAGCTCCAGCAGCAGGGCTACGCGCTGCCCGACTACCCGGACGACGCGAAGAGCGACCAGGACCGCGACGTGCGCGCCCGCTACGACCGGATCAAGGGCAGCGCCGTCAACCCGGTGCTCCGCGAGGGCAACTCCGACCGTCGCGCCCCCGCGTCGGTGAAGAACTACGCCAAGGCACACCCGCACCGGATGGGCGCCTGGACCCCCGAGTCGAGGACCAACGTCGCCACGATGGGCGCCGACGACTTCCGGAGCACCGAGAAGTCCGTGGTCATCGCCGCCGA